>CAZQNZ010000075.1:0-2974 GCA_964594615.1 uncultured Planctomycetia bacterium
CAACGGAATGTTTTCGTCGGATTCGGTGTACTCAAACATTTTTTTGCCGTTAATCCAGGCACTGATCGTCGGTCCTTCACAGCGGATGCGGTATTTGTTCCAACCGGTGGAATTCGCCGCCTGTTTTCCCTTCTTGATCGTGTTGTTCGCTTTGCCGACGAGCCAGCCTCGCCGTTTTTCGTCGTACAGTTTGCCCCAGTAGCCGTCGCCGACGTCCACCTGGAATCCTTCCACTTCCGAGCTGTCCGGAATGCGTGCGCTGCGCACCTGAATGCCGGAGTTGGGTTGGTTCCCCTTGCCGTAGAGGCGGATGTGCAGAATCAGCTCGAAATTCTGAAACGTCTCCTCGGTCATGAGGAACATGTTCCGCGGGATGTTTTTCTGGTTCGATCCCCCGACAATTTTACCATCTTCAACCCGCCACCAATCCGGATTGCCCTCCCATCCCTGCAGCGTCTGCCCGTCGAACAGGGGTTTTGGTTCCGCTCCAGGTACGGAAAGCGAAAACGTAATGAGCATGCAGAGGGTTAGCGAGCAAAGAACATAATATTTGTACATAGCAAGCCACTGATGAACTTGAAACATGAGGAATCAGAGGTTGAGACCACTATAAAAGACGTGTTATTCGGCTCGTGAAAGCCTCATGAAATGTATTGAATTCTATCCTACTTTCCAAGTATTTCGAGAATCAACATCTTTCACCACCACCGAGATCGGTAACAATAAAGATTGTTCGAATCATCGTCCACCTGTCCATCTTCATTTTTCCGTGAAATTCCAGTACCATTTTCGTTTGTTAGGGTCCTCTCGTTTTCGAAAGGCCACCCGCACTTCCGGCCCTGAACGGGTCCAACCAGATAAATTGCGTTAAATACCCGTGCAAAAGCCGTGTTCAGGATCGGCCAGCGAGTTTTTGAGAAGGGATTTTTTCTTTCATAACGAGTTTCTTGAACGATATCAAAAGAAACGTTGCAGGTGCACTCATTTCAATGTGCTTATCATGCTCATCGCAGGGCAGGTAGCGGTTTCGATATCTGCTTCGGAGGGGACGTTCGTTCCGCCCCGAGTCCTTTGTCCTCTTTTTGACCTGAATCGACCTTACCGGAAAAAACACCTTTGGACAGTGAGGTGCGTAGTTCAAGGTCGCCCAGCAGGTAGACCGATCCTGATAGATGAACCGAACCGTATTTTCCAATCGCGTTGATGACCGAGAACACCCGTGCATTTCCATGAATATGAGAACCGTTGGTCACCACGGTCAGCGCACCGACCCTGGCCTCTCCCTTTACGGTCCCCTCATAGATGCCCGCATGATCCTGGATGACCGCCGATTCTCCGACGGTGGTATTTCCCATGACCCATGCCCGGTCCCGGACGACGGCGTTTCCTTTCACGGTGGCGTTGCCCTTCACGATCGCACCGTCCCGGATGTGGGCCTGTCCCTTCACCGTGGCGTTACCGAGGACCATGGCACCTGGACCAACGCCGGCAGTCGGTGCAACGTTGGCCGAATCCGCCACGAAACCGCCCCCTTTTGAATGTTGGTCGCCGGAACCCTCCCGAGGTGGATTCACAGCACTCGGCTGATGTCCCTCCGGCCACGCCCCCCGGATTCTCACCATCCATGGGTATCGATAAATGGAAAAGTACAGCTGGTTCCATTTGATGCGATGAAGTTTCGACGGGGTCGCGGTGACCACGAGCCACACATTTTTGTACGAGGAATTCACGGGAAACTGTACCGTCCCCTGCTCGCCGCGCTTCAGATTAGAAAACGTGGTCTTCCCATTTTTGTATTCGATTGCGATTCCCCATCGCCAGTTACTGTGGGGATTGCGAATCGTATCCGGCAGGCGGTCCTCCCGGTAGTGATCGGGAAAAGACGTGATGTTCGGTTTTTTCTGTACCAGCCCGTTGAAGTGGATCCGCACCCGATTTGCGCCGGGCCTGGGATGCAGACGGACAAGGTTGTAGCCATATCGCTGAGGAGCCCAGTATCCGGGGACCCGGTATTGTCCCTGCGCTTTGTTCACCGCCTGAAGTTCCGTAACCCGGCGTCGTTTTGTCTTTTTGTTGTTTTTGTACGAGCCGAATGTTTTGCGGTAGAGGTCGCCCCGACGATAGTTCCAGGTCGCGTTCTGAAGCGCCCATCGTCCGAAGCTGTCGTTTAACTCGGACACACTCCAGCCTCTCGTGCGTGCAATGACCTGGAGCGGGTCTTCTTCCCTGTACTTTTTATCCCCCGGTTCGCGCGCTTCCGTCCAGAGCCGGTTGACCGCATCGTACCCGTGCCGGTCCTTCAAATACTCAAGGTACAACCAGTTCGAATATCGAAGGCGGGTGGTGCCCCAGTACAGGTACGGATAATGGACGGATCGTCCGACGTTGCCGACCTCGTTGGGGAGGTGCTGGTGCCGCATCCATTCGGCGTGACATTCCCAGAACCAGCCCACGTACGGGGAATCACGGAATCCCCTTGAGGTGTATTGTAAACAGTGTGCGAACTCGTGTGCCAGCGTGCCTTCCGACTGGAATGCATCGTGGTGCACCCACATCTCAGGATGCCTCTCTCCGGTTCCGGATCCGGTGGCCCACCCCTCGTCACTTACGTTGATGTCCGCCTTGAACTTCGTCTCTCGTCCATGGTACGGCGGCGGGAAACCGACCTTGTTGATATACGTTGTCCAGATGCTTTCAAGTGTTTTCAGCCCGCTTTGAATCTCCTCCTCCGATAATTCCACCCCATCGCCGTCGTCCCATCGAACCGCAAAGTGGGGGGACGTGTGAATATGATCCGATTCCTCCGGTGCGTTGACACGATACTCCTGTGAGCCGCACAGGCGTCCGACCGAAAGAAAAAGCAACAATAGCATCAGAAACGTACGCATGCCCCGGTTTCGTAGATGTTTTCTCTGCTTCAGATTCATCCTTTTGCGTCTCTCATCGAGCCTCAACAAACTGATTTTTCTTTCGG
>CAZQNZ010000075.1:3074-11024 GCA_964594615.1 uncultured Planctomycetia bacterium
CGATGAAGTTATTTTACGGGCGGTCTGTTAAGAGTCTCAATGGCTGTGTTCTGCAACACGAATCCTTCAGTAGACATGAAGGCAAAGAATCGAGGAATTCGTTCTTCTTCTCTTTTCGCCTTCACCAGAAACCCGGGATTGGCTTCCGGACTGTGGAACAGACCCTTCTTCATCTGAAATCCGGTGAAAAATACACTATGTTGACAACGAATCCCGGGTATGGAATGTAGACGAATTTCCGGGGATTGTTCTCACGAGACATCTTGCTCTTACCGGAGAGTTCGTTCATGACCGATCAGCAGACCGACGTTTCCGGCGGGCCGTCCGCAACACGCTCCAGTGAGGCGGAGCTGGAGAAGGAAGTGCAACTGGAGCGTTCTCTGAGACGGCTGTCGGACCGCATTCACTCCTCCAACCTCGATGAAATTATTCTGGATCTGAAAGACGACATTTCCCGGATTCTTGATGCGGAACGAGTAACGATCTATCTCGTGGACGCCCGGAATAATGAGATCTACTCGAAAGTATCCGACGGGGATGAGGTGGAAGAATTTCGGGTGCCCATCACGACCGAGTCCATTGCCGGATACGTGGCCTCCGAACGATCCTCCGTCAATATTCGAGACGCCTACGACGCGGACGAGTTGCAACAGATCGATTCCAACCTCTCCTTTGATCGGACCTGGGACAAACGCACCGGGTTTCGAACGAAGGAAGTGCTGGCAACACCCATCGTCAACGATGACGATCTTCACGGGGTGATTCAGGTGGTGAATCGACAAACCGGCGAACGGTTTGAGGACGATCACGTAGACATTCTGGAGGAGCTTTCCGATTCCCTCGCCCGGGCCATATCCAATCAGAAACGCCTCCACGCACAGCGTTCCAGATGGGACTACCTGCTGCGCAAAAACATTATCCCGCCCGAAGTGCTGTCCGAAGCGACTGAACAAGAACAGGAGGAAAACATCCCGCTGGAACAGATCCTGATCGACGAATACGATGTATCCCGATCGGATGTCGGACGGTCGCTGGAAGATTTTTTCAACACCCCTTACGTGGAGTTCGATCGATCACGCCCGATCCCTGTGGAGCTGATCGAGGACCTGGATCTGAACATGCTCAAACACCACCTGTGGGTCCCGCTGCATGAAGAAGACGGTGAACTGAGCGTGGTCATGGCCGATCCAAAGGACATTCAGGTACGTGACAACATCGAGGCCTGGTACGGCGGACCGGTCAACTACTGCGTGAGTACACGCGGGGAAGTCATCTCCTACATCGATTACTTTTTTGGCACCGAGGAGGACGGGGATCCGTCCTCCGGGGACATGGCGTCCGACGAATCCATTGATGACATCATCGGTGACCTGGCGGAGGAAGTGGACGCGCGAACGGAAAATGAAGAGGAGGACGACGAGGAGCAGAAACAGTTTTCGGAGGACGACTCCGCCGTGGTGCGCCTGATGAACCAGATTATCGTCCAGGGATACCGCGAAGGCGCCTCGGACATTCACCTTGAGCCGAACAACGACGGGGACTTCATCGTCCGGTTCCGCGTCGACGGCATCTGCAAGGAATATCGCCGGTTGCCGGGTCATTACAGTTCGGCCCTGGTTTCCCGGGTGAAAATCATGTCCGGCCTGGACATCGCCGAACGTCGCCTGCCCCAGGATGGAAAGATTAAATTTCGAGAATACGGCCCGCTGGACATCGAACTGCGTGTTGCCACCATTCCAACTCAGGGGGGCAAGGAAGATGTCGTTCTGCGGATCCTCGCCGGCTCCGACTTCCTCACGCTGGATCAGGTGGGCATGCGGGAGGAAGTGTACGAGGACTTCGTCAACGCCGTACAGACCCCCTATGGTATTATTCTTTGTGTTGGACCCACCGGTTCCGGGAAAACAACAACGCTTCACGCCGCGCTGCACCACATCAACAACTCGGAAATCAAAATCTGGACGGCGGAGGATCCCGTGGAGATTACGCAGGATGGATTGCGTCAGGTTCAGGTGAAGCCGAGCATTAACCTGACGTTTTCACGCGCCATGCGTGCCTTTCTGCGTGGGGATCCGGACGTCATCATGGTGGGGGAGATGCGAGACAAGGAAACCACGTCGACCGGTGTCGAAGCATCGCTCACCGGACACCAGGTCTTTTCCACCCTTCACACCAACTCCGCTCCGGAAACCATCACGCGTCTGCTGGACCTGGGCATTGATCCGTTCTCGTTCGGCGACGCCCTCCGGGCCATCCTCGCTCAGCGACTGGTGCGGACCTTCTGTGATCAGTGCAAGCGCCGGGTCGACCTGACGGATGACCGGTGGAACAAGTTTCGGAACGAGTTTGGGGACGACGAACTATTTGAACGATGGTCTCCGGATCCGTCGGACGCGGTGGTGTACGAGGCGACGGGCTGTGATGCCTGTAACGACACCGGATACAGCGGCCGAATGGCCATTCACGAACTGCTGACCTCCTCCGACCGGATCAAAAAATTGGTGTACGAGGAAGCGCGCGCCGACGAGATCAAGGAGGTGGCACAGGAAGAGGGCATGCTGACCCTCAAACAGGACGGCATCCTGAAGATTCTCGAGGGGCACACGGACCTGTCCGAAGTCCACCGGGTCTGCATCGAGTAACTCACGACCCGGCCGCATCGACCCCTCCACCGACGGCCCTACTGCTTTTCCACGGACTCGACCGCCTCGTCCCTGTGCGTCAGATCCGCTTCACGGAACTGATGATGCTCGGGCAGGAGCATCTCAAACGCCCGCTCGGGGTCCAGCTGCAGCCTCGCCTCCTTCACCGTAAAGTCGAGGACGTGTCCGCCTTTCTTTCGATCCGATGAAAGGAAATGAAGGTGATATCCCGGTGCGTTCAGGCGCTTCATGTACGATGGAAACCGAAAGCCGACCAGCACGCCCTCCACCGATTCGTAGGTAAATTCCACCTGTTCCTCCCTGATCACCTCCGTCAACGGCCGGTACGGCGGCTGTTGACGGGGCACGCTCCGGACCGTCATGGATGCAAACGAACCCCGTACCCGGATGGCGTGCATGTAATTCCTGGACTCGATGAGCTGATTCGCCTGTTCCTTCACCTCCCCGTAATTCCGTCCGTCCGACAGCGGTACTTCCGATTCCGCGTCAAACGGGGCCGCCACGGCAAACGGGGTGTTCGTCCCGGTTCTTAGACGGTAAACGGTTCCCGTCTCATCCACGCGGTACGCCTGTCGACCGAGGATGATCATTTCACCGGCGATCCGATTGGGAGTGCCAAGACCGATCATGCTCGGGCCGGTGAAACGATGGATGCGAACGTTGCTTTCGTATGCTCCATTGATTAGCGCATCCAGGGTGGATACCTGCCGCACGGCCTCCGGTCGTGCGGGTCCCGAAGTGGAACATCCGGTCAGGATGAACCCCATCATGGAGAAGCAGAGTACAGATCGTATGAGTCGTGTCATCGACATCCGCTTTTCAATTGGTGGGAACGACGATGTGATGGACTGCACGCACTCCTGAATACCCTCCTTTCAGCCTATTTTTCGGGGGGATTCCCGGGGGGTGTGATTTCCGGAGCCTCCGGGACGTCATCGGTGCGAATCGGACCCGGTCGGTCGATTTCCGTTGCGTTCTCCGCCTCCCCCGGCAACTCGCCGCGCCGGTGATCCGGATTCTGGTTGTGATAGATGTCCTCCCGGTCGTTGGTCGGGTTGTCCGGGACGGTATCACCCGTCTCCTCCGTCCACTGATCGAGGATATGACGCAGCCGTTTTTTGACGGAGCTGTACTTTGGATCCTGCGCGATGTTGTGCAACTGTAAGGGGTCGCGGCCGACGTGATACAACTCCTCCTTCGGCCGTGGTTTCAGGAAAATGTCCATCTGCGCGGGGGTGAGTTTGCCTTCCTCGTATCGGTCCCAGAGAGAATGCGCCGAGGGGAATTTGCCGGGGTTCGGAGCGGCTTCCCGGGACATCAGGCGGCGCTCCGGCCAGGCGTTTCGCATGTATACCCACGGTCCTTCTCGAACCATTCGAACGTGTGCCTGGAACACGTGCCAGTTCTGTTCGGCAAACACCAGGTCCCGAATTGTGGCTTGTGGATCGTCCAGAATCGGCGTCATGGAGACGCCCTGCAGGTCGTCCGGACGTTCTACACCGGCCAGTTCAAGAATGGTAGGGGGGATGTCGAGGAGACTGACGAATGAACTCGTGCGCGCGTCCGGCACGCCGCCGGCTTTCCAGACGAGCAGCGGGGTTTTGATCCCACTGTTGTACAGTCGGGTCTTGTCACGCGGGAACGGACGGCCGTTGTCGCTCATATAGATAAAATACGTGTTGTCCGCTATGCCTTCATTCTTCAGGAGGTCCACCATCTTACCGGCGTAGTGGTCGGTCCGGCTGACTTCGTGATAATATTTCGCCATGTCCTTTCGGGTGCGCGTATCATCCACGAGATAGGGGGGCACCTTGATGTTCTCCTGAGCGTACGTGGGGGCGTTCTCATTGATGTCCCATCCGCGATGGGCGTCCGACGAATTGAACCAGAAGAAAAACGGTCGATCCTCCGGACGGTTTTTAATTTTTTTCAACCAGTCGCCGTAACCACCAATTCGATCGCTGAACGCCCGATTGACATTTCCGCCCATGTGATGCTTGCCACCGTGCACCGTGTAGTACCCGGCCCGTTTCAGAGCGGCCGGCCAGAGAAAATGGCCCTTCGGCAAATCCATATGCAGCTCCGGGGAACCGGTGTTGTGCGGGTACCGACCGGTAATGAAACTGGTTCGGGTGGGGCTGCAGCTGGACGTGGTCAGGTACGCATTATCAAACACCAGCCCCTCGTCCGCCAGCTCGTCCAGGTTCGGCGTCCGGATCACGTCGTTCCCGTAAAACCCGAAGTCGGACTGTGAAATATCATCCGTCATGAACACGATAAAGTTCGGGCGTTCCTGGGCCGCCCCCGATTGACCAAATGCGGGGGATACAAGCAGGAGAAAACCAATGGATAGAAGAAGATGCATTTGTGAACGATTCATTATTTGCTCCTGATTTAACCCGGATTCATCAAATAATAGCTTAGGAGTTGCACTGGGCGCACGAGACCTGAAGAAATAGATCGTTTATGAAATGATGTGCGATCCGTACCGTCACAATCAAGTGTACAGAAACAGGGATTGACCGAAAGCCAACGTCCGACGAAACGTATCATCACATATCACTTGATCGGGTGAAGGACTACAGATTCACCGGCCCCGAGCTGTAGAGACGTCCCTGAACGAAACGTTTTTCCGCTTTTCATGTCATGCAGTTCCACCGATGCCGATCCGTCCGCCTCGGGAATGTCCACCAAGTACGTGTCCTCCGAACTTCCGTTCACAGCGATGAAGAAGGAACCGTATGAAACGAGCGTAAGATCGTCGGGCATACCGTGCGGGGCCTCAGCATAGACGACGGATCGACGCTGGGCGCGTGGTGTTACCTCCATCACTCCGGCTCGTTTTTTGTCGGAGCCGTCGATGGTCATAAGTGTCATGAACACGTGCTGATGTCCGCGCTCCGAGACGGGATCCACCCACGCGAAGTTCGGATGACCGGCTTCATGGGGCAGCGGCGGAGCGTCAGTCGATCGCAGAATATGAAACAGTTTCCGATACGACACCGCTTCTTTTCCTGCGTCAAGAATACCGACCGAACTGTTCCAGCCATGTGGATCGTACCCAGTAATGGCTTCGACCTTGTCCGGGGAAAGCGGTCCAAACTTCGCCCCGGCCATGATTCGTAACTGATATGCCCGAATGTGGCTTGAGAACCCGTTGAGAGCAGCCCCTCCTGTACTCCCGTCGATTACCATCAGCTGTCGATCCGGTCGAAGGAATTTCTTGCGTTCAGCTGAAATGCTTTGTCGTGTGATCGATACGGTGACACCCGCTTCAGCAGGGCCAACCGAATGTGTCTCCAGCGCCGCGGGTCAGAATGGAGGCGTGACCTGTTGCTCGTGGGGGTCGGGTTGGGAATACACCGAAGAGATCTCGCAAGAAGACTTCGGATCCCGTCCGGCTTCAGGTATAATACACATCTTCGTGAGGTCCTTTGCTAAACGTGAGGGAGTCAGGTCCATTGACCGGTCCCCATCAACAGGTTCATACCGTTCGCTTTCTATCGGCGTTTGCATGCCTGTTCCCGCTGGTGCTTTTCGGCTGCCAGACGACGAACTACCAATACACTCCGTCCGTACAGGAGGTCACGCCCACCGGTGCGGATGAGGCATCTGATGTCCGCACCTTCGTCACCCTTGACGAGGTAAAAGGGGGGGAGAAGGACGGTCAAAAGGGCCATGTCTCCTTTCGTCTGCGGGTGGAAAACCGGGGTTCCTCCACCGTAGAACTGCTTCCGGACCGGATCGATCTCATCGTGGAGGACCTGCAGAAAATCGGATCTCCGGAACTCAATCGATCCGGCGAAGGGTCATACACCCTTGATCCGGCCGGTTCACTGCTTGTGACCGCCCGGTTTCCCCTTCCGGCATCGGATACACCCCCCTCCGAGCGATACCGACAGTTCACACTCCTGTGGTCACTGAAGATCGATGACCGGACGTATTCAAATTCCACAACCTTCAAGCGCGAACGTCCGTATCGCGAGCGACGGTACCGCGACCCATACTGGTACAATCATCGTTACTATTACGATCACGATCCGTTTTACCGGGATCGTCACCATTCCGGGTTTCGTTTCCACATGGGCCGATCGTATCACTGGTGACGGAGAAACCGGTTCCTGGAATCAGATCGAAACCAGGTGTGCCTCAGGATCCCCGGCCGGCTTGCACCGTTTCCGGACACGAACATGATCCACGTCCATCCTGCGGGCAGGGGAGACCCTCCACAACACGGGAGCGTTGTGTACCAGGAATCCCGAGAACGAGCCGGATGACCGTCCCGGGATGGTCCGGGGTCCTGATCGATGAGTGAGGTGGGGAGCATCGGTCCGTGGTATTGTTGACCGGAGAATGCAACTGCTTTATCCCAGACGTCGTTTGGAATATATTGACTTTGACCGACTCATCCGTTCAGGAATCGAGTCTCGACGCTCATGTTTGATCTTAATACATTCATATAATCATGACCCAGCCCATGAGAAACGTATTTCTATGGACCTGTCTCGTTCTGGTCGCCTGTGCCCCTGTGTCCATGGCTCAGGAGACGTTGGACGTGCTCATCATCGACGGCAAGAACAACCACGACTGGCAGGCCACCACCCCGGTGTTGAAAAAGGCACTGGACCGCGTGGATCGGTTTGAATACAGCGTCGATACCGTCAAGAAGCCGGGGGCCTACAACCCGGATTTCACGCAGTACGATGTCATCGTGTCCAACTACAATGGCCCGTCCTGGCCGAAAGAGACGAAACAGGCATTTGTGGAGTACGTCAAAAACGGCGGCGGATTTGTGCCCGTTCACGCGGCGGACAACTCCTTCGGCGGTTGGTATGAATACAACCGAATCATCGGCCTCGGCGGCTGGGGGGGACGGAACGAGAAGAACGGGCCCTATGTGTATTACAAAGACGGCAAACTGCACCGGGATTTCTCGAAAGGGGGCGGTGGTACTCACGGGCCCCAATGGGCGTATACCATAACCAACCGACTTCCGAACCATCCCATTCTTCAAGGGTTACCTGAAAAATGGAAGCACACCTCCGACGAGCTCTACGCACGCCTGCGCGGACCCGCCAAACAGATGTCCGTACTCGCTACGGCAACGTCCAAAAAGACCAATCGCGACGAGCCACTTTTGATGACCATCCGATACGGAGAGGGACGGTGTTTCCACACGGCCCTCGGTCACGACGTGGAGTCCCTGTCCGGTGTCGGCTTCCTGACGACCTTCCTGCGGGGCACCGAATGGGCGGCCACCGGGGAGGTCACCATACCGGTTCCGGAC
>CAZQNZ010000076.1:0-10902 GCA_964594615.1 uncultured Planctomycetia bacterium
ATGCGCCAAAAACCGGATGTTTTCTTTGAAAATGCGTCTCATCGCGCGCTCTGCTTTGTCACTTCGACTCAGAAACCCACTAATAAGGCGGGGTTTCATCGTCGAAAATCCGTGCAGAGCACACGATGAGACGCACTGAGTGCGTGACACCTTTTCAGACGAGGTCTCACTAAGATCCCCCGCCTGTAGAAAGTAATGTAGTGATCATCTCTCTGGCTTTCACTATATCTCCTGCTTGTAGCGACGTTCGTGCCTGATCGAGGACCTCCACCTGTTCCTCCCGGAACGGCACGGCAGCATCGGGGGGGAACTCTTCCTCCAATCCCAGCTTGTGGAGAATCGCCGACCGCAGGGGCTGAATTCCTTTTTCCTCTTTCGCTGAAATACGAAACACATCTTCTTCATTCCGAGCGGTTACTCCATAGGCGGGGTTGGAATTGAGATCCTCTTTGTTCCGGATGAGAATGACGTTGTCGTCGGAAATAAAATCCGGATAGGACTGTGCCTCTTCGACCGTCTCCCCGATCCACAACACAAGATCCGCGTTCTCTGCACTGTTTCTCGCTTTCTGAATACCCGCACGCTCGATCCGATCCCCGGATGCACGCAGTCCGGCCGTATCCCGTACGTGAAACGGATATCCAAATGCAAATACGGCATCGTGAACGACGTCTCGCGTCGTGCCGGCCACTTCGTGAACAATCGACGTTTTGCGTTGTGAAAGGGTATTCATCAGTGTGGATTTTCCCGCATTCGGCGGTCCGAGGATGCACAGATCCGGTGGGTTGGTCATGGCAACACCGCTTTTCCCCCGGCTGATCAACTGACGAATCCGGTTGAGGACCGGATTCAGTTCACCGGTGTCGGATTGAGCGGATTCCAGATCATCCAATACATGCTCCAGTGCATGACGTAGAGCCCCATTTAATTGATTGCACAACATCGCTGCACCACGGCGTGTGTCGACCTCAATTAACGACTCATATGCCTGACGCTGCAGGCGATCAAGCGATCCGTGCCGCTCGGCCCGCTCGAGGAAAGCATCCGAGTCAACACGAGTCCCCCCCAGTTCTTCAAGCAACGAGGAAATCCGGTCTAAAATAGCCGGACCACTGTGGGTGTTCAATTCCGCTGCCGGCTCTCCCGTCAGGCTTTGATCCGCCTCGATGAATCTCACGACCACTTCATCGACGGACTCTCCGTCCTCCGTGAGCCATCCGTAATGAAGGGTTTGCTCCGACCGGGAGATCGTGCCGGAAGCCGGCGAAAAGATACGATCCATCACACGGTCCACCTCCGAACCGGATAAGTAAAATATTCCGATCCCCCCCTCTCCCGACGCCGACAGGCGGGTAAAAGACCATTGTTTCTGTTGGTCTAAATCCTCATTTCCCATGAAATCTGAATCGGATGGTGTAGATATAGAAAAAACACAAAATTAGCTGTCGTTCACTTGATATCCGTCGACGAGATCACTATAAGATGTGCGGCACCAACGAGTCCGTGATTTGATGTACTGATGATACCAAACACAACACGGACTTGGTAACACGTATACGCTTGTGAATCCGAGATCACCCGTGTGGTCATCACACCATGACTGAACATCCCACATCACTGTTGCTGGATATCGGGAACACGTCGATCCACGCTGGAATCGCAGACGAACATCTCGAACATACCTTCCGTTTGACAGAGGCCGATCTTGATCCCCTCCTGGAGCACTGGGAGGAAGCCCACCCGGATCATCCCCCCGATCATATTCTGATGGCCTCGGTAAATCCCGGTATCGAAGAGGCCGTTCGTTCACACATTTCGTCCGTCTGGGACCAACCCATCGTACGCTTTGGCTCGGACATACCGGTTCCCATTGACGTACACATTTCAGCACCCGAAGAGGTGGGGGAGGACCGACTGCTCAACGCAACGGCAATATGGCATCGATACAATCAGGCAGCGATTGCGGTCGACTGTGGAACAGCGGTCACATTTGACATCGTGAACTCAAGTGGGGCATTTGTTGGAGGGGTGATCGCACCGGGCATCTCGATATCAGCGAAAGCATTGCACGACCATACCGCCATGCTCCCTGAAATCACGCCGGTCTCCACAGATGAGGTATTTGGACAGAACACGGAAACTGCCCTTCAAACCGGTATCTACCACGGCTTTACGGGTATGGTGCGTTACATTCTCGCAGAGATCAAGGAGGACCTTGACGAGGACCCCCTTGTGATCGGTCTCGGGGGGGATATCCACTTATTCGATCAACCGGAACAGCTCTTTGACAGGATCGATCCCGTACTGACGTTGAAAGGCTTACTGGATGCATGGTCGCTCGCGAATTCAAAGCGCGATCAATCCACTTAAAACGACCTGCCCCTGCCCCCACCATGTCTGAATTCCGAGGAACGGGACGGTGGTTTGATCACCTGTGAGACACGAATATGGGGAAGAAAACGTGTTAAAGACCCATGAACCCGTATGTTCTAGTTTCATTCACGGGTGCTAATCCCAATATTTCTTACAGTTGCTCCCCGAAACACCGAAGCACTGACGATTGAGGGGCTTTCGACGAGTTCCAGTGGGACAGACCGCCGAAAAGAACCGCTCATTCATTTAAAAAATCCGGTCGCTCGTACAGTGATCGTATGTACTGCCACCCCCGTGATTCGATCATGGACCTCAAACGGTCGCGGAGATCGTTCGAGGTGCTGTTACGCCACTTCTCATGGAGAAGGGGTATGATTCGATCGTCCCGTTGAAGAATCGATTTCTCAATCCGTTCCCGTTCATCCGGTTCCGCATCGACCAGCTTCTCCAGTAGTTGACGAGTCCGTTTGCTGACCTCAGAAGTCGCCCTGTCTCGGAACCGCTCCGTAAAGAGCTCCATCAGATTCGCATTGCTGACCCTGGATTGAAGGTTCCTGATTTCGTTCTGAAGAGGCTCCGGATCCGACGAATAGATCGTGCTTAGCTGACGAGCGACAACCAGTGCATCAATCGAATGACGATGCGTCTTCAACGTGCTGATCAATTGATAGGGAGCCGTCCCGCTGACATACGACGGGCTTTCCGGTAGTGAACGATAAAATGCTTTATTTAAGACCTGAAGCGCATCATTTACCCGATCTTCTTTGAGCAAGAGATTCGTTAATTTTTCCGTCGCACTGTTTTCGTAGGCAAACTCCGATATTTGACGCCATTCCCGTTGCGCGGCGTCCCGAAGGTACTCAAGAGCATCGGACACCTGTTTTTTCGATTGCAGCAACCGAACGTACTGTTGACCGGCGCTGCCGTGAAACCGAAAGGGCTTCTTATGTTGTTGTTCAACGCGAGCGGTCCTCCGCAAGACCTGTAATGCTTGCGTTTCATTGTTCTGGTCCAGATGCATGCGAAACAGGCTGTAGGTCGAACTCTCCTTGAAACTACCGTACGGGAAACGGCCCTGTTCACGGTCGATGCCTTCACGGAATAGATTGATGGCTTGCTCGACATCATCGAGAAAATAGAAGCCCCATGCACCATACTGGCGCTCGTAGTTAGCGGCGATCCCGGGGTCCCGAACGATTCCCATCCACGACTCTCGTTTGCCAGCGCGCTGTGCGGCTTTCTTCAGAAGAGTCCTGGCCTTTTGTACATCGTTTTTATTCTCAGCGGTGAGTGAATATTTGATCACCAATGGCTGACCGATGCTTGGGGAATCCGTCGTGTTCTCAAGAAGTTGATATGGATAACCATACGATGGAACCTCGTTTGGCAGGCCTTGTGATGGTTCTTCCTCCAATCCGGTCAATCGGTTTTGAATCGCTTTTCGATAAAACGTACAGGCCTTATCAAGATCTCCTCGTAACCAGAAAAGATCGCCGAGGCGCTCTGCGAGAATGGAGGCGGTTGAAAATTGGTTGTATCCCTTCTTGATCTGGTTGATAAGTTGATCAACGCCCTCACGGTCGCTGGATAGCAGTTCCGGAATCGCCCGGGCGAGAAACATGTAATCGACCTGATCCGCTTCACCATCCTCGATTCGGGACTGCGCCTGGTACACCGCCGTTTCGAGGTGCATCACCTCAGACACCTGACGAGGTGTTCGTAGATGCCTGAACAGCACGTATAACCCTTCGGGGGTATCTCCATACAAGGTTTCGACCATGGGACGCAGGTACGATCGGCCGGTAAAACGACCACCTTCTCGCTCAATGATGCCCCGGAATAGTTTTCGCACAACCGTCCGGTGTCCCTTCTCAAGTAATGATTCGACCACCGTTCGAATCACCTTTACGTCATCAATGAACAGCGTCAGATCCGAGGAAACGTATTGATCAACAAACGACTGGAACGTCTGCCGGGCTGCAGAAATCTGTTCCTCTTTCACCTGTACACCGGACAGGTACAGAAGTTCACGGGTGTCAATCCGGTCAATGCTCAGTGCCTTTAAACTCCGGGCGGCCCCCATCTGCGCTGTCTGGATGAACCCCTTCACTTCCGGAATCAACTCGTCCCGGGCGGACAGCGCTGCATGTGCGGCATCCGCTTTTTCAAAATATCCGAGCTCACGGTACAACCGGGCCATCAGAAGTGTCGCCGGCAGCGAGGTTTTCATCTCCTTCTGTACAGACACGAGGAATTCTTTCCCATTTTCCTGGATGACTCCATCCTGTTCACCGATTCCACGCAGCCGGTGTTCCATTTCTCGAACAAACAATCGGACGGTACGCAATCGATATCGCTGCGAAATTCGTTCCAGCTGATTCGAAAAGGACGCCGCCGAGGAAATCGATTTCAACGCCGAACGAAAGGCAAGTAACTGAATCGGCGTCGAGTAAGACGGACGGAGTGAAATACCCTTCAGACGCTTTGACGTGAGGCGATCCTGATCCTCCAGCCGAAACATGCGTAGAACGGTCTGGAAAGCGGTCGGATGACCGCTGTTGCCACGTCCCGACGGTGTGTACGTTTGATCACGGGAATACCGTATGGCGTCTACCAGTTCCTTCCCCGTGACGGAACCGTTTTCCCGGCTGGAGACGCGCTCTTCAAAACATGTGCGTATCCGATCCACCTGCTCCCCGAAGACGTTTAGTCGCTTTTGAAAGTGCGATCGCCGGTAAAATGATGCCTCACGGGCGATCTGAAACAAATCCGAAGGACATGTTGAAGAAGCAGTCGTTTCCGCTTGCTCTCTGGACGCCCACAGAGGCTGTTTCCAGGATGATCGTTTCGCACCACGTCTTCTATAAGAAACGTTCATTTCGCTCTCCGAACCATCTGCTTTTTCATACGTCAGTTTCTTCGGCAACGTGCCGGATCGGTAGAATGCATCGACCCGAAGGGCGACTTCCTTCTGGACAGGTCGATGATAAGACGGGGAGAATTCACGTATCAGACGAACGGATGACACACGGGATCCTTCCCGGTCGACGTTTATGACCAGCGTTCTCTCCTCTTCGTCCGGAGCATCCCGGAGTTCAAGCCGCAACTTGTCCTCGGAATTTGAACGCATCACATCCGCCTCCGTTCGGTCGGCCCAGTCGGAAAGAAGCTGGGTTTCATATAAGACCGTCAGTAACTGGTGTACCCGGTCCGTCGATCTTGATCCGGATCCCCCGAAGACCCCAGACAATGTGCTGGTTCCGTAATCCACAAACGCGGAGTTGTTGCCCTGAATCCACCAGCGATGTCTCTTTTTCTTCTGGGGTGTAAGTAGATGCTCTCGATTCTGAAGCACCAACGTTCCCTGCTGATCATACCTGATTCCAAGCGAGCCCAGGTGAAGTCTCGAGTTGCCATCAAAATTGATCCGTGTGTTCCACGTTTCATCCGCCCTGTGATTGAGCAAGCCCACCGGTAGTTGCACCTCCGCTTCAAACGCCGGCAGGTCCTGGTCGGATAGGCTGCGAAGTAGGCCCTGCGGGGTGGGCCCGTCAGATTGCTGCCCCAGCGCATGCCAATGGGTGCACGTGAGTATCGTCAGTGACCAGGTCAACAGAAGGATCGCCCGGTTCACGTATTTGGCGTCTGCAAACATATTCATAACGCACCACATGTTATCGGAATCCTCCTCCTTTTCATATGATTCATGCCTCCCCTTCGCGTTGATATCGATGGGTAATTTAAATATGGTATGGAGGAATGATTACACGAAATATTGTACTGTAATCCATCGCTCTGATCGATTTGACTCACCACCTCAGGCTGGCATGACAAACTTCAACTGGATCGGCAACGCGTTTACGTCAAACTTTGGATGGAACGTCCTTCGGGACCTGACGGAAATCGAGCATCGCCTCGCTGCAAGTGACGGGGAGCGAAAGGGGCACAAGCGGGTAAAAAACGCCTTTAAGGAGGCCGGGCTCCGAAACGTATCCGAGCATTCGTTCGAAATGGAGAAGTGGGGACGTGGAACGTCCAGCATCCACATTCAGTCACCCCGTGACGTGAAGCTGGACTGCATCGCTCTACCGGGGACCCCCGAAGGACCGGTGGAGGCTGAGATCGTGAACATCGGTCATGGTCTGCCCGGAGATTACACGGAAGAGCAGCTTTCCGGCAAGATCGTCCTCGCCCGTTCGGACGTGCCCGACTACCAGGATCGGTGGCTTCATCGTCGTGAGAAATACTATCGAGCGTACGACGCAGGCGCCATCGGATTTATCTATCAGAACCATGTGGAAGGGTGTCTTCCCCCCACCGGTTCACTGGGGAACGATCAATATCAGATCGCCGAGATTCCCGCCGTCGGCGTGAGCAAGGAGGTGGGAGATCGGATCGCTCGTTATACCCGGGAAGGAACGGTACGGGGCACACTTCACATCAACGCCGAACTGGGTTCGGGCACCTCACAGAACGTATATGGGGAACTCGGTCCTGATACCGACGAACATATCATCGTTTGCTGTCACGTTGACGGACACGATATCAGTCAGGCCGCCATTGACAACGGTGCCGGGACGGCCATCGTCTGTGACCTTGCTCGGATTTTCTCGGAGATCGAGGACCGGCTCGAAACCCGGGTCCGTTTCATCGGGTTTGGAGCGGAGGAACTGGGACTCGTCGGTTCTGCCCGTTACGCCGCGCAACATGACACTTCGAACGTCAAGCTTGTATATAACTGTGATGGAATCGGCCGTGGACGGACCCTGAAAATTTACACAAACCGGTTTAACGGCATCGAATCGGCCATCGAAGAGGTAGCTGACCAGGTCAACCATCCGATCAACATTCGACCGGAGGTGCTGACGCACAGCGACCACTGGCCGTTCGTCTGGCGAGGAATCCCGGGCATCATGGTCATGTCTGAAACGGAGGAAAAAGGCCGTGGATACGGTCACACCTTCGCGGATACACTTGACAAAGTCGATATCCGGGAAACCCGGGAGCACGCGATCCTCTCCGCCATGATCCTTCTCCGATACGCGAACACTTCCTACCAGATCGAGCGTTCCACGGCAGAGGAAATCAAAAACTATTTAATCGACGAAGGAGAGGACGAGTGGATGAAGGCCTGCAGAGATTGGCCTTACGATCGTTAATGTTCGTTCAGCCGGTAGACGTGAATTCCGAAAACCGGCCGGGCTCGTGATATGAGAACGTTTCTCGGCGTTACCGTTGTTTTACTTGCTGCGTCCGGACTTCTGTTCCTGACCACCGTTCCCCTTGATTCTTCTTCCCGTTCCGGTACCCATCTGAAAGTGTCTTTCGGAGGTGCCCCTGAATCTCTTGATCCAGCACAGGTCAACGGAATGCTGGAATCCCGGCTTCTCCTGAGTCTTTACGAGGGGTTAACCCGTCTCGATCCGAACACGCTGGAGCCCAAACCCGGCGTCGCGGAAGAGTGGGAAGTCAGTGAGGACGGAAAGACCTGGACGTTTTACTTTCGGACGGGCGATGACGCGGCACGATGGAGCAACGGAAAAAGAGTCAAGCCGTCTCATTTTGAATATGCCTGGAAACGGGTGCTCTCCTCACTTCCCCCCTCCCCTTACGATTCACAACTCTACAGATACATTCAAAACGCCGGGAAATACTATTTTTCCGACACCCTTTCTGATCTCTCCGCGGATCAACTTCACGTCAACCTGAAGGGGGACAGCGCTTCTGATCTTCGGACCCTCCTGAAGTCTCTTGAACGGTTAGAATCCTACGGAACGCGTGACCACGTTAATAAGGTCTCCCTGTTCTCCAGGCAATTTTCTCGAATTTCTGAGCACCGTTCCGAACTTCATCTGCCGGAGGCACTTCAAACGAAATACCGGAATGCCCGGGACTCCCTTTCTCAACTTCGAACGACGCTTCAAAAACGGCCTCCGGTGTCCTGGGAGGACGTGGGCATCGACACGGGTCCAGATCGTATTTCGGTGACCCTGAAATCTCCGACCCCACATTTTCCCTCCCTTGCAGCATTTATGACGTATTACCCGGTGTACCCTCCGATCGTAAAACAGCACCCCTCCCCGCTCGATAAAACGAGTTCGGAAACGCTCATCGGAGACGAAACCCGTTGGACCAAACCCGGGACCCTTGTGACCAATGGACCGTTCCGTCTGACGGAATGGGTCTTCAGCGATCGCATCACCATGGAGAAAAATCCTCATTATCACGATGATCGACACCCGCATGTCGATCGCCTGACCTTCTTCGCGATCGAAAATGCCATGACGGGGCTGAACATGTTTCTTCACGGTGATCTTCATCTGACGACGCAGACCCCGAATCGCCTGAAGAAAAAGTTGCGGGATAAAGCCTATTTCCACGAGTGGGTACGGTTTAGCACCCAGTGTCTTCGTTTCAACGTCGCCCGGGAACCATTTGACGACGCCCGGGTTCGAAAAGCATTCGCGATGGCCATCGACCGATCAGAATTAACCTCCAGCATCACACGTGGAAAGGAGCAACCCACCACCCGCTGGGTGCCGGACGCCGAACGCTGGTACGACCCTCCGAAAGGAATCGGTTTTCATCCGGAACGAGCGCGTGAGTTACTGGCAGAGGCCGGTTATCCTGAAGGGAAGGGGATCAAGAATGTGGGGTTGTTGATCACGGACGATAATAGCGAGAAAAACATGTTCGTGGCGATCCAGAAGATGCTTGAAAAGCACCTCGGCGTAACGTTAAAAGCTCAGAAGAAAGAATGGAGTGTCTATCTGAGCCAGATGCAGAAACGCAATTACGACGTGTGCCTGAGTGGATGGATCGGTGATTACTACGATCCCATGACCTTTCTGGACATGTTTATGACGGGGGGTAAGAACAACCGTACCAACTGGGGAAATCAACGGTATGATCGAATCATCGATAGAGCATCCCGAACTGCGAATCCCGCTGAACGGTCTTCCCTGTTCCGCCGGGCCGAAACCATTCTTATCCGAAAGCAACTGCCGATCAGTCCCCTTTTCCATCCAACCAACACCGCGCTATGGAACCCCGAGGAGCTGGAAGGCGTGTACAAAAACAGTATTGGGATTATCGACCCGAAATATCTGAAGATCAACAGTAACTCGAGCAACTCGTCCGGACGGTAGCCCATTAATTTCTGAAACCAACCGATGCGTGGCTGGATAAACGGCAAGATGAAATCCGTGGAGGAGATGACACTCTCCGCCCTCGATCGCGGGCTCCAATACGGGGAAGGTCTGTATGAAACCATGCTCGTTACCGGAACTCACGTTCCACTTCTTGACCGCCACCGGCAACGTTTACGGTCTTCCTGTGAACGTCTTGATCTACCCTATCCGGGCAAAGATCATTTAGACCGAGCGGTACACGAAACCATTGAAGAGAATGTCTCCAGGGACTCTGATATAGAACGGGATCAGTTCATCCTGAAGCTTCTGTTAACCGGTGGACCGGGAGAGAGTCTTTACCGCAAGCCCTCCCCCGAACCGGGACTTCTCCTGTTACCTCGTCCCTTTCCCAACGAACTTGAAACCTGGAAACAGCGTGGTGGCACCGCACGATTTGTACCGGCCGGCGGGAATACGGGCACGCATCTAGGTCAGGTCAAATCCACCTCTCGGCTTGCTGAAGCCCTTGCTCTTGAACGAGTTCACCGGAACGACGGTGAATACCACGAAGCACTATTTGTCGATGAACACCACAGAATGTTACAAGGAGCCAAATCAAACATCTTTATCCGGTCTAATCAGATCTGGTACACCCCACCGATAACGGACGGACTGCTCCCGGGTGTTGCCCGTGACGTTCTCCTTGAACATGCTGATCCTGAAAACATAACCGAACGAACGGTGTTCACTCGTGATGTCCTCCATGCGGAGATGGTCATGGTGACGAACGCCGTAACCGGCCCGATTCCGATTCGGAAAATCGTCGCTCCGTCCCTGCTGGCCTTCGAGGATGAACCGTTAACGTTTCCCGTCCCGGATTCCACACTTCTTGATGACCTCTGGGCCAATGCTCTCTAATGATAGCGGTTTGAGATCCTCGTCTCTGTACGTATGAATTCCCGGACAACTCAACCATTTGAAAGTCCCGTGCCTTTCCATAATATAGGATTTGATTCCGATTTATCCGCAGATTGAACGAGGATCATATGGAAACGACACTCATCACCGGTGGTGCAGGATTTCTTGGTTCACACCTCTGTGAGCACTTTTTGAACAAAGGGCACAGAGTGATCAGCCTGGATAACCTGCGGACGAGCCATCCGGACAATCTTGCGCCGTTTTTCGACGAGGATCGATTCCGGTTCATCGAATACGACGTAACGGAATACATATACGTCAAAGAGGACCTGGACAACATCCTTCATTTTGCCTCCCCCGCCAGCCCGAGGGATTACACCCGGTATCCCATTCACACGCTGAAAGTGGGATCCCTCGGAACACATAACGCGCTCGGACTTGCCAAGGAAAAGGAGGCTCGATTTCTCCTCGCATCCACCTC
>CAZQNZ010000077.1:0-10841 GCA_964594615.1 uncultured Planctomycetia bacterium
CCGAGGCGTACAAGCGATCTCAACTCAAAGACACGTCAGCTGATCTCATCCGGTCATTCCGGGCCCAAAGGGCCCATATTATTAAGCCCAGGGCAAGCCGTCAAAGACGGCGCAGCCCTGGGGACACCAACGCCTCCCAAAAAATACGCGCCCTGTAAGGGCGCTACAATCACGGATCCTCTCCGTTCTCGAATATACTTTGAGAGGGACACGGTCAGAAAAGTCGTGCCTTCTCAGGGCACGGGCTTTGGGGCCTCCTCATACCCGGGGCCACGTCGTTCTTCGGCCTCCTGTCCCCGGCTGAGCTGTTCCGACCCTTCGGCCGATTGGGAGGCAAAAGCTTTTGCTCACCCGTACATTCCGGGCGAATGGCTTCATCGGTGGGACGGACAGGCGTGCTCACGCTGGCGGACTCTTCACAAATAGGTGAGAATTAACCGGGCGAGAGGGCTTCAGCAGCCTTCTGTATATCCGTTCGAAACATTGATCTTATGGCAAAATGCGTTTACAATTCTCTACTTATCATTGACTTTCTACTCAACCACACGATAGCCCGCTGACATGAGAACAGCGACCTCCGTCCTGCTCCTGATGTTGCTGCTTTTTGTGCCGGCCACGGCCCAGGAGGGCCGAACGGGGGAAATCCGGATGACGGACGGAACCGTTTACAAGGGGAAAATCCTCGCCAGAGGAACATTCCGTCTCGTCACCTATCCCGAGGATGAACTGGGCATTGACACGGAGGAGGACCTGGCCGAGTACGGCAGTGAGGACGAGTACCGGGGGTTCTGGGGACAGGAACATGAATTCAGTCTGGACCAGGTCAAGTCGATTCGTCTGAAACCCCGCCCCAACCTGCTCTCACGAGAGAAACCCGCCGAGCGATTGGAACGGAAGTGGGATTGGGAGGAACTGGCGGAGTACGAGGATGCACCGGGGGAGATCAGCGATGAAAAAGTGTTTATCGGCGAACCGTTTCCGGTTCGCGAGCTCCAGGCGGTGGTGACGTTCAACAGCGGCGAAACCCTCCGGGGGGAGCTCACAAAAGATGCCATCTATATCTATCCGGAGGGCTCGTTCACGGCGAAGAAGTTCATCCTGAGAACCAAGGTGCGCGGGGAAGAAGGCGCGTCGCTTGAGGACCTCATGCACGTGGAAAGCATCCGGTTTCTGGAGGAGGGGAAGCAGTTTCCTGAGTCCCACCGCATCCGTCTGAACGGGACCCGGCCGGATCAACCGGAGGACGTGTGGGCCATTTCCCGACAGACCCTGACGGGCCTGGACCCGAAACCCGTCTCGCAAAACGATCACACCGTGGAGATCTCCGGCGTTTACGGAGAAGGAATCTTTCTGGCCATCCGACGCAACGGGACCTACGTCGTGGGCTGGAAAGATCACGCCGGCAAGCAACTGTGGGAAACCACCCGTCGACACGTGAAGGAGATGCGGGACTATTACAACGAACGCACACTCCTCGGGGTACACCGTGTAGGCGAAAGCAACGAGGTGCTGACCCTCGTTCGTTATCGACGCCATGTACCGGAAACCAGCGTGCGCGAGCACCAGCCGGAACGGTTCGACCTGCCGGCGGACAGTTCCATGGAATACTGGCGCATCGGCGTCTGGCGCTGGCGTCATCATCCCAATACGAACGAAATGATTCTCGTCAATCGCGGAAGTTTCTTTCGCAAACAGCTTCCCGAGCGTGGGATGGAGACCCCCGAGGTCCGGACCACGGAGACGCTGTGGATCGACAAACGAGATCATCTCCCGCAACGTTTAACGATCGGTACACCAGAAACGAGCAAACAGTAATGGCCTCTTTCTGTCATTCATTCATGCCCGGTACACCATGAGCACCTCCTCGGACCCAACCTCGGAAGAGCTGGCGAACCAGATCAAAGAGATTCGTATGGATCGATTTCTGTCGGGCCTGTTGCGCGGAGGGTTGACCTGGCTGAGTATCAGTCTCGCCCTGTGGGGCGTGCTCCTTTTTCTGGATGTGACCCTGGCACTTCCCGCCGAGATCCGGTTTCCACTGGGGCTGCTCGCGGTGGCGGCCACGGGATGGCTGTTCTACACCCATGTGTTCAGCGCCATGCACCGGTTTTACAGCCTGGACCGCGCGGCGTACCAGCTCGAGCAGGAATTCGACATTCCCCGCAATATGCTCATCAACGCCTACCAGTTGAGCCGTCAGGATCTGACGGAGGACGAATCCAGGCTGGCCGAGCAAACCGTCCAGAAAGCGAACATCTGGGCGAAACGACTTCGTGAAGCGGACACCTGGGAGATCGGTACACTTTTCAAAGCGGGTGGGTTCGCCCTGCTGGTGCTCGGTGTTTGGGGTGGCGCACTGGCCTTCTCTCCCGGCGCCATCGGAAATTCATTGATGCGATTTAGCTTGCCCCATGCGGACGTGCCGCCCGCCGGCCGGGTCGAGCTTCGGGTGGTCCCGTCAAGAAACGTGACCCTCCAGCGGGGAGCGGATCACCGGGTCCTGCTGTTTGTGAACACCCCACATCAGACCGGGAAAGAACGCGAGAAACTGCTGGCACACCGACCGCGAATCGTGGTAAAACCGTCCGGCGCGGTGCCCGCCTCTCAGGCCCGTGCCGGGGAGGGCGTTCGGATGTCCTCCGTCCCGGAGAAACAAGTCCCCGAACGGCTGGCGCAGGTGCGGGGTGCGGACGCGGGGGACAGCGACGCCACCGGTTCCGCTTCACACTCGCATCGAGCCGTGTACGAATATCGATTTAAAAATCTTCGCAAGCCCCGGTCGTTCCGTATTTTTCACACCCCCGGACGGACCCATACCCGGAGTTACCGGATCAACCTTCGTACCATCCCGCAGATCACCTCCTCCCGGTTTCGTGTCAAACCGCCTGAATATACCGGAAAGGATTGGGACGAGCAGGCGGGCCCCCCCGATTCGCTGAAGATCCTGCCGGGCTCCCGGGTGGGCATCGAAATCCAGCTGGATACCACCGTCGACGAGCTGATCTGGGACGGGGCCGACAACGACAGCTCCTTTTCCCGATCGGAGGACGGCGACCACCTCTGGCGCCTCATCACCTCCATCGAGGACACCGGACCGTACGAGGTGGTCAGCAAACGAACGGAAGAACAACCGAACGGAAAGCCGGAGGTAATCCGCCAGGTGGTGGCGTCCGGCAACGTCCTCACCCGTCCGGACGACGCCCCTCATGTGTCATTCAACACCGATCGGATGAACCGTGAGAAGTGGCCCGGACAGAACCTGGAACTCGGAATCGAGGCCGAGGATGATTTCGGCGTGTCGGAGATGGTGCTCACGGTGCAACAGGCCGACGCGGACGAGGGGGAGGGTCGTGAACTGAAGCGCTGGAACCTGGACGGACCGCCGGGCCCCTCCGATCCGGAACCGGTGCGCCATACGGTGCCCCTCGATCCAAGCCACTTTTCTCCGGGCCAGAAGTACGTGTTCCGCGCCCGGGCCACCGATTTTCACCCGGACCGGCAAACCGCACGTTCGAAACCGCTGCTCGTGAAGGTCAAGAAGATGGACGACCTATCCGAGGTGGATGAATCGTCGACCGCACTGGAACTGCTGACAAAGGCCATTGAACAGCAGCGGCGAGCCCTGTCGAACACACGTACCGTCTCCAACTACATGGATGCGGTCATCGGGACGGACCCGGAACATCCGGAGTTTACCTTTGACAATCACAGAGTACGCATGGAAGCGCGTCAGTCGCGGGTGAGCCGTTTGCTCAAAAAAATGGCGGACCGGACCCCCCGCGAGATGCGTACGTTTTCGGAGGCGGCAATGCAGGTGCGCGAGGATCAGGTTCAACCGCTCGTGGAGGAGATCCGCGGCTATGCGGGAAACCCGGCCCCGTGGTTTCACAGCAGTGCCCGGCGGGTCAGCGAGCAGACGTACCGGGATGAGGGCAACGGCTGGCACCGTGTGCGGATTCCCGCCCGGGAAGCACAGTACGTCGGGTTGCGCATGTCGTCGTTCCACGGCCAGTTTGCGATCAGTGATTTCGATCTGCTGGATGCGGAGGGCGTGCCCATTCCCCCTCCGTACGTCAGCCGGTTTCGCGTGGCACCCGTATACAAAACATGGGACGGACCGGTGGGCTTCGTGGACCTCCGGGAAAATGAACTGAACACGATCGTTTCAGAGGCCCTTAATACCAAACTCAGGGGCGGGGGCGGACCGGTGGTTTCGCTGAAGGGCATGGTCGACGACGCCCCGGAGAAAGGGGTGACCCTGTACGCCGTTCGCGTCATTCGGACGGAGACGCCCCGTCGTGTACGGCTGTACGCCGGTAGCAGTGATTCACTGCGGATCTGGGTCAACGGCGCGGACCAGCTGAAACTAAAAAAACTCGCCCGGCGCAAACCTCGTCCAAACCGTGATCGCACGGAACTGAACCTGCAGAAGGGAGAAAACATCCTCGTGGCGGAAGTCTCCGCCGACAAGCGCTCCCCCGCTCTGGCCATGCGTTTCGCCACGCCGGACGGAACAAAGCTTGCCCTGACCGAAGAGGGACGGCTGGTACCCGCACCGGATAAGCGAATCATCCATGCCGGACAATCCCCCGGTCGGGCATCGAGGGTCATCGATGAGGATGCCGGATCGGCATGGAAAGTGAAGCAAAACCACCCGACGTTGCTGATCGTCGACGCCGGTGACAACCGGAAACTGGGCGGTGTACGCTTCCGGGTGCCCGGGAACACCGACAACCGGAAATGGGGCGCGGGCACGTACGACCTGTACGCGAGCTCGAACCTTCGCATTGAGAAGGAACTTCCACCCCGCATTACATCGATTGAACAGCGCCAGTCGAAGGCGGTGGATCGCCTCGTGGAGATCCGAACGAAATGGATGGAGCGGGAGAAGGAACGTGAACGGAACCTCAGTGAGGCAAACGACGAGGACGACGCGTCGTCCGATGAAAAGACCGGACCGTCACTGGCGTCGGGAAAAACTCACGAAGACCTGGTCGACAATTTACTGGAGGCAAATCAGCGGTCGCTGGAACGGTCCGAGGAACGGAAGAGTGTGCTGGACCAGGCCGGGGAAGATTTAAGCGACGAGGAGCGGCAAACACTTGAAGAGATCAAAAATGCCGAAAAAAAGGCCGCCCGGGAGATGCGGGACATCGTGCAGGACATGTCTCAGATCGGAAATCAGAACCTGTCCAACTCAATCCAGCGAAACAACGTGCAGGAGTTGCGTAAGAAATCGGACCAACTGGCCGAAAAAAATGAGGAGATCGCGGAGGAAGACATCACTCAGATTACGGACAACCTGGATACGGCCGCCCAGAAACTGAACGAGGAGATTGAAAAACAGAGCGAGCTGACCTTTGGGGATTCGTCCGAGATTCAGGACGTTCAGGAAACCGCGGAGGACCGGGCCACGCCCATTCCGGAGGCCGAGCTCCCCCAGACCATGAACGACCTCGTGGGGGAGATGGAGGAGGATTTTCAGGAATTCGAGGAGTCACAGCAAACGAAAGGAAGCATGCTCAAATCCCTTGACTCAGAGGGTCCGATCGCGCCCGGACGGCAGTCCAGCTACACGGCGAAGGGGAAAACCGGAAACGAGCCCCCGGATGCGGCACGGGAGCTCGAAGGTCGTTCCGGCTTCGGACGAACCGGACGGGCCAGCGGACAGGGGGCCGCCAGCGAGGCGGAGGACATCCCGCAGGACGACATGGTGCCCCCCAACCGCGATACGGGGACGGCGCTGGAATCGGGTACGGTCAACGACAAAAGCACGGAAGCCCGGGCCGGCGGAACCGGGCTCGGCAAAGAAACCAACCGCACCGGGCAATTTGGCATGGAGGGTGAACTGCCGGACACCCTGCTGGACCGCATGCGCAAAACCGCGCAAAAAACGAGCAAGCTTCGCGAGAGCATGTCCGGCGTCGCCACGCAGCTCGGTCGTCATAACCTGTCCACACAGAAGCTGCAAGAAGCGATGGAGGCATTGAAACAGGTGGAGAAAGCGGCGGATGCCGGGAACTTTAAACAGTTCCGTCGCCGGTATCGACAGGCGATGCAGCGCGTGGTGGAGAGCGAGGAAATCGTCAGTCAGCAGGTCGGCAAGCGCATCATCCGCAAACGGGAACAGACGGACAACAACCAGACACAGAACGCTCGCGGGTCGACGGTGCCGGAGGGCTACACGGAGATGGTATCGGAATATTTCCGGGCCATTGCAGAAGAAGAAAAGACACAATGAGGAACCGACGGCCGGAACAAGTTATTGCATAAAAAGATTGAAATATCCCCGTTCGCTGTCATGGATACGACCTCCCGCCCGGTCAAAAAACAGTTCAGAACCCGGCTCATTTAAGGTTCGTTCGTTTCCGACAACAGATCGCACGTACATCGACATGCGTTTTCACCAAGTAAATAATCGTGTCCGGTCCCGCCGTCAGACGTTCGGGTCCGGCCGGATGCACATCTGGCCCCTGATCCTTCTTCTTCTCGCAGCGTCCCCGCTCTTCGCCCAGCAACTGCCCGAACCCGAACGTGCGAACGAGAGTCGGTACCGGATCGAGGTTCCCCTGAACGACGACAGTACCGCCCCGGCGTCTCCCGTCACCGCCGTCACCGTGTTCCCCGGCGGCGCGGACCCGGACGAACTGCAGCCGGAGGTGATCGGTCCGAACGGGGAACGTCACGCGGCGGAGGTGCTGTGGGCCCGGAAGAATGAACCGATCCGTGTGGTGTTCGATACCTCACAGACGTTCGACGGCGTTCCACCGTCGGCGGACCACGCCATCTATCTGCTGTCGCTGATTCAAAACGACCGAGTCGAGGATCGATCGAGCGGCACCCGCCAGCAGGGGTTAACGCTTGAGACCAAAAATTTCGGACCGTCCGTCGCCTCGTCCTATGATCATTCCCGTCTGAAGGCATTCACGGAGTTGTGGAATCAATCGTCCGAGGTGGACGGACGGATCCTGGTGGAGAAGGTCCAGCACGGGTATCCCCTGCAGCAACCGTACGGGGACACCCCCCGACAGTACCTGCCGAACATGGGAGCGCCCCTGGCTCTGCATCGTTACCGCGGGTATTTTCGCGTCACGCCGCCGGATCGGAGCAAAATCAGTGAGTTCAAAACGAAAGCCAAAACGAAATACAAGAAATTACAGGAGCTCCGGAAAAAACGGAAGAAGTTAAAGAAGGAGGTGCAGGAGGCCCGAAAAGCGTTGCAGGTCGCGAAGCAAAAGAGAAATAACTCGGATGGGACGGAGACCAAAACGTTGAAGAACATGGTGGAAAACCGGAAAACGGCCCTGGAGGAGTGGCAATTCCGACTGAAGAAGCTGAACAAAAAAACACTGCCGGAAGCCCGCAACGAATACGAACACGCCGATGCCGCCATTTCGGAGATCCAGAACAATACGTATACGTTCCTGACCGGTTCGGACGGGGCATCATGGGTGCTGGTCGACGGACAGGAGGTGGCGCACTGGCCCGCTGACAAACAACTGCCGAAGAAAGGAGACAAGTACCACGGATACAACAAAGGAGCCATCAACCTGAAACCGGGCATTCACCGGGTGGAATACCTGTATGCGTCCACCGGGAAAGACTATCTTACGTTTATGCTCTGGCGTCACCCGGCGGAGAAAAAACCGCAGATCATGCAGCCGGACCTGTTTGGAAACGTAGGAGAGGGGACGGTCATCAGTGCGCGAACCGGTGACGGGGCCCGGCCGCCGGCCTGGACACTGCTGAAGGACAGCCGAATCAGCGGCGTACCGGACTTCGTGCTGGTGGACTTCCATGTGCCCGGGGCCGGAACCCCCTCGGAAGACGGGGACGACCTCACCTATCGCTGGACCTTCGGGGACGGCAGCACCGGAGAGGGAGCGCAGGTTCAACATCTGTACCTGGAATCCGGGGAATACGAGGTCAAGCTGAAAGCGTTCGAATCCCCCGACGACGATGAACCGCAATGGACCGTCAAACAACCGGTTCGAGTGCACGTCCCCTACGAACTGAAGGAGTACATCCGAACCCCCAAGCTCAACGATCTCCTTCTGGAAAAAGACCTGAGCGTCTATCCGGTTCGACACCTGCTGAACGCTCTGATGGCGGTGGAGGAACTGGATCCGAATCGCCTGTCACACAACGAATGGCGGAGCAGGGTCCTCCGTGAACTGGCCAAACGCCCCGGAGACCTGGCGACGGAATCGGTGGACTGGACCCTCCGGGCCGGGAACATGTCCCTCGTGCCCACCGTTGCGCTGTACGATGAAGCCTTCCAGTTCTTCGAAGCGGCTGCTGCGGCCATGGATCAGGGGTCCCCCCGGTGGCACCGGACGAAGTTGCGGGAGGTTCGGGCGCATCTGCTGGTACGGGACGCCGGGACTGACGCGCTTGAGATGCTGAAGGAGGTGGAACCCAATCAGCACAAGGTCCGTCCCGAACACCTCGTGGCCTGGTGGGGCCTCACCCCCCGTTCGTACGAGGATGCCCGCGTGCCCGACCTGAGCGGAAATGGACGCGACGGGACGGTCGTGAAGGAGGCAAAGCTCGTCGAGGAGGACACCCGAAGCGCCCTCCGGATCGACAGGGAAGCGGGGTCGGTGCGCCTGCCGATCCGGCCCGATGGGATTGCACACCGCTCGATGACACTGAGCCTGCGTGTGAAATTGCGGGAACTTCCGGACGGAATGGAAACACTGGTACGCGATAAGATGTTCACGCTTCGTCTGGAAGACGGCGTTCCGACCATCGAATCACGGCGTGACAACGCGATTGTTCGCGCGGAGCAGCCCCTGGAGACGGATCGGTGGCACCACCTTCTGCTTGAACGACAGAGTGATAAACAGATGAAACTGTTCCTGGATGGAAAGGAGGTCCTTTCAACAAACATCGACAACAGCAAAACGTTTCTGAGTGAACTGCACATCGGAGGGGGGAATCTGAATTTTTCACTGTCCGACGTGCGGGTGTACGATCGCGTGCTCAAGGCCCGGCAGCGGCAGGATCTCACCGTGGATCGCGACTGGTATCGGGCCCGAATTGAGGTACTGATGAGCGCCGGTCGGGGCGGGGAAGCAGAGGATCTCGTGGAGCGGTGGGCGCGGATCTCCGATCGCATCGTTCCACCGGACCCCGTTCAGCAAACCGCCACGGTCCAGCGGATCGAATCACTGGTCGAGCGCGGGACGGACCAGTCGTTGCTCGCCGCCCGGGAGAAAATCGACAAGCTGCTGCAGAACGCCCCGCGTCGCCTGCTGTCCGGACCGTTCAACATCACGATGCTGAACCTGTACCTCGGACGGGGTGCCAACCGGGTCGCGGCCAACCACGCGGAACGCCTGCTCTCCCTCCAGCTCGCTTCCAGCCACGTGGAACAGATCATGGCCCTGCGTGTGAAAGCACTGGCGCGTCTTGGCGATCTGGAGGCGGCGCGGGACGCGCTGAGCGAACTGGAGGAGGAATATCCGTACAGCGACGCGCTCCGGACGGCCCGAAAGGCCCTCGAGCAATCCTCCTGACCCCGACGTGAATCGATTTCGAATACAAATCGACCGGGGCCAGCTGTGCTTTGACGTGTTAGTACCGTTATGTACCCCGGTCATTCTTGATTCACGATGACGTTTCTGGAGTACGAGGAAGTGACACCGACCAAAAATGCCTCCGAACAGGACCTTCGGAGGTCCGTGATCCATCGAAAAGTAACCAACTGGTGAAGCGGACGATCAATGTGTATCGCAAGCGTTTGAAGCCGATGAATTCGATACCTACGATACAGCCAGCACAGAAATGTCTATTTGAATTCAGCGATGATCAACCGGCACCGGTCGCGTCGACTTCGCGGGTGTAAATCCGCGAGTCAAAACGGGAGGAGATATTTGAAGACGATACTCCAGTTCCGAGTAAACACAACGTTCAGGACGCTACCGTGCTTTCACGTGTTCGTATCGTTATGAACCTGATCATCCTTGATTTACTTCCATTGATCAAAGAAAACCATGTATGACCCCGGTTTTGATATTCGTCCGATCACCGATCCGATGGGCTTTTCCTACGGGGACGACGTGTTCGGTCCGGATGTGGAGCGAAGATACCTGGATGACATACGGTCGAGTTTGAAGGATCCGGACTGCAGCGGTCCGGAAGTGGTGTATGCCATTGCGATGGACGTGGGGAAAACGGACCACCGGGAGCTGCTGGAGGATCGGATGCTCTTATACGGAGCCGTGACCTACGCGGCCGGTCAGCTGGGGGACGAACCGGTGCGAAGTCAGGGGCATGTGCATCAGGTGTCCTCACACAGCGGCTGGTCTCCGCCTGAAGTCTACGAGATCTGGACCGGGCAGGCGACGATCTATATGCAGGAACGGGCAAAGGATCACCCCGGTCGCTGTTACGCCGTCCACGCGGGACCCGGGGATGTCGTCGTGGTCCCGCCCGCCTGGGCTCATGCCACGATCAGCGCGGACCCGACCACCCCCCTGACGTTCGGTGCCTGGTGCGATCGGGAATCCAATTTTCTTTACGAAGAAATCCGCAAACGAAATGGTCTGGCGTGGTATCCTGTTCTGGACCATGAACAGAACCTGACCTGGCAGCACAATGACGCGTATGAGAAGCAGGAACTGAAGGAAAAAGAACCGGCGTCATATTCGTTCCTGGGATTGGACGACAATTCGTCTATCTACAAGCAGTTTGAAGAAGATCCGGATCGGTTCCAGTTCGTTTCAAAACCATCGTTGATGGAAGAACACTGGACAAATTTCGTTCCGTAAGACATTTGCTCGATTGATTCTGCATTCAAGTGAACAACGTGCATCGTTTTCATGGACCGTTAGATA
>CAZQNZ010000078.1:0-10825 GCA_964594615.1 uncultured Planctomycetia bacterium
CGGCAGTTTTCCGTATTTCGTAACCAGTTTAAGGTGACGAATGAGATTGACCAGCTTGAGTACACCATTTCGGGCCCCTTTTTCCAGCCGTGGACGTTTCACATTCAACGAAATGACCGGGAAGTGGGAAAAATAACGAAAGAATGGAGCGGAGTGGGAAAAGAAATGTTCACGGACGAAGATCAATTCGCTGTGGAGTTTCTCGCAAACGTGGACCCCCACGAAAAGAAGATTTTTCTCGGGGCCACCTTCCTGATTGATTTCATGTACTTCGAAGGAGGAAATGATTAGCCGGTCTCTTCAGGCGTTCTTTTCCCTTCCTCCCGGACGGGGTCATCCTCCGGGACGGCTGCACATTGCAATGCTGCTTCCGGCGGCTTCTTGTTCATGCACGACCTCCGGGGCTCAAACCTAGCGATTTCGGATTGCTCTCCGGTCAATTCAGTTCCGTGGGCATTCAGTGCCGCCGGGCTCCGGAGGAAACGGTTGCATACCGATCCCGGCCTGCGCGTGTGGTCAAGTCGCTCGGATCTGTTTCGCCATCGCCGTATCGCCGGCGGTACTACCGGGTAGGAGGGGTCATCTCCCACATGTGTTGCACCCGTTTTGCTGCGTTTTGAGCGTGTTTGGAAGGGGAGTTGAGAAGGGCCTTCAGCAACTTCTGGTTGCGAAAGTTATGTTGTTGATGCAACCAGAGGGCCTCCAGCAGGTGATGGGCGTCTGCCTTGCTCTGGGGGTCAAACTGATCCATCCATTCCTTCGTTGCATCAATGACCTTCTGTGAGTTGCGCTCACTCAATTCAATGCGTGTGCGGTGGCGGATGCCGTTCACCGGGTGGGTGAGGTTCTCCAGCAGAGAGGGAATGGGTTCCCCTTCAATGGCCACCGGTTTCTGGAGCGGTCGGTCCTTTGCCGTGATCCGGAAGATCCGGCCGTGTGACTTGTCACGGTTCGGGTCCCGGACGTTGTGCTGCATGTGACCGATGATCCGGTTTTGCCAGTCCGACACGTACAGCGCTCCGCGGGCACCAAATACCGCGTCCGTTGGACGGAAGTTTTTGTCGCCGCTTAACAGGAAGCCCTTTCCACTTGTTGATTTCATGTTTCCCTCCGGCGTGAGTTTCTTTGCTTTTAACTTCTGTCCGGACGGCTCGCCTTTCACGCGGTTGTTGTCGGCGTTCCGGGAAAGCGAATACTGCTTTAAACCGAGAAAACCGATGGTGTTACAGATCAGCATGTCTCCCTGATACTGTTTCGGAAAATGGTTGCTGGAAATGATTTCATGGGCGGCGACGGGACGTACCTCTTTGCTAAATAGATCGCTCATGGTAAATCCCGATCCCTTCCGGTGAACCTGATAAGGGTTGCCGCTGGTCGCGTCGGTGGCATAGTGATATCCCCAGTCGTCAAAGGAAATACCGTGTGGGTTGGGACCGATTTTCGCATGATAGGACAGCTTGTGTCTTCGGGGATCATACCGGTACATTCCGGTCGTGGAGTTCTGGAACGCCGGTCCCCAGGGATGTTCCATCTTGTTCGATAAAAAGTTGCCGCTCTGCCAGTAGATGTATCCGTCGGGTCCGTAAATCAGGTTGTTCGCGGAATGGTGGGTATCCGACGAACCGATGCCCGTCATGAGCACGCGGCGAACATCCGCTTTATTGTCCCCGTTTGTGTCTTTGAGAAACAGCACTTTCGGCTGTGACGTGACAATCACGCCCCCGTTCCAGAATTCGAAACCGAGCGGATTGTGGACCCGGGCAAATTCGATGGCCCGGTCGGCTTTGCCGTCACCGTTCTCGTCCGGGAAGATGAGGAGTGCGTCCCTCATCTCCTTCGGTGGTTCCCACTTGGGATAGCCTGCCCATGCAGCTGCCCAGAGACGACCCCGGGAATCGACCTGCATCTGGACCGGATTGGCCAGACGAGGAAATCGTTTCTCAGAGGCAAACACGTTGATTTCAAACCCGTCCGGCACGTCCATGAGTTGCTTGGACTTTTCCGGGGGAAGATATTTCGGAAGTCCCTCTTTGCTTTTGTTGGACATTTTGCCCTTCCCCCCGACGTTGGATTTGACGGGAAGGGGATCCGGAATGTTGCTGTCGTCGACGTCCAGGTCGTTTCCGTTCGCGCGTGCCCAGATCTGCGGATCCCGGTTCTGGACCATGGCCCTGATCAGTTTTAGTTCGTGTCTCAGCACTTCACCGTTTGTGTAATTCATATGTTTCAGCACGGCTCGTCCACCCCAGATGTCATTGGAGTCAGGCGGACGATAATAGTTGTGCCAGAGCCAATTTTTGTTCAAAACCGCACTCCGGAGTGGTGATCCCCCGGTGTTCATGGAAACGCCTTGACCGGTCAGAGACGAAACGGCGATGTTCGCAATGCGGTAATACCCCCGGCTGTTCGGGTGAGCACCGTTCGTGGTCAGGGGAGGGTCGGTATTTTTGTACGCCTCGAGTGTCGGGGAAAACAGGTTGACGAAGGCGACGTTATTTTCCTTGGCGGCCTGTTCTGTGGCACGAGCATAATTGGAGAGGCGCTCATTGATCTTTGATCCGTCCGGCAGGTTCGGATCGTTCAGGTTCTCGAACGCGATGGGACTGAACAGGACAATTCGGAGGTTTCCTTCACCGTCTCCATGTCTGGATCGGAGCCGGTCCACTAAATCACCCAGTTTGTTCCGGTATTCATCGGGTTTCCCTTCGAACGATTCGTTGTAGCCAAAGAAGGCAAAAATAACGTCGGGATCGACCTTGTTCAGGTGTTTTTTTAAACTGGGAAAACGGTTTCGGGGGAAGGAATCCACCTCATCAGCGGTTGTGCCCAGGTGGCGGAAGCGAAGTTCTTTGTTCGGATACCGCTTCTGAAACGACGTTTCCAACCAGCCTTCGTGCTGCATGCGATCGGCTAACCCGTTGCCGATGATGGCTACTGTGTCGCCTTTCTTAAACGGGATCTGCTGGGCGTGCAGAAGGGACCCGACAGCGGAGAGCAAAAACAAACCGATCAGTACAGGCATGAGTCGAGCGAACGACCCGGGCCGACGTGAAACCACTCGGTGATGTTGTGTTTGACCCATCGTTTTAATGGAAATAATCGATGCAAGATACGCAGGGTGGGAAGATGGCTAAATACCCTGTCACTTCTGGCAATCAGAAGAGGAATGATTGAAAGCCCGTATATACTCCAGTCAAAGGGAATACGGGTGATGTTGCAAGTATATCCATCTCCGGGGAGGTTGCGAAAACTGACGTTCGAGCTGTTTAATGGTCGAGAACATGTATTCGTACCCGGGGGTCCAGTTGTGGTTCGGAGCAGTTACTCCGAACGTATTGCGTCATGTAGACGTTTTCTGAACCCTCCGGATGTTGAAAAGATTGTGGACTGTGTTCAAGGGGCACGGAACGGCTTACTCATGGAACGGACCCTCTCACACTCTATCCGAAGAGGGAATTTGCGCTCTGTGAGATATCAGCAAGTACTCAGAAAAATAAGCGACTGCGGGAACTCCAATTAAACTCCATTCCATTACAGCGGGTATCCGAGCGTCGAAGGGCGATCGCTGATACGGAAGGTCAAAGAAAACCTCAAGTTTTTTCGAAGATCCCGGCGTTGTTTCTCGTCGACAATGCACTATCCAGAACCTTTTCCGCTCGAAATGCCGTAATACGCATCACCAATCGGACGCTGAGTACGCGGTTCCTCTTCGGTCGGATCTGGATAGAAGCCAGGTGAAACGGATTTTCTGTCGAAGCGGATCCGAATAGAAATTCCATTTTTCATTTCGATCAAACAAATTGTGCTGCATTTCGTATACAATAATGAAGGCGGTGTCCAATGACGTGCTTCCGGGATGGCCATGCTCAACGGTCGATCGACGGACATCCGACGGGAAACCCGCTGTGCCGATCGCATCGCCTCCCGGACGAAGAGGATCCGGGCCCATGCAATTACGCATAATCAATTGATGCCTTCGATGGGAAACAAAAAACGATCAAATGGAAAATGAAACGGAGGTGATACGCCGGTGTCTGGACGGCGATGACGACGCCTTTTCAGAACTGGTGGAAGAGTATCGGGAACCCGCTTACTGGGTGGCCTACGGCAATGTCGGAAACCGCGAGGTGGCACGGGATCTCATCCAGGATGCGTTCGTCCGCGTGTACGAGTCGCTGCATCAGTTTGACCTTGACCGATCGTTCAAACCCTGGTTCTACCAGATCGTTCGAAATTTGTGTGTGGACTGGCTTCGTAAGTCCGGTCGGTACTCCGAAATCTCCATGGAGCATATGGAGCCGCAGTCCAGCAGCGAACCGTCCCCGGACGCGGAATCCCACAATCGAGAACTTCGAAAAAAGGTTCACGAGGTGTTGAAGGAACTTCCCGAAAAATATCGACTGGTGCTTACGCTGCGGGAGTTTGAAGATATGGATTGCAAGGAAATTGCCGAAGTGGTGGATTGCAATCACGACACCGCTCGATGGCGTATCCATCGTGCCCGAAATCTGTTTAAGGATGCCTGGAAGGATTCGTTTGATCAATCGGACAACCCCATTATGACGGAACGAACTCAGCGTTATTGACCCATGAACTGTGAAGACGTTCAAAAAAAGATATCGCTTCTCTGTGGAAATGATCTCCCCTCGGAGCAGAACCGGCAGGCACTTCTTGATCATATCGATGCGTGTGAATCCTGTTCCGCTGAACTGATGGAACTGGAAGAAAGCATGGAGGTGTTTGAGAGGGTGCGGGAGGAAGGTGAGTCCGACGCGTTCTGGGACACCTTCCAAAACGACCTGGACCAGCGTCTATCGGACCTGCCGTCCCCCGCCGAGCGGCGAACCGGTGCCACCGCCGGGGACGATTCGGGGCACAGGACGTCGTCCCGGTTCACCTCGGGGATGATTGCGGCGGCAATCTTTCTTATCGGCATCGGTCTGGGTTATTTTGGCAAACCGTTGATGGAGCGTACTCGCATCGAACGAAACACGCCTGAAGAATCCACGTCCGCACCGGACGACCCCTCCGGCAGTACGGTTCAGCAGGAAACGGATGCCCTCGAGGAATCCCGCAATTACCGGACCATTGACAGCACACCGTACCTGCAGGAACGTGAACAGCAGATGCAATCGCGGACCGAGCCGATCTACCAGACCGATCCGGTCTATCCCAATCCCCTGGATGAGGTCAGACGGCCGTATGAGGAGGACGTTCGAACCGCAGAAGACTAACCGGTTTCCCGCACCGTTACGGGCCCCCAAATTCACTTCCACTCCAGATGCCCGATCCCCTGAGTAGCGATTCAGGCCTTTTCTCCGTTTGACAGGCGGCGTATACGAACTCAGCGGAGGAGGTCTGCCAATTTTTGAAGGGCGTCTGCGCAACGTCTCCGAGCGGGGGAACAAGAAAACCGCATCAAACAGTTTGGTAGCTCACTCGTATTGTTTATTCTGCAGGGGACGAAGGAAACCCTGCGAACCCGATCAAGTACGAGGGTGTTCCGCCGATCGTTCTTTTGAAACTGTAAAGGAACCGATCCGAAAGATGGTGGAGCAACAGACGGTCCGAAAAAAACGAGTTGAAGTTGCTAAACGGTTCAAGAACGAGGTGGATGTCAAGAAAAACCTCAATGAACCCACGGTTGACCCGCACCCTCCAGGTTCGGTTGCTCGCTCATCTGCGGTAAGGGGAGGGGGTCCCACTTCCCCCTCTCCCCTTACTTTTTTCTGCCACGCCGGTGATCCGGTCCCGGGCGGGGTCGAGTATTGACGTTCCATTCGTTGCAGAGAAAAACGTTCGTAAAAAAAATGGAGCGAGGATGAACGAGAACATGTGTTAAAAGGGCAATTGAATAGACAAGCGATGGGAAGGGAACCTTCCGAGGAAAAAGAGGGACGTGAAGATGCAAATAAACTAACGGAGCAACAGGTGGATCGCTTACGAAACATCTACTCGTCTCTGAAGGGTCATCTGTACCGGGAAAGCGATGGCGCTGAGATCTCTCAGATGTATTTATACGACAGCTTCCGGCGGTGGAAATCGGATTTTGAACGGTTCGAGGACCCGGAAACGGAAATTAAGAAATGGGAGGCACTTTCGGGAGCATATCGAGAGGAACTGGACAATTTATCGGATCCAGACCATCGACGGAAAGGAATCGTCTTCAAAATCCTTCTGATCAACGTTCTGGACATCGATCCTCAGCAAACCAGAGAGGTGCCGGACGTTGATCACTTTGATCGCATCACACGACGGTACCACGAACATCACCCCGATCATACGGCGTAATGCCAGCGGAAGGGGAGTCGTTCCCGTTTCTATGGAATAGGAACTGCATCGCTCATCGTTACACATCGTGGAACGGATTCACCCGACCGGACGTAGAGCGATCAATTGATCGCTCCCGATGTATGCTTCACAAGGACCATCTCACCCTGTACCCTGTGTCACGAATCGTTCATTGAGTGGTCTTGCAATAGATATGAGAATGTGGAAGATGAGGTTTTAGGTGTTCCGGGGTGATTGTGAATGTGCGGTCGGCTCATACCGTATATCCTATCCGCATCCGGCGAAAGAACGTGATCACCGAACAAGTACCTCGGAGGTTCGATGGATTCGTCGGTTTCATCTCGATCAGGGGTTGTCGTTTTCTGTGAGAGAAAGGTCTGGACATGAGAAACATCAATCCGCGAAGCCGGAACAAGCTGCATGAGTTTGACGTTTCGAACACCGTGGGATTTATGGGGCGGATGTTTGGCTATGCAGTGGCGCTGCTGATGCTGCTTGCTGTGCTCCCCGAATTGCTGGATCGGTTTTCTTACGGAGCCGTAATGTATGAAATTGGCTTCGTTGAATCGTTTCAGCTTGGCGTCCTCCTGCTATCCCTCATGGTCGCCTCGTACCTGCTGTGGGATTACGAGGTCTGCCGAGAGCTTTCCGGATTCTTTGTGCTGCTATTGACCGTTGCCATGGTCCGCGAGCTGGACTTTTTATTTGGTCGGCTCATCCCTCTGCTGACCTGGAAGAGTGCGGTGGTTGTCCTCCTGATCTGTTATGTGTGCACCGTTAGACCCCGCCTATCGGACCTGAAACAACAGCTGTTCTGGTTGATGCGACAGAGGTCGGTCGTCATGCTCTGGTGTGGAATGCTTCTTGTGGTCGTTATTGCACAGCTTCTCGGACACGGAAGGTTACTCAAACTTCTTTTCCAGGATCATTACCTGCGAGCACACAAACGATTTATGGAGGAAAGCCTTGAAGCGGTCGGGTATCTCATACTTCTGTTTGGTTTGGTTGAATATCGGTTTGACCTCAAGAACCTGGCAGCCTTCAGTCTGGAGGAGTAACGAACGGGGAATTTCCTCATGACCCAGTCAGTAACCAGGTAAAAAGGGGGGGAATGGCTACTTGGTGCAAGCTCGGTGGAAAAGTAGCGATGGTTGGGCACAAACGAACCCCGTGAGGAGGGTGCCGTTCAGTTGTTGAGAAAACCGATCGAGCGGGAAACGTTGTACCGCACTCTCATCAATGTGTTCGAATGAACCGGGGGAGGGTTCCGGGTGTCAAACCTGGAGGCCAGGAGACTGAAGGAAAAGGAAAAAAAGAATCCCTTTTCTCCGTCTAAAAACCGGAATTCAATTTCCGACTTTCTCGTAATTGGAGGTTCTTCAGCCATCTCCTGGCAGTGGTTACCGCTTGCGAAAAAACGTGGAGCGGCTGATGTCGAGGGTCTCGCAGACGGACGAGATGTTCTGATGGTGGGTGATCATGGATTGGATGAGTCCTTTTTCAAAATCCTCCACCGCCTGGTCGAGGTTGGGCATGTCGGAGGGGTCGTCCTCTCCACTTGTTACGGCACGGGGAAGATGGTCGGGCTGGATTGCATCGTCCGCCAGAACAGATCCCTGCCGAATCGCGTTCTCCAGCTCCCGAACGTTGCCGGGCCAGTCATGATTCAGGAGGATGTACCACGTTTCCTCCGGTACATCGGGTGGCTCTTCCTCCGGGCACTCCTGTTTCAGGAAGTGATCGACCAGTTCGGGGATGTCCTCTCGACGCTCTCGAAGGGGGGGGATGTCCAGGTGAAACACGTTGATCCGGTAGAACAGGTCCTGACGAAACGCTCCCTCCTCGACCTGTTTCTTTAAATTCTGGTTGGTGGCGAAGACCAGTCGCGGGGTGACCTCCACGGTATGATTCGCACCGACCGGTTTGACCGCGTCATTTTCAACGGCCCGCAGAATCTTGGCCTGCAGTGATTCCGACGTCTCGGAGATCTCGTCCAGAAACAGCGTTCCTCCCGATGCGGCTTCGAACAGGCCCTGCCGGTCCTTGCTGGCGCCGGTGAAGGCCCCTTCGCGGTGGCCGAACAGTTCCGATTCCATCAGAGTGTCCGTCAGGGCCGCCGCGTTGAGCGGGAAGAAGTGCTCCGGTTCCGCGTCGCTGTATGCGTGCAGTCTCAACGCAGCGATCTCCTTGCCCGTTCCGGTCTCACCGGTCAGAAGAACGGTTTCCTGCACGTCTCCCAGCTTTCGGAGGGATTCACGAAGGTCCACCATCGCATCGCTGCTGCCGACAAGGGCGGGTACATCCCTGCGGGTGTTGTTCTGTTCCGTACCGACTATCGATCCGTCATCAGTAGAAGAGCACATGGTCAAATCACCTCTTGGGAGCCAGGAATCCGGACAACGACATCCGGTTTACCGGGCAGCGGGACGTCTGCTTGCTGGCGGGCCCACCCCGACGTTTCGGAGAGACCCGAACGTAACGGATTAAAATGAATTGTATCAGATCCGACCCGCATTTTAAAATTATTAAAAATTTATGAGTCATTTTTTGAACATAGAAAAAGTAGTTTTGTAAGTTGGCAAACGGGGGGTTACCCGGCAACCGGGGACGCCGTGTCGCTCAGCAGTTGATGCACGCGTTGACCGATCCACATGCATAACGTCAGACTGAATTCATTCAGTCCCGTGATCCATATGACCGAGTTCTGGTTCGGGTCCCGTTGGATGATGGGAATCTGATTGCCTGTTCGGGCGAACCGGCTCGACCACGCCGCCTGTACGTTGATCTGCGGGAGTTCGGGATAAAACGGTTCGGCGTTGTTCTTCAGAAACGATACGGAGACGGGCTGTGGCCGATCGTTGCCCAGTTGCACCGGTTGCTTCTCGCACGCACTGACGATGGTCCCGCCGTTGACCGATCGAAAGGTGTTTCCGTGGATCCGGTCCAGGAAAAACAGGTAACGCTCGGGGATCAGGGATTGTGTGGAATAAAACAGATTCCGGCGCATAATCGCGTATTTCCGCTTCTGCAGTCCGAGGCGCTGTCCGATTTCATTGGCATGAATCCCGGAGGCGTTGATGATGACGTTCGCCTCGATGCGTTCGGAACCGGAGACGTACAACACCCATCGTCCCCGCTCGCGGTGGCCGTCCCAGACTTCGGACTGGTTGCGGATCGTGATCCGGTCGCTTTCGCGAAGCGATGCAACCATCCCGTTTTTCACGAGTCGCTCGCTGCCCACGCCGTCTCCGGGGCAGTCGAACCAGAACGGATGACCCTCGGTCTCCGGACGCAAGGTGTCGGGGATCCGATCATCGGTTGCGTCGTTCCAGGAAAACGAATCGTCTCGCCGAGTGGTCAGCATTTCGCGCTGCTGGAGGTGATCAAGGAGCAGGGACGTCCCGAAGGAACACATCTCGTTGTCCTCTGGTTGGTCATCGGTCGTGGAGTAATTCTGAAGCAGGGACGCGCCGTCGTTCAGCGTCTTGCGGAACGGCGGATCCGGGTGGAAGTGACGGATCAATCCGCTCGGGGGATGACCCGGTTTGTCGGTATCGCCCCGCTTGCGGATCAGCAGAAGGATGTTCCTGTACCCTTCCATCATCAGCGTGCGGGCCACGGAGAGGCCCGAGAGGCCCCCGCCGATAATCACCATTTTTTGATTTTTTGGATTTTTGTGATTGACCATTGTTGGTCTCCTGGAGCAAAACAGGGATGAGCCGGCACGTGCCAGACCTGATGCGCCGGCGAGGAGGGGAGAGACAATTAAGGTGCAATAAGCGTGCCGGAGAGGCGGATTTGAATGCTGGGCGGTGTTCCGAGGAACGCTGACAGCACCGGATGCCGGTGTCCTTCGCGTGCTGGACCGGGGCATCCGGCGAGGTACGATGGCCGGGTTGGCGGGAACCGATGTTTGCTATATGTTTGTATAATGAACACGACGCTTTCCCGTAATCGAATCCATTCCATGTCGAGTCGGACCCGTACTCCGATCCATGCGATCAAACTCCCACATTTGATAGGGTCCATCCCCCACAGGTGTCAGATCTGGGAGAGAAGATGGGTGCAGGCTAAAAAGCGGATGGGTCCGGCGCGCTGGATGGGGTGGGGACGGTTGCAGGCATCAGTCGATACAGATTGTCGGGCCAATGTGTTTTTATTGGTTTGAAACCGGTGAGAAACGGTAAAATCGGTCGCAATACCACACCGACCAACCGACGGCGAGTTGAACGGTGGGTGAAATCCGTTTCGGTGATGAACGGGTGGTACAAATTTTGCTAAGTAAATCTGTTAACCGGATGTGTCGGATTTGTTTTCGTCGGTGTATGGGGTCGATATGAAGCAAAACAAGCTGATGATATGGGGCCGGTCGCGTCCGTGCGGCTTGGTCGGCCGCACGGAAACGGGCATTCGGGGAGGTGTTGATGAATCGTGAGGTCCTGCCGGATCACGTCATCGACCGGTCCGAACAGGAGGCCGTTCTCGATCAGCCGGATCCCCTTTATCCCAACGGGCATCGGAACTTGACCATGAT
>CAZQNZ010000079.1:0-10821 GCA_964594615.1 uncultured Planctomycetia bacterium
AGTGAATCATATGCGTCGTGAATCTCCTGTACAAGAGGATGACGCACGATGTCGGACTCCGTCAGTTCGCAGAACGCGATGCCCTCGATGCCACTTAGTAAAGAACGCGCCTGCACAAGTCCGGACTGCTTGTGGTCCTGCAGGTCGATCTGGGTGACGTCACCGGTCACCACCGCCTGTGAATTACGACCCATGCGGGTAAGAAACATTTTCATCTGATCGCTCGTCGTGTTCTGTCCTTCGTCGAGGATGATAAACGCATCGTCTAGGGTTCGACCGCGCATGAACGCGAGAGGAACAATTTCCACAACTTCGTCGGATAGGAGCTCGTCCAGCCGTTCGTGTTCAAGTAGTGAACGGAGGGAATCATAAAGAGGGCGAAGATAGGGGTTGACTTTTGCCTCAATGTCGCCCGGCAGGTACCCTAGCTGTTCACCTGCTTCCACCGCCGGTCGGCAGAGCACGAGACGGTCGACGTTCCCATTCCAGAGGGCCTCGAGTGCCCGACCCACGCCGAGGTAGGTCTTACCGGTTCCCGCGGGGCCAATTGAGAAAACAATGTCGTTCTCCCTCATTTTCCGGATGTACTCCGACTGTCCTTCCGTCATCGCACTGAAGCGTACCCGGGAGGAGGTGGATCCCTCACCGGTGGACGTCTCGTTTTTTATCGTGGGTTCTTCACCGCGCTGCTGCTGGTGAATGAGCTCCTGGACCGTGGTTTCGTCGGGGAGTACGTCGGAGCGGATTCCCTTCAGAAGAGAGCGAAGAATGGCGTAGACCGCCTCGACCGCCTCTTTCTTTTCACCGAGGATTTTCAGTTCCCCATTCCGGGAAACCACATCCACGCCATACTGTTCCTCCAGGAGTCTCAAGTTACGATCCTGAGGGCCGAGAAGGCGGATCAGTTCGTCGGATCTATCAACGTATATTTCTTTTTCTGGCATAGTGTATCTACGATATCAGAAGTATAATTACTAATGCAACGGGAATCGTGACCAGGAAGGAGTCGGACATGTCAAGGATGCCGCCCAATCCGGGGAACATGTTGGACGAATCGTCAAGGTTTGCTCCTCGTTTCAGGTATGAACCAACGAGATCCCCTCCAGCCGCGGACAGACCGATGACGAATGAAATGATTATCAGCGACGGAAAGGACATCATTTCACCGATGACGGAGAAGTAAAATCCACTGCCTATGCCCATCCCGGTGATGAGTCCACCGATCAGTCCGGTCCATGTTTTGTTGGGGGACAGCCGGGGGGTCATCCTGACGGTTCCCATCGATTTCCCGACAAGGTACGAGCCCGAGTCGGCCCCTTTTCCGACGGCGAGCAGATAAATGACCATCATCGTTGCGAGATCGGGGTGATCGGCGAGTGTTTCCAGCAGGATGAATCCGTGAAGGTAGGTGGCGGAAAACAGAGTAAACAATCCGAAGCCAAGGAGGGTTCCCTGGGCGGTCTGTGGGGGACCGGTTTGAAGACTGTACACGCACGTGAGCAAAAAGATCAGGATGTACGAGAGACTGAAGAGGATGTACACATGATCTGCAAGCCAGGGAGGGGAAAACAGCAGAACATAACTGGCAAACAGCATGAGCAGGACCATTCCCCCGGTGAGAAACTGAAAGGGCAGGTGATCGAGCCTGGAATCGTAAGCCCGTCCAAGTTCGAACATACAACCGGCGGGGATAAGGGTGATCAACAGGGAAATCCCCCAGTGCGTACCGGACCAGATATCAAATCCGAGCAGGGCGGCTGTGATGAAGATCGGGATCGGTGCGAAGAGAAATCGTGCTTTCACGATACCGGACGGGTAGAAAAGTGCGTCATGATGTGGTTTTTAACCCTCCGTAGCGTCGTTCCCGGCGATTGAACGCCCTTACAGCCTGATCAAACTGATCCGAACGAAAATCCGGCCAGTACGTTTCCGTAAAATAAATCTCCGTGTAACTTAACTGCCACAACAGGAAGTTGGAGATTCGTTTCTCGCCCCCTGTACGAACAAGCAGGTCGGGGTCCTTCATGTCCGGATCGTACATCGCCTCGTCCAGAATCTCCCTGTTGATGTCCTCGGGTTTGAGGTCTTCCGAGGCAATGTTCTCACTGATTTTCCGGACCGCGTCTAAGATTTCCTGCTTTCCAGCGTAATTCAGGGCGAGCCGGAGCAACATCCCTTCGTTTTCACTGCTTTCGTCTTCAAGGTCACGGATTAACTCCTGCGTGTCGGAGGGAAGTTGCTGGATCCGGCCTATCACCCGGAAAACAATGCCGTTTTCCATGATGGTTTTCCGTTCTTTCTCCAGATGGATGTTCAACAGGTCCATGAGAAACGATATTTCATGGTCCGGACGTTTCCAGTTGTCCATGGAAAAGGTAAACAGGGTTAATTCGGACAGGCCGCAGGAGGCGGCGTGCTCGGTGATTTCACGTACCGATTCGGCTCCCTGTTCGTGACCTTTCACCCGCTCAAGATCCCGTTCGTTCGCCCAGCGGCCGTTTCCATCCATCACGATTGCGATGTGATCGGGAAAATCCATAGCAGGTTCAGAGTGAGCGGCAGATGGTTTGTTTCCGACCCGGTCCCACGCCGATGAACTTTACCGGGACTCCGAGATGTTCCTCCAGGAAGTTCAGGAACGCCTGTGCCTCGCCGGGTAACTCTTCGTACGAGCGACAGTCGGTGAGGTCTTCATGCCAGCCCTCTAATTCCGTGTACTGAGGGGTGGCCTGTTCGAGTTTAGCCGTTTCGGGAGGAAACGTTTCCGTGACTGATCCATCAATTTCGTAAGCCGTCGCTACCTTCACCGAATCGAAACCGGAGAGAATATCCAGTTTGGTCACCGCTAACTGATCCGCTCCGTTGACTCTGCAGGCATAACGGGCGGCGATCATATCGAACCAGCCACACCGTCTCGGGCGGCCGGTAGTAGATCCAAATTCATTTCCTTTTTCACGGAGCTTTTCACCTTGATCACCGGTCTCTTCCGTGGGAAACGGACCGTTACCCACGCGGGTGGTATAGGCTTTCCCGACGACGATAACGTTCTCAACGCTTCCATGAGGCATTCCTGTGCCGGCATATATCCCCGCGGCCGACGCATTCGAGGCCGTGACAAATGGATAGGTGCCAAGGTCGACGTCCAGCATCGTTCCCTGTGCTCCCTCCAGTAGAATGCTCCGGTCATTACGCAGGCCCTCCATCAACTTTTGATCAACCGGGCGGACGTATTCGGAAAGTTGCTGACCGTAAGACACGTACTCGTCGATGAGTTCGTCCGGATCCGGCGGTTCGACGTTGAGAATGTCCCGGAGGAGCGGTTCTTTTAACCGGTAGTTCATCCGAACACGCTTCTCAAACCGTTCCGGTTCAAGAAGGTCCGAAAACCGGATTCCCCAGTAGGACACTTTGTCCGCGTGTGATGGACCGATCCCTCGACCGGTCGTGCCAATGTCTTCCCCTTCGTCGTCACTGCGAAGCGCATCGAGGGAGCGGTCCAGCAGACGGTGATAGGGCAGCACCACGTGACAGGAGGGCGATATGAACAGTCGAGCCTCCGGATCAATTCCCTCCTGGTGTAGCGTTTCGATTTCTTCGACAAGCGTTCCGGGGTCGAGGACCACACCGTTTCCGATCAGGCAGGTCGTATCTTCGTGAACAATGCCGGACGGAATTTGATGAAGAACAATTTTTTGCCCATTTACGACAACGGTGTGGCCCGCGTTGGCACCTCCCTGAAACCGGGCGATCTGATGGGCATCCTCGGAGAGGTAATCTACGATCTTCCCTTTTCCTTCGTCGCCCCACTGTAGTCCGACAACCGTTTGCACGCTGGACATGATGATTACCCCTCTTCTTCCTCTGTGTCGGAGTTGAGGGACCGGTTGTTCGGTGTCTGAAGCTCCGTCAAGGTGTTCTCAATGGATTCACAGTTGTCCCTTAGCTCTTCGAGATCATCGCCATCCTCTAATTCCTCAAGTTCCTCATGTAAGTTTGACACTTTGGTGTTCACTTTTTCGAGCTTGCGTTCTCTCGTTCGAAGCGTCTCAAGCAACTGATTGATTTCATCTGCAACGGACTCTAAATAGTCCGTACTGCGTACGGAAAGTGTGAAGTATCGTTCACCGTTTCGTATTCGTTCAAGTGCATCGACGACCCGGTGAACTGGTCCACAGATGCGATGCGAGAGGAGAAGGAAGTACACACCGAACAGGATGAGAACGAATAGAATCGCCGGTCCGATGTAGGGAAGAATGTTTGTCAGTACGGAGGTCACCTGTGCCCGAATCGGGATCGATTCGACGGTACCGAGTCCCCAGTAAAAGATGAGTGAGGTCAATCCAAAGAAGACAAGCAGAGACATCACGCCCAGCGTGGCGAATCGAAACTGGTAGTTACGATCCACCAGGTAATTGGTCCGGGCGGTCGGGCCTGTTTCATGATCGTCGCCGGACGTCCCTTCCAGTTGCCGCTGTCGTTCCTCGGGATCCAGGGCGGGATTATTGGCCAAGTCGACGTGTTTAGACATCGGCCTGCACCTCCTGGCTGTTGACCTCATCCCGAACCATATCGGCGAAATCCGAGAAGAGGTGAGAACTGTCGTGGGGACCCGGAGCGGCTTCCGGATGAAACTGAACGCAGGCAATCGGTTTTTCCGTATGCAGCATGCCTTCTACCGTTTCATCATTCAGGTTGATGTGAGTAATTTCAAAACCGGCTTCCTTAGCACTTTCGCTTGTGACAGCGAAACCGTGATTCTGTGAGGTGATTTCAATCTCATCCGTACGGAGATCTTTCACCGGATGATTGGCGCCGTGATGTCCAAATTTCAATTTGTAGGTCTCCGCTCCCATGGCACGGGCAAGGAGTTGCTGACCGAGACAGACCCCATAGATGGGAATTCCCGAATCCACAAGTTCCCGGAGGGTATCAATTTCCTCCTCAAGTGCGGCAGGGTCTCCCGGTCCGTTCGAAAGGAACAGTCCGTCCGGTGAACGTTCCAGAATCTCATCAGCGGAGGTGTCGGACGGAACAACGTCGACGCTTTCAAATCGCTCCTTCAGGTTCCGAAGAATATTGTTTTTTATTCCGTAGTCGATACCGATGATCTCAGCAGGGATGGGATCTTCTTCGGCAAATCGTTTACCGAACGACTCATCCAGCCCGCTGAGCCATGATTCGGGTTCGTCTCGTGTCACCTCCGGGATCAGATTTTGTCCTTTCATGGTGGGGAGCTGGGCCGCCTCCTTCTTCAATGTTTCAAGGCCTTCTTCTTCCGGTTCGGGATGTATGATGCCGGGCATCGCCCCTTCTTCCCGGATCCGTCTTGTGATGGCACGCGTGTCTACTCCTTCGAGTCCCGGAATCTCATGTCTTTTGAGATAATCATCCAGGGTCTCCTCTGCCCGGGGGTTACTCGCGATGCGTGAGCATTCGTATACGATAAATCCGTTGACAAAGACATCTCGTGATTCGATGTCTTCCTCGTTCACTCCGTAATTCCCGATGTGGGGATACGTCATCACAACAATCTGGCCGTAGTACGAGGGGTCCGTCAGTATTTCCTGATATCCGGTCATGCCGGTATGAAAGACCACTTCTCCGCTGGTGGGTTCCTCCACACCGAACATATTTCCCTCATACACAGTTCCGTCAGCAAGGACAAGAGCAGACATGGGTCTGATTAATAACGACGAAAGGCGTGAATGGCAGGCTAGTTGAATCCCTCTATACCCTATACTAATGAGGGTTCACGTTCAAGTGCGTCCGCGGTGGTATGGTGGATCATTGGACAGGTGCACGCTGAGCAGGTGGTTCTCCTTGGGTACAGGGGATGCGTTCGGGTTATTGACAGGCTTCCCCGCTGATGTATGACGCCACACGATCTCCACTGCGGACGGCACTTTCCATGGTGCTGGGCCAACCGGTATCCGTCCATGCACCGGCGAGGTACAAACCGTCTACCGCGGGATTCTGACCGGGACGGGACGAGCTCGATCCCGGGTCGGGTACGTATGTGGCACGTGGTTCTTTGGTCACGCGTTTGTGGGAAATGGTTTCAGGATCAAAGGTCGGGAAAAAACGCGACAGGTCCCGGACTGCTGTGGACGTCAGTTCCTGAGGGGAATGTGACAGTTCATCAAATGCAGCACTTTTGACCAGGGTGATATGCTGGGGAACGGCTTCCGGACGACGTTCGATACGATTTCGCTGGAAGATCCAATCGAACGTACCGTCCGTCAGCGCCACAAACGCTTCATCGAGCACCGTCGAGTCAAGCCACAGGTTGACGCAGAGTATCGGTGCGGGTTCAAACGATTGAATTCGGTCCTGCAAATCGACTGGAAGGCGAGAAAATCCGGCAAGATCGGAAAGCGACCAGGGCGGAAGGGCCAGAATCACATGGGGCGCTTCGTGGGCGGGGCCGTCTTCGAGTTCGAAGCCCGTCAGGCGGCCGTTGTCAAAACACAATTTCCGAACGGTCGAACGTAGAGAGAGGGTTCCCCCTGACTGCTGGAAAGAACGAACTAACGGATCAATGTAAAACGGCGACTGCCCGCAATCGGCGTAACCGATGCGTCCTGCGTCCTTAGTCGACATGAGACCTTCCTGAAATACGAAAATGCCGGTGGCGGCGCTCACCCGTTCCGCTGGTGCATTGAGGGTGGAGATGATGAAAATATTCCAGAAGGACTGGATCGCCTGATCGGATTGATGGTGTTCCTTCAGCCACGAAGCCATGGTTCGATCCTCAAGGGCTTCAAGATCGGCTTCCGGCATCGAAAACATCGACAGCAAACATCTGGCAATACGGTACCGGTCTCCCCAGCTCAGGAAAGATGCATTCAGGAGGAGAGGTAGGAGATGCATGGGATAGGGCAGCCAGCTGTTCTCGCGCAGTACGTAATTGTCAGCTTCGCTGGTCCGAATCGTGAGCTTGAGGTGGTCCTGAAGCTGGTCCTGTACCGGCACATCCAGTTCCTGCAGCAGTTCAAGCAGAGAGCGGCAACACCCGAGGTAGACGTGTTGCCCGTTGTCAATCGCATCCCCGGTCTCATTGTCCTCGAAACTATAGACCCGTCCCCCCGCATGGGGCTTCTTTTCAAACATCTGAACGGTGTATCCCTTTTTCTGCAATCGATATCCGGCGGTAAGTCCTGCAAGACCCGCTCCGGCAATCAGTACCCGTTCATGCCTGGTACCGGACATCATCAAATTGCAGCAGGATGGAAAAAGATGGTATCGAAGAGCACCATGCATTTCTCCGAGAAGGAGAGGTTGACCGGCGAGCTGAATACGTCAAATTCCCGACGCTTCAGTTTCTTGAGCAGTGTGCGATACAGTTGCATGAGAATCAGTGGACAGGTCCGGCTGGAAGGGGTAATAAGAGGGAATAGCTGATTGGATTCACGAAAATACCCCTCTGCTTTCTTAGCAAGGAAACGCATAACGGGAATGATGTTCGGGGACGGATGTTTGCTCAGCAAATCCTGTTCGGACACCCCTTCCAGTTTGAGTCGATTGAGCGGCAGGTAGATTCGATCCCGTTCCAGATCTTTCCGTACGTCACGGAGAATGTTCGTGAGTTGCATAGCATAGCCCAATTTGCGTGCATATTCCCGGGCACGGGGCTCCTCATACCCAAAGATTTCCAGAACAATTAATCCCGGGCAGGAGGCGACGTGGTAGCAGTACTCAAGAAGTTCGTCAAACGTGTGATATCGTTTTTTGGTCAGGTCCAGCCGAACACCGTCCAGGAGATCATGGAAGTAATGCAGCGGAATGTCGAACTTACCAATTGTATTTCGAACAGCTGTGTAGACCGGATCATCAAAAGGGGTTTGCATGGAATTGAGCCGTGACTCCTCCGCGTCCAGCTGCTGTTTTTTTTCCTCCCCGGGCAAATCACCATCGGCAATGTCATCCCAGCGCCGACTGAGGGCGTAGACGGCGCTGATGGATTGCCGGCGAAATCGAGGGAGGGAAATGAAGCCAAAGTAGAAGTTGCGGGCTTCACGGCGGGTGATTTGTTCACAGTGCTGGTATGCACGCTGAAGTTCGGAAGTCAACGGAGAGTTCGTTTTGAAGCGGTTCGTAAGCTCGGAAAAGACAGGAATAGTATATCCCAGCAGACCCCTAATCTCAATTTTTGGTTCCGGTGACCAACTTGTAACCGAGGGCACAGGTCCTGATCGAGTGAAAACATGGCAATGAAACGGAGGAGTTGATAAGGTACCGCCGGAGCGTTCGTCTGTACAGAAATTGAGTCATCATCCGACCGATGGAAAAGGAAATCGCAGAGGCCACGGACGGTATGTCGTCCGTTCAACAGCTCGCGAAACGCCACTATGAAAATTTTCCTCTGGCCACCGGGTTTCTACCGGGCGATCTGCAGGAAGACATCCGGCGGCTGTACGCTTATGCTCGGACGGTGGATGATATTGGTGACGAGGCTCAAGGGAATCGGTCCGAACTCCTGGATCGCTGGGAAGAAGGTCTGAACCGTTGCTTCGACGGAACCCCGGAGCACGAGGTGCTGGAGGCGGTGCAAAAGACGATTCGGAAGCATGATCTACCGAAGGAACCCTTCCGGCGACTGATCGAAGCAAACCGTCGCGACCAGCACGTTAAACGGTACGAAACCTGGGAGGATCTTCTTGAATACTGCACCTACTCCGCCAATCCCTGCGGCCGGTTGTACCTGATGGTATGCGGGTACCGGGATGAAAAGCGATTTGCATTGTCCGATGCAACTTGTACGGCGTTACAGTTGGCCAATTTCTGGCAGGATGTGGGAATTGATCTACAGAAGGATCGTGTCTATATTCCTCAAAAGGTCCTGGGTCGTTATGATATTGCTTCTAATGATTTGTATCGCTGGGACCGTGAGGAATGTTCTCCTGATTCGTTCGTGGAGATGATGGACGAGCTCGTGCACCGAACCGGTCGATTGTTTGCGAAAGGACTGGATCTGGTGACGCTTGTTCGTCCGCGATTGCGTTTTGACCTGCTTCTGTTCACGCTGGGAGGAAGTTCGGTCCTCAAGCAGTTGAGGGCACAGCAATACCCGGTGTTCGAGAAACGGGTCAAGCTGGAGGGAATGCAACGGTGGTCCATTTTTCCCCGGGCGCTCTGGCATGCGGTTTCAGGACAATACGATGATTTGAAGAGGAAAATTGTAATCGATACCTGAAATTGCTAAAATTCGCCAAACTCATACATGCGCTTCCGACGCCTGCACCGACCCGAATCCCCAGCTCGTGTTGAACCGGATCAGTTTTCTTACGGTATGTTCTCACTCTTTTTAGATGGACCAACAGCGAATGACACAGGACCGCATCACGTCTCAGGAACAGCTCGAAGCGATCAATTCACATTACTCCACCCCGAACTACAGTCCTCTGCCCGTTGTCATTTCGGAGGGTGAGGGCATCTGGGTTCGGGATGTGGATGGCAATGAATACATGGACATGCTGTCGTCCTATTCGGCCCTGAACCAGGGACACTGCCATCCCGAACTGGTCAAGACGATGAAAGAACAGGCCGAGCGATTGTCTCTGACATCGCGGGCGTTCATGAACGATCAACTGGGACTGTTTTTGAAGGACGTATGTGAAATTACCGGGATGGATCGGACGCTTCCGATGAATTCCGGAGCGGAGGCGGTCGAGACCGCAATTAAAGGAATGCGGAAATGGGGGCATGAGGCGAAAGGGCTCGACGAGGACGAAGGTGAAATCATTGTTGCAAATGAGAACTTCCACGGTCGGACGGTGACCATTATCAGTTTTTCCAGCGAGGAGCTGTACAAGAAGGGATTCGGCCCGTACACTCCGGGATTTAAGATTGTAGATTTCAATGATGCCAGCGCTCTGGAAGAGGCCATCACCGATGAAACGATCGGATTCCTTGTGGAACCGATGCAAGGAGAAGCCGGCATCCGTATTCCGGACGATGGCTACCTGAGTGACGTGGAAGAAATTTGTCGCGATCACGACATCCTTCTGGCGCTCGATGAGATTCAGACCGGACTGGGGCGAACGGGGGAGATGTTCGCCGCGGATCACGAAAACGTTACACCGGATCTGTACATCCTCGGAAAAGCGTTAAGCGGAGGGATGTATCCGGTATCGGCTGTGGCGGGGCGAGACGATATCATGGAACGGTTCACGCCCGGTACCCACGGAAGTACCTACGGGGGAAGTCCTCTGGCCGCTGCGGTTGGACGCACTGCGCTTCGTGTGTTACAGGACGAAAACATGGTGGAGAACGCCCGTGAACTCGGACCGTACTTCCGGGATGGACTACGGTCGATGGATGCCGATCCGGTGAAGGAAGTTCGAGGAAAAGGGTTGTTTATCGGCGTGGAAATCAAGGAGGAGTATGGAGAGGCGCGACCCTATGCGAAGAAAATTATCGAGAACGGTGTGCTCGCGAAAGACACCCACGGTACGGTCCTTCGATTTGCTCCTCCGCTTATCATCAACAAGAATCAGATCGACGAGGCCCTGAGCCGCATCGAACCGGTGCTTACCAATTACCGTCCGGAAGGATAAACGTCATCTTGGGTCTGTACTGCGAGTCGTAGGAAGACGGTAAGGTACTGACAGAACCCTCATTCATTTGCCTTTTCTGGCAAGGCTCATTTTTGGAAGTACTGTTCTTCACACTCCTGGCTCCGATGATCATGAAGCGGACTCCCTTCTCTGCTTTCTTCGTTCTATCCGTTTTCGCCGTTCCCTGAGGAGATGTGAACTGCACCCGTTCTAGGAGACTGCTGAAAAACCCCTGTATCGTCAGCGGTTCAAATTCCAAGCAGAT
>CAZQNZ010000080.1:0-10692 GCA_964594615.1 uncultured Planctomycetia bacterium
CATCGCCTCCTTCTCGTTCCTTGATCTGCTTGGAAATTGAACCGCTGACAATACAAGGGTTTTTCAACAGCCTCCTAGTCCCTGACCGTGTTTAAAAAACTCTTCAAACTCTTCACGACGTGTGACTGCTGTTGATCAGTCAGCTCAGGGAAACACGGCAGCGTTAGTACGCGGGCACAAGCATTTTCGGATTTCGGGCGATCCCCTCTGTCAAGGTCAAGAAAGGAACAGGCGTCCTGGACGTGTAGTGGACGCGGATAGTGCGTTCCGCATTGCACACCTCGATCGCTCATGTATTCCTTTGCACGATCTCGCTGATCAATTTGTATGGTGTACTGATGATACACAGGTTCCGCCGGCTCGGCTGTGTAGGGTGTGACAATCCCCGGGACGTCACCGAGCATTTCGTCGTACGACCGGGCATTTGACCGCCGCTGTTGATTCCAGCGGTCCAGTTGCTCCAGTTTCAATCGAAGCACAGCGGCATGCAGATTGTCCATTCGCGCATTGTATCCCAGCACCTCATGACGATATTTCTCCCCCCCCTCTCGCTGTCCATGATTGCGAAGCATGTTCAGCCGTTCGGCGTATGATTTGCGGTCGGTCGTTACACAACCGGCATCGCCCAGGGCACCGAGGTTCTTTCCGGGATAAAAACTGAAACAGCAGAGATCACCCAGTCCGCCCGCGCGCTCCCCTTCCCAGCGTGCACCGTGGGACTGACAGGCATCCGTAATGACGGTGAGATCATATTCATCGGCAATGTCACGAATTGCTGTCATGTCCGCCGGTTGTCCGTAGAGGTGCACGGGGATGACAGCGGCTGTACGTTCGGAAATCGCCGCCTCCAGTCGTTCCGGATCCATCGTATACGTATCGGGATCCACGTCCACGAGCACCGGGTCGGCCCCTGAGGCACAGATGGCCTCAACCGTGGCGATAAACGTCATCGGAACGGTGATGACTTCGTCATCGGACCCGATCCCCGCAGCGTGTAGAGCAAGCTTCAGCGCATCCGTTCCGGAACTCACACCTACACAGTGTTCCGCTTCACAGAATGAGGCAAACTCCGCCTCAAAACGGTCCAGCTCCTCCCCGAGAATAAATGCGTTTTCATCCACAACCTCCCGCATAATTTCGCTCAACTCCGGCTCCAGCTGTTGATGCTGGGCGGTCAGGTCGAGGATGGGAACGTTCAACTGCTTTTCATAATCGCCAGTCATGTCTATCGCTTGTAGAACGTCACAAAGACCTGTCGCTAATCTTCATCGTATGCAAAGGATGTAAGAATCAGACCATTATGCGTCAGTCATAACTGAATCACAAATTCAATCGGCTTAACTGCCATATCGATAAACTGGAAATTTGATCGAGGATTGGGATAATGCATCATCTATTTCATGAGGGTAGAAACATACCGTGAGGAACGGGTAAATGATTGATAAGACCTTCCGGTTCCGCTATTTTCCATCTTATCATTCCCTGATCACCTGACGAACAGGCATGACCGGCTGTATCATTCCTTACGCGGACCGGTGGAGAAACGTTGTTTTTATCTGGATAGGTCGGGACCGGAAATATCGATCCGTTTTTGTCGCAAGTAAGTGAGATTTAACCTCCTCCCATGAGAAATGAACGTATTGTTATTCTTGATTTTGGTTCGCAATATACGCAGTTGATTGCTCGTCGTATTCGCGAAAACAACGTATATTGTGAAATTCACCCTTTTTCTGTACCGTTTGAAAAGATCTCCGGAGACGATGTCCGGGGATACGTACTCTCCGGGGGACCGGCCAGTGCGTACGACGATGAGGCCCCCACCTGTGATGCCCGGGTGATGGACGGAACGGTACCGGTACTTGGTATCTGTTACGGGATGCAAGTGGGCTGTGAACAACTTGGAGGGGACGTGAGTGCTTCCGAAGCTCGGGAGTACGGGGGCCATGTTTGTCACATCACGAAGCATGAGGATTTATTTCGCAGTCTCCCCGATGAGATCACGGTCTGGATGAGTCACGGGGACCGGGTTGGCTCCATACCGGAGTCCTTTCATGTGCTCGCACGGACAGAAAACACTCCGTACGCTGCTGTACGTCATAAAGAAAAGCCGTTCTGGGGCGTACAGTTCCATCCTGAGGTCACACACACGCCTGAAGGCCCCCAGATCCTCTCGAATTTCCTTTTTGAAATTTGTGGTTGTGAGGGATCATGGACGCCGGCCAGTTATATCGAGAGAACCACCCGTCAAATTCAGGAGGAAGTACAGGATGCACATGTCATCTGTGGTGTCTCCGGCGGGGTGGATTCCGCCGTTACGGCCAAGCTGGTGCACAACGCAATCGGTGACCAACTGACCTGTTTGTTTGTTGATAATGGACTTCTCCGCAAAAATGAACGGCAAACAGTCGTACGGTCCTTCGAAGAGCAGATGGACATCGAACTTGACGTGATCGACGCGTCGGAGCGTTTTCTACAACAGCTCGATGGGGTGACGGACCCGGAAGAAAAACGGAAGCGAATCGGAAACGAATTTATAGACGTTTTTAAGGAAAACGCAAACCTGGATCATGTGGATTATCTCGCTCAGGGAACGCTATATCCGGACGTGATCGAAAGTGAGTCCGCCCACGGAGGACCGACGGACACAATCAAATCGCATCACAATGTCGGTGGGTTGCCGGAGGAACTCGGATTACAATTGATCGAGCCGCTCCGGTTCCTTTTCAAAGACGAGGGTCGTGAAATTGGACGGGAACTGGGGCTTCCACACGAAATGGTCGAACGCCAGCCATTTCCCGGTCCCGGTCTTGCGGTTCGTATTCCGGGAGAGGTAACGCATGATCGCTTGTCCGTGCTTCGTGAAGCGGATCACATTATTACCACGGAGCTGGAACGTTCCGGGGAGTGGCAGGAAATCTGGCAGTATTTTGGTGTGCTTCTACCGATTCGTTCCGTCGGTGTTATGGGAGATGAACGTACGTATGAACATGCTGTCGCCGTCCGAGCCGTGGACAGTATCGACGGGATGACCGCGGATTGGTCCCGGGTGGATCCGGATGTGCTGGACACCATCTCCTCTCGAATCATCAATGAAGTGGAGGGCATCAACCGCGTTGTATACGACATTTCCACCAAGCCACCCTCCACAATTGAATGGGAGTGAGGCCCCCGGAAGTCACGGGTTGAATGAAGCAGATCACCGTTGATTTCCTGAGCTAAACAACATAACGTGTCTACCCGTATAATTCTTCCTATATTCTGTATATTCTCATGGTTGATCAGGAACTTCTGGACCTGATGGCCTGCCCGCTCTGCAGGGCGGAGTTACATCAGGAGAACGAGAAGTTGCACTGCAGCCGTAATGCGTGTGGTTGCATTTATCGTGTGGAGGATGGGATCCCCATTGCTCTCATTGATGAGGCGGAGCGTCCGTGTCCGGATTGCAGTTCAACACGTGAATGGGATCCAGCGAGCCAGGAACTTTCCTGTCCGGAATGCGGAACCACTTATCAGCGCTCGGTGTGATAAACATCGCATAACCTGAATCTCCGAGAATTCCCCTCAAGTTTATTCTGCAGCCATATGTTAACCGAAGGTTCGGATGATCAACGTCGTTTGCTTCTGGCGATAACCCTTTCGCTGGGGCTCTTTCTGGGGGTTCAGTACCTCTTTAGCCCTCCTCGTTCCAGTTCCCCGGAGGACAAACAATCAGCGAAGGAATCATCGGAAACAAAGCAGGGAGCGGAGAACAATCGGTCCACAAAAAGCGAATCTGATACGACGAAACAAACCACCTCCACAGAGACCACATCGGAGACCCCATCTGAACAATCAACGGATCAAAATCCGAATTCGAAAACGGACACACCCGTCAGTGAAACCGATACCGGCTCCACACCTGACGAGGTCAAACGACGGAAAACCGTTCTTGAAAACGAAAAGCTGAAGGCCACCTTTACGAACAATGGGGCAACGCTAACGAACCTGATCCTAAAAGATTATTACCGTACTGCGGAACAGGAGGAAAAGGTTCATCTTTTCGACGATCGATTTCGATCCGATACCATTTCCTTCAGTATTCGCCGAAACGATCCGGAGCGAGAAGAGCTTTCTGCGGACGGCGCTCTCTGGTCGATCGTTGAATCTTCCCGGGATACGGTTGTTTTCCGTCACACCACCTCGGAGGGACTCCAGATTGACAAGACGTTTTCATTGCCCGAAAACAATCGTCACGTCGTCAAATACGACATCGAATTTTCAGCTCCGGACAATGAGGTAAACACCGGACAGCTCAAGCTCTATTCCCCCGGGGGAATTGTCCTTCAGTCAAAGCAGGATCAGTCCTATCACCTGGGGCTATACGGATATAAATCAGAAGGGGAATGGACCTATGAAAATGACGTCACGAAAGATTCGTTCAGTGACGGGGAACTCGAAGTGCGAGATGTGACCGGCGAAGTGTGGACCGGGTTGACGACAAAATACTTTGCCTCCATTTTCATTCCCCGGAATCGAGAGAACCTGCTTGGATACCGGTTTGAACAGCTCCAGACCGACAGGGCTCGTGCCGGTAATACCTCCGGCAACCCTCCGCTGAATGAAATCCTGCATCCGGACAAATCCATGATCGGCCACTTCGTCACCAGTGACCTGGAACTGAATGGGGGGCAATCCGAAACATTTTCGTTCACGATCTATAACGGGCCCAAAAAAGAATCCATTCTGAACCATTACACGGAATACGGCCTCCCGAACCTGATCAATTACGGAATGTTCGGGTTTATATCGAGTTTTTTCATAAGCATACTCGGTTTTCTCTACCATTATATCGGGAATTACGGGCTTGCGATTCTCTTCCTGACGCTGGTGGTCAAACTCTGTCTGCATCCCATCACGAAGAAAGCTCAGGTCTCAATGCACAAGATGAAGGACCTGCAGCCGAAGATCGAGGAGTTGCAGGAAAAGTACGAAGACGATCGACAGAAGCTGGGGGAGGAACAAATGAAACTATTCAAGGAGCATGATGTAAATCCGCTCGGTGGGTGTTTACCCATGGTCTGTCAGATACCGGTTCTGATTGGTCTGTACTACGGGATACGTGTGTCGTTTCAGGTGCGTCAGAAACCGTTTATGCTCTGGGTGAATGACCTCTCACAACCGGATCATTTCATGGAAATCGGCATGGGCACGGTCATGGGTCTCGACTTCCAATACCTGAATCTACTGATCATCTTTATGATGGCCACGTGGCTGGTTCAGTCACTGACGCATCCATCACCGAGTGGAGATGGTCAGGCGGCAATGCAGCAAAACATGATGAAATTTATGCCCATGATTTTCGGTGTAATTTGTTATAACTTTCCCTCTGGGCTCGTACTGTACTGGATGATGAGCACACTTTTTTCAGCGCTGGAACAGCTTTATATCCGAAAAATCGTTTTGCCGTCCTCATGACCGAAATCCCTACACTCGGATGGTGTCCTTTCTGGGTTTCGAACCACCATTTTGTCGTGAGTCAAATATTCACCACAGATCAGTTGGGTATACCTTGCAACCAATTCCGGTGATCATTAAAGTGTAAACAGCATTTTACGGGCACACGATTGAGTGACGGGGATTGCCTCTGTTTCTCGGTCTATTCATTGAGAGCTTCTAACGGTTTCTCCCCTTCCTGAACCCGGTTTCGAAGGTGGGGGGTTCGTTTTATTGATCGGACGCGTGTAACACCTGCTTATGGAAGAATTTGTTCAAACACTAATCTGGCTCATTCCCGTAATTCCTCTCCTCGGCGCGGTATTCAATACCATGTTTGTCGGAGAGGAAAGTGAGGTGCCGGTGGCGGTCATCGGCTGTGTCTCAGTGGCTCTTTCCTTCCTCTGCGGCCTGCTGGCCATACTGTACTTGTCCGGTCCGGCCGGAATGGAATCCATCTCATCCAATCTCTGGACCTGGATTGATCTGGGGTCGCTTCAGATCGCATTCACGCTATACCTTGACTCGCTTTCCGGAATCATGATTCTGGTGATCACCGGCGTAGGGTTCCTGATTCACCTCTACTCCATCGGATACATGCACGATGACCCTGCTTTTCCCCGGTACTTTGCCTTTCTGAATCTGTTTATAGCACTCATGTGCTGGCTCGTGCTGTCCGGCAACCTGGTCATGCTGTTCATCGGCTGGGAAGGCGTGGCCTTTTGTTCCTGGGGTCTCATCGGTTTCTGGTTTTCCGAAGATCATAAGATTAATGCGGGGAATAAGGCCTTTCTGATCAATCGCATCGGGGACTTTGCCTTTCTGGTCGGTATCTTTCTGATCTTCTGGAGTTTTGGAGACGTCAGCTTTCAACTGCTGAGCGACCCGGACGCACTTGCCAAAATATCTACGGGGACCTTTCTTTCTCTCCCCGTACCGTTGATTGCCTGTTTTTGTCTCTTGCTTGGTGCAACCGGAAAATCCGCTCAGATTCCGCTGTATATCTGGCTACCGGACGCGATGGAAGGTCCCACGCCGGTCAGTGCGCTGATTCACGCTGCCACAATGGTCACGGCCGGAATTTACCTGATCTGCCGCCTCGCACCGCTCTTCGAGCTTAACCCCGCTGCCTTGACCGTCGTTGCTTACGTGGGCGCCATTACCTTGCTTGTTGCTGCTCTCTTTGCCTGCTTTGAGATGGATTTCAAAAAAATCCTGGCCTATTCAACCATCAGCCAGCTAGGCTACATGTTTCTCGGGGTCGGGGTCGGTGCGTACACAGCCGGTATGTTTCATCTCATCACGCACGCTTTTTTCAAGGCCCTTCTCTTCCTCTGCTCGGGTGCGGTCCTTCATGCCATGCACAATGTGGGGGACATTCGGGAAATGGGAGGGCTTCGAAAGAAAATGCCGGTCACATTCTGGACCTTCGTGATTGCCGCGGTCGCTCTGGTCGGCATTCCCCCCTTTGCCGGATTCTGGAGCAAGGATGAAATTCTGTGGTTCACGTACGCGGGGGAACAGGGCTCGATGGTCCTCTGGCTTCTTGGCCTTAGCGGTGTACTGCTTACGTCCTTCTACACGTTTCGATTGTTGTTCGTTGCGTTTTTCGGTTCCGCTCGAATGGAGGATCCGGATTCCGTCCACGAGGCCGGTTCGTTCATGACGATTCCAATGATCACCCTCTCCATTCTAAGTGTGTTCGGTGGGGTCATTGGTTTGCCGAAAGTGGTAACCGGTGGGGCGATTCCAAATTACGTGTCGAAATGGCTCCATCATTCCGGACTTGGTCATCCGTCCCTGACCGTGCATGACCACGGGACGCAGTTGCTTTTGATGGGAATTACGCTCGGTGTTGCTGCCACTGGATTTGTGATTGCCTATGTACTGTATTACGCCCGGGAAGGCTTGCCCATCTCCAATGATCAAATTCAGGAGTCGCTCCTGCAGCAACCACTGTACAGAAAAGGGTACGTGGACGAAATTGGTTTTTACGGTGTTGTGCGCCCGCTGAAGTCGTTTGCAACCCTGGTTCGTGATGAATTTGAAACCATCTTTCTGGACACGATTGTTGTCAATGGATCCGCGTTGTCGGTTCGGGCCAGTGCCTGGATTTATAGCCTGATACAGAATGGTAACGCGACCCGTTACATCTTCTGGATCTGGTTCGGTATCGCACTCATTCTGGTCTACATGATTCCCTCATGATTGATCTTCTGAACGATCATCTCGTTACGGTTCTGCTGCTCTGGCCGGTTGCAGGTATTCTGTTTCTTCTTGCCTGCCCGACGGAGTCCAACGGGGCAAATGATCCGAAAATCGCCAAATGGGTCGCTCTTGTCGTTGCCGTAGTGGAGTTTCTCTGTTCCCTCCTGCTATTCAACGTTGTGCCGGCCGAACAGGGAGAGATCCTCATCACGAACTCGTTTTCCTTCAGTGTGATACCGTTTACCTTCACCTTCGGGGTCGATAATATCAGCTTCTGGCTGATCCTCCTGAGCACCTTCCTGCTTCCACTGGTGGTTCTTTCCTCATGGAATCAGATCCACAAACGGGTACGGGGGTATCTCATTTCAATGCTTGTCCTTCAGGCGACAATCATTGGTGCATTGACCTCGTTGAACCTCATTCTCTTCTACGTGTTCTGGGAACTGATGATTGTCCCGATGTTTTTAATCATCGGTGTTTGGGGTTCAGGCCGGCGTATATACTCGGCCATCAAATTTTTCCTGTTTACCGGGCTGGGCAGCCTGCTGATGCTCGTGGCGATCATCTACCTGTATACGCAGTACAGCATGGTCAACCTGCAACCACTGCTTGACATCCAAAATAGTTCCACCGGGTACCTTAGTGCTTCACAGCAATACTGGTGTTTCCTCGCCTTCGGACTCGCATTTGCGGTTAAGATTCCCGTTTTCCCTCTTCATACCTGGTTGCCGGATGCCCATACGGATGCGCCTACGGGAGGAAGCGTCATCCTTGCAGGAATCTTACTGAAACTCGGAGCCTATGGATTTCTTCGATTCGCTATTCCGCTCTTTCCTCTGGGATTTGCTTCGTTCCAGAGCACACTTATCGTGCTCGGCGTGATCAGTATTCTCTACGGAGCGATATTGTGTCTCGTTCAATCGGACATCAAACGACTGATCGCCTACTCCAGCATCAGTCACCTCGGGTTCGTGGTGTTGGGCTTTGGTGCATTCGGACTGCAGTCCACAACGGGGGCTCTGTTTGTCATGATCAGTCACGGGTTAACCACGGGTGGTCTGTTCCTGCTCATCGGAATGCTTTATGAACGACGACATACCCGGGAGATGGATGAGTTCGGTGGGTTAGCAAGTGTGATGCCTGCGTACGGAGCGATTCTTGTCTTTACAGGGCTTGCATCCATCGGGTTACCGGGATTGAGCGGTTTCGTTGGTGAGTTTCTCGTTCTGATCGGTAGCTTTGAACTGTACAGTAAGACGACAGCCGTGGCGACGGTAGGTGTCATCCTCGCCGCCTGGTACATGCTCCGGTTGTTGAAGCAAACGCTGTTCGGTCCGGTGACCGTGGAAGAAAATGAAACACTGGAGGACCTGAACGCCAGGGAGTGGATCACGATTGCACCTGTACTTGTGATGATCGTCGTTCTGGGTCTGTACCCGATGTTTGTGATTGATCGGGTTTCTGCGCCCATTAAACAGCTCGTTGACGGCGACAATACGCCCGAAACCGTGCGCATTGATGATGAAACCAACACGAATATTGACGAGATTGGACGTTACTCGGACGCTAAACAGGACGAACCCAAATGAACTCTACGCTACTTGCCAAACTCGATCTTCAAATCAGTACAGCGGACCTTGTCAACACCGCTCCGCTACTATGGATCACCGGCTTCGGGGTCGCCGTACTACTTATCGATCTCTTGCTATGGGATCGTTCGTCCAAACGGGTGCTTGGGTGGCTTTCCATTCTGGGGCTCGGCGTTGCACTCATCCTGAACACGTATACGGTGCCTGATGGTCGGATGGTATTCTCAGATACCTTCACGGTGGACCTGTATACGTACTACTCAAACATCATCATTCTCATATCGGTCATTCTGACCACATTAAGTTCGATCGATCATCTTAGCAACTCCGATATGCTTCAAGGCGAGTACTACGGATTGCTGCTACTGGCCACCTCCGGTATGATGCTCATGGTCGGCGCAAATGACTTGATCGTCTTTTTTCTCGGTTTCGAAATTATGTCCCTCGCTGCATATGTACTCGTCGGATGGGAGAAATCAAGCCTTGTGTCCGGAGAAGGAGCCCTAAAATACATCGTCACCGGGGCGTTCACCAGCGCTGTTCTGATTTATGGGATCATCCTTGTCATGGCCGCCGTAAATGGATTTTCGTTCGGTGACATCAGTGCGTTTCTCGCACAGGAAAACAGTCACAAGGATCCCCTCTTCCTCAGCGGTACGGCACTGATTGCAGGCAGCTTTACATACAAAATTGCTGCCATTCCGTTTCACATGTGGGCCCCGGATGCGTATCGTGGTGCACCGACACCGATCACGGGATTTGTCTCCACCGGTGTAAAAGCGGCCGCCTTCCTGGGTTTCATCCGGGTATTACTGGAGATCACCGGGTCCGTCTCGGTGGGTCTTTCCACCGTTCTCGCACTGATCGCCGGCATCACGGTCATCGGGGGGAATATAGCGGCCATCGGATATCGGGACATCAAAGGCATGCTCGCTTATTCGAGCATTGCTCATGCCGGATATCTCCTGATCGGCGTGACCGCTCTGCTGTCTGGAAACACGCCAGCGGATTCCATTTCTCAGGGCAGCGTGTTGTTCTACTTGATTGCTTATACGATCATGAACCTGGGGGCCTTCGGATCCGTGATTTACGTGGAGAAAAACCGGGAAGAAACCCTGACCCTCTCCGACTTCAAGGGGCTTGTTTCCTATCATCCCTGGGTGGCCTGCGCCTTCGGTCTCTTCCTCCTGTCTCTGACCGGTATTCCACTTACCGCCGGTTTTGCCGGAAAGGTGTTCATCTTTCATTCCGCCCTTCAGAGCGGTTTCATCGGTCTGGTGGTCGTTGGAGCTATTGGCACACTCATCTCAATCTACTACTACATGCGCGTGGTGGTCATGATGTTCATGCGTGAAGCAGAGGAGGAACTCCAGCTTCCCTTCTCTCCCTCTCTCAGCTTTCTCCTTCTGATTGCTTCCTGGGG
>CAZQNZ010000081.1:0-10597 GCA_964594615.1 uncultured Planctomycetia bacterium
CTGTTCAACCTGCAGGTGGACCCGGGGGAACGGTTTAACCGCGCGGAGGACCAGCCGGAACGGGTCAAGGCGATGCGAACGGAGATGCAGGAGTTCGTCAACGAGAACCCCGGGCATCTTCCGTGATAGAAGGATCGGTCTAGCAGCCTGCCAATTCATTTCCTGAGAAAGATGGGATCTGCCCCTTCGCCGCGGTTAAAACTGCCCTCACACCAAGGCCTCCACGAGGTGTCTGAATCGAGCAGGGTGTTGAAAAAACCACGTGCTGCCGGTGGATCAAGGTCCGGGCAGTAGAAGTAACGTGAAAAAGGCTATGGCGACAGCGCATCGCTATCCCGAGATACGTGGTGAAACGGGACCGTTCGAAATCATCCACACGGCCGCTACGGGGGGGTGACGGTTTCCAGTTTTTCCTTTGACCTTTCAAACCATTGTATCCATCCCACGAAGCCCATCCGGATTGGACCTCTATTTAGACGCCAGACCGTTCATTCGATCCGTTTTATCGATTCTTTTAGAAATCGATGACCTCCATATGATTCCTTTAAGTCGTTGATTAGTAAATGCTTTTCTGTTACGGTCCTCTTCAGTGTTCCGCCGTCGATCTTTCGAAGAGGCTCTGGTCAACCGGACCGAGGTTTCACTCGGCCGTGGACCGTATTCAAGTGACTGGTTTCTTCACCGCACAAACCTCAAGCTCGGCGTATTCATAGCGTCCATAACCCTGGAACATTACCACAGATCGATTGGTTTGGCTGAAGATTGCCGAAACGGGTGGATTCACCTGAACATTCACGTTCATTACCTCGTTTACAACATGAACACCATGCCCGGGAAGGGTCATACATCCACATCGAACCTCCCTCAAACTCTTCCTGTTCTCCTGCTGATTTCCCTGCTATGGATCGCAGGCCCTCTTCCTGCGGACGAGGCCGAACTCACGATCCGGGCACAGATGGGTATGAAATACGACACCCTGCGGTTCCAGGTGTCACCGGGACAGGAGGTGAGGGTTCGATTGGTCAATGTGGATGAAATTCCACATAACATTGTCTTTACGGAGTCCGGAAAACGGCTCGTGGTCGTCCGGAGAATCGAGGAAATGGGGGCGAAGGCAAGCTCCTCCGGGTACGCTCCAGACCTGGAGCCGATCCTTGCCGCGATACCGGTGGTGGACGGAGGTGAAGAGGAAAGTCTCACGTTTACCGCCCCGGAAAAGACCGGGGTATATCCGTATGTGTGCACGTTTCCCGGGCACGGATACACGATGTACGGAGCCATGTACGTCGGCGACCAGACATTGCCAGCGCTGGCCGAGGATCCGCATGTCCCTGACCGATCCCTTCAGACGGAACAACCGAAGAACGATGCGGGAGAGGGTTTGAACCTGCCTCATGCCTTCACCGCTCGCCGGCCGTTCATGTACAGGATCAAGATGCCGGACGCTACTCAGGCGGCGATTGCCGTCGCGCTCCGGAACGGACAGAATTACTGCTGGGATGCCGGTCGTCAACGGTTTCGTTATGCCTGGGCGGGAGAGTTCGTCGATCCCATGCCGAATTTCTCCGGCAAAGGGCATACCCCGGCGAAGGTTCTCGGTGACATTTATTACCGTTCCCATGCGTTTCCCCTGCGCTTCGGAGACCCCGACAACATCCCCCAGGAACGGGATTTTAAGGGATATCGCATGAAGGATGGGGTCCCGGCGTTCGAGGTGACCATGGACGGCGTTCGGGTCCAGCATCTCATTACATCACGGTCGGATGGGGCGGGCATCGAACGTCGATTTCGGGTAAAGGGGGCGCAACAACCGGTCTGGTTCGTGATGTCTGCTGACGACGGCGTTGAATATTCGTCCCCCGACGGCACTTTCTCTAAGGGCGGACGACTGAAACTCTCCCCGGAGGAAGCACAGGATTTCCGGGTTCGAATCGTACCCTCTACTGATGGAGGTCAGTAGGACATGTCAGTGCGTATCTCATGGTGCTCACTGGTTCTGGTCGTTGCCGGGCTGGTACTGATGCAGATCGATCCGTTGCCGGGAGACGAAATCAACCGGTTTTATGAAGTTTCGTCTCTTGAAGCACCGGAGGGCCTGTCCAATCAGGTCGGCGGCATGGATTTCACCCCCGACGGTCGGCTTGCCGCCTGCTTTCATCGGGGGGAACTCTACATGATCTCACCGGAGACGGGAGAATGGTCCCTGTTTGCCTACGGGTTGCAGGAACCACTGGGACTGGAAGCCGTCTCCAACAATGAACTTCTGGTCATGCAGCGTGGAGAACTTACACGTCTGCGGGATACCAACGGGGACGGTCGGGCCGATCATTATCAGACGGTGTCCGACGACTGGGGACTTTCGGGAAACTATTGCGAATATGCGTATGGGCCTGCGATCGGTCCGGCCGGAAATGCGTACATTTCTCTGAATACAGCTTCGAACGGTGCGGGCATCAGTGAGGAGACACGGGGAGAGTTCAACGAACTTGGCCGGCCCGGCCGCATGTATTCCTGTGTTCCCTACCGTGGATGGGTGATGAAGATCGATCCGGAAACCGGAGAAACGGAACCGTTTGCCAGCGGGTTTCGGTCCCCGGACGGGATCCATTTCGACGAACAGGGACGGCTACTTGTGACTGACAATCAGGGGGACTGGAGGGGTACCAGCCCGATGCACGAGGTAAAAAAAGGGGGATTTTACGGCCACGTCTCCTCGCTGATCTGGCGCGAGGGTTGGGACCGCGGCGATCCGCTTCAGCTGCCTCTGCAGGAACTCCATCGGATGCGCTCACGACCGGTTATCGAATTTCCGCACGGCCGGATGGCCAATTCACCAACGCAGCCGCTTCCGATCACCGATCAGGCCGCATTCCCGTTTCAGGGACAGCTGCTGGTGGGGGAGATGAACCGGCCCCGGATCATGCGGGTGATGCTGGAGGACGTCGGCGGCACCACGCAGGGAGCGGTGGTTCCGTTTTTTGACGGATCCGGATTGGACGGAGGGAATCATCGCATGACCTGGGGTCCCGACGGCGATCTCTGGGTTGGACACACACACCTTGAATGGGCCGGCGGGGAAGGGATTCAGAGCATATCATGGAAAAATGAGACACCCATGGAGGTGCAGAACATGACGTTAACTGAGAACGGGTTCGACCTGACCTTCACCCGGCCCGTCGATCGCTCCACGGCGGAAAACCCGGATCATTATGCGTTCAAGCGTTTCTATTACCGTTACCATCGGAAATATGGATCGAAGGAGCACGATGCGACCGAGATACCGGTACGAGATATACAGGTTTCGAAGGACGGACGCCGTGTTTCCCTTCAGCTCGGTCAATTGATCCCCGGATACGTTTACGAGCTTCAACTGGACGGCGTCACCAGCAAAACCGGACAGACGGTACTCCACTCGTATCTTGCTTACACACTGAACTCACTCACTGACGGCTCCACCTTCTCCCCTCAGTTTGCAGCGTTGTCAAAACCCACATTTGATCCGGCCGGTGGTGTTATTAACGAAGAAACGACGATCCGTATCTCTGCAACGGACGGCGAGGAGGTTCCTGAAGGAAGTCAACTGATCTACAATACGAACGGTTTACCGCTCCATCAATCCTCCAGACCGTACAGCGGACCCATCCACATCAATGAGAACACCACCGTAAAAGCGGCGTTCGTCAAGAACGAATCATTGATCAGTCAAGTGCGTGTCGAAACGTACAAATTTGTTTCCGAAATGGATTCGGTTGTTGCTTCTGACCTGAAGCCGAATTCCGACCGTGCGTATCAGTTGCAACACGGAAAACTGTCAACGGGACAAGCACCGTTCACAGACCGCGATTATAATTACACGGACATCCCGGACGCTCTCAAGGGGGCCACCCACATTGCGGTACCTCAGGAGGATGTGACATCGAAACAAAACCCACTGCTTCAGTTTACTGTGAACAGGCGCGCCCACCTCTACATTGCCTGGGATACGAGATACGTGAAACAGTTGCCGGACTGGATGTCGGATTTTGAAAAGCTGAAGATGACCATGGACGACAGTTCCTCCACCCCGGGATACCGCCTGTTTCGGAAAACGATCCCTGCCGGGACCGTCCAGCTGGGCCCGACAGGCAGAGAAGGAGGAGCGATGTACCATATTGCCATCACGAAAGCCGAATAAGATTCACGGAGGTTCCGATGGGATTGATGCATCAAGGGTTCAGTAGACGCTGTTTGTTCGTCGTTCTTACGGTGATATTTCTGTCCGGGAACGGACTGTCTGCGCAGACGGGGGATCAACAAATACAGCTCAGACACGAACAGGGCCGGAACAGGCTCCGTATTTTGATCGGTGACGCGGAAAAACTGGTGTACCGGTACGGCCCGGATGTGGATCTGGTTCATTTCTATCCGGTGCGCAGTCCCTCCGGCCGTTCTATGACCGTTCAGCAAACGGATCCGTTTCCCCACCATCGTTCCTTCTGGTTCGCCGACGAAGTACGTCTTGAGGAGGGGGATCCTGTCCATTTTTACAACGCCCTGTACAGTAAAGTGGAAGAGGGTGAACGAAAGGGGCAGTTTCGGCACCGCATTCGCCACCAAGAATTCGACCGGATGAAACTATCCGGGTCACGACTTCAACTCAACGCGCGGCTTGTCTGGGAACAGCAATTCGAGGAGCCGGTGCTGGACGAACACCGGAACATCCGACTGCATGCACTCGGCGCCGGAGAATACCTGTTGGACATTACGTTCACCGTTCAAGCATCGTACGGGGATGTCACGTTTGTCAGTGATAAAACACATTACGCCTGGCCTTACATCCGTATGAACGAGAGGTTTAATGTGAAGAACGGGGGAGGAACGATTACGAATTCCAGCGGTGGTGTGAACAAGAGCGGAACGAATATGAAACCGGCGAAATGGGTGGATTATTCGGCGCCGGTGGACGGTCAGCATGAGGGACTTGCCATGTTCAGCCATCCGGACAACCCGCAACCGCACCGATGGCTCACACGGGATTACGGATGTTTCGGACCTCGTCGAATCGACCGACGAAGCGGGAGTGCGTTTACATTGAAAAAGGGGGAAACCCTCTCGAGACGGGTGGGCATCTACGTGCACCGGGGCGATGTAGCGTCGGGACAGGTCAAAGCCATGTATCACAAGTATAAAACGCTCGATTAACGTCGTTTTTTTTGAACAGTAAACAAATGACACAACAACCTTCCAACCACTCACGGCGATCGTTTCTGAAAAAGTTCGCTGCGGGCGCTTCCGCATTCGCTGTTTTTTCCCAATCGTTGATCGGTCAGGATGTCATGGGACCCACCATTGACCGCATACAGGTGTATCCGATCACGTACCCGATGGTCAGCCGGTTCAAGTTTTTCGAAGATCCCGAGGGGGATCTGCAGGGTCGTGCATCAGCCGTGGTGAAAATCACGGCCGATGACGGCACGGTGGGCTGGGGCGAAAGCATCCCCGTTCCTCGCTGGAGTTATGAAACGCTCGAATCGGTCACCACTACCATTCGCAATTATCTGGCACCGGTGCTTGAGGATCACAGCGTTTATGACATTGCCGGAATCCATCGGAAGATGAACGAGGCCATCGCTCCATCCTTTTCCACGGGACAACCGATCGCCAAAGCGGGTGTGGACATTGCGCTGTACGATCTGGTTGGCAAGCTCACGGGACAGTCCCTTCCGCAGCAATGGGGTCGCAAACCGGTGGATGAGATCACACTTAGCTGGACGCTGAATCCCCGAACCCTTGACGGGGTGGAGGACAAAATAAAAAAAGGAACGGAACGGGGGTACCAACACTTTAATATCAAAGTCGGACGCAGCCGTTCGTACGATCTCGAACTGAGCCGGCGGGTGAAGGAGCACGCGCCGGAGGCGTTCCTGTGGGCGGATGCCAACGGCGGACTGGATCGCGTTGAGGCGCTGCAACTTGCTCCGGAACTGAACCGGATCGGTGTGGATGTGCTTGAGCAACCGATTCCGCACAACAACCTGACCGGGTACCGGGAGTTAAAGCGATCCACGGACCTTCCGATCCTGATGGATGAAAGCGTGGTCTCCCCCTCGGACCTGATCGAGTTTATCCGGCTGGACGTGCTGGATGGAGTCGCGATGAAAATTCCAAGATGTGGCGGGATTCTACCCGCGAAACAGCAGATTGAGATCGTACAAAACGCGAATCTGATGTTCCTCGGAAGCGGATTGACGGATCCGGGTCTTTCCCTGGCCGCAACGCTGCAGCTGTACGGGGCATTTCAGTACGAAAAACCGGCGGCGCTGAACGGCCCCCAGTTCATTGACCAGTCCATTCTGGCCGAACCGATCGAACCGGAAAATGGGTCCCTTACCGTTCCAACCGGTCCGGGACTGGGGGTCGAGGTGGATGAGTCCCGCATCGAGGACCTGCGCGTCTCCATAAAATGAGATCCGGGACCGACCGTCGCCTGAATACTGCGCAGCGTCAGCGAGCGGAGGAGGGGAACAGGCCGATGGTGCAATCTGATGCTCTCGCCTCCCGGGAACGGTGTTCCTCCCAATCGAAAAGAGAAGCTTCGCTTTCGAGATGATTCAGAACGCGCGCGAGTCAGAATGCTGCGTGCCCCATTGATCCGGTGTTCAGCGATACGGATGAGCGGTTTCTCTTCTCTCAGCGGAACAGAAACCGTGCGGCAGTGAGGACAATTTACACTCCGAGCAAGCATTCCCGATATCCCGTCGGAATGTCGGCAGTTAACAAAAGCGATTCCGCCTGCACTTTGTCCGATTTCCCTTACCTCGTTAAAACCAGCTGTTCCGGTGGGTCTGCCGGAGGAGCAGCCACAGGAAGAACGGACCCCCGATCAGGGCGGTCAATACACCGACCGGCATGTCGACCGGGGCGATGATCAGCCGAGCGGCGGCGTCACAGACCATCAGAAACCCGCCGCCGAACAGGAGTGTGACCGGAAACAGCCGCCGGTGATCCGCTCCGACGAACTGCCGACAGATATGGGGAATCATCAATCCGACGAAGCCGATGGGCCCGCAGACGGCCACCACGCCGCCGATCATCAGGGACACGGCAAAGAAGATCACCAGCTTCACCTGCTCCGTGTTTACTCCCCGGCTGCCTGCCAGTTCTCGACCGGTCATCATCAGGTTCAGTTCCGTCAGGTAGAAGCCAAGAATCACCGTTCCGACGACTACGAACGGAAGAACGTTCAACACGTCCGAATATCCCATCACGTGCAGCCCCCCCATCAACCAGTGCACAATGCGGTACGAACCGGTGAGGTCACTGAGGTACTGAATGAACAGCAGAAGGGAGGAAAACGTCTGAGCAATGGCCACCCCGGCCAGCAGGAGTGTGGCGATGGAAAATCCCCCCGTCCAGCGGCTGAATCCGTAAACCAGCACGGTGGCGAGCACGGCTCCTGCAAAGGCAAACAGAGAAATTCCCCCGATGCCCACCACGGAAAAGGCAAATCCGAGGAACACGTACACACCGGCTCCAAAGGACGCACCGCTGGCGACGCCCAGTGTATACGGTGTGGCAAGGGGATTTCGAAACAGTCCCTGAAACGCCATGCCGCTGACGGACAGCGCCATGCCGGCCACCGCTGCCAGCAGAACCCGCGGCATCCGTATCGTCCAGAAGATCGTCTGTTCTCGTCCGGCCGCTTCGGTCGACCGGAACAGCAGTTCCGGTTCAATAAATCGCATGCCCAGGAAGGGCGTGATGACCAGTGCCAGCAAAAAAAACAGGAGGCTTGAGGTGAATGAAATGCGGTAATTCATGATTTGTCCCCGTCCGATGGATCAAGCACCGTCGGTGCGACCATGGGCTGTCCGGTGTCGGGATGGCGGATCGACTGCAGATCCGTGTCGTAGACCTCCTCCAGTACACCCGTGTCAAGAAGATGATCCGGAGATCCGTCGAAGTGCAGTTCACCATCCGTCAATACAAGGATGCGCTCTCCCTGCAGGACCGCCCGGTTGATGTCATGTGTCACAAAAAACAGGGTCGTGTCCCGCTGTTCGTGTTCTCGCTTCAGGATGTTCAGCACGGCCTGCCGGTGATGGGGATCCAGGAAGGTGGTGGCTTCGTCAAGCAGCAGAAGTTCCGGTTCCTGCACCAGTGCCGCGGCAATCATGACCTTCCGCCGTTCGCCGCCGCTGAGTTGATTCACCCATCGGTCCGAGAGGTCGTCCAGACCGGTGTCGGCAAGTACACGATCGACCACCTTGCGCCCCCGCTCGTCGCCGCTCAAGGAAGTGGTGCGGTACGGATACCGGCTCATGGAGAGAAATTGCCGGACGGGATACGGCACGTTTTCGGGATGTTCCTGCGGAACGTAGGCACAGAGCGTGGCGAGGTCCGCTTTCGTCATCCGGTCGCGGGGCGTTCCAGCGATGTGAATTCGCCCGGACTGTGGATCGGTCAGGCCGAGTACGGTCTGGAGGAGCGTGGTTTTGCCGGCGCCGTTGGGGCCCAGCAGCACCACGTTTTCGCCGCCTGCCACCCGGAAGGACAGCCCGTCCAGGACGGGAGCCCGGCCGCGGGACACCACGAGTTCGTCCACGAGGAGCACGGGATCCGTCATAAGGAGTCGTCCTCAACCAGCGTCCAGGAACGTTTCTTCAGCTCCATGCCTGGATGCAGAACACGGGCCACCCGCTCAAGGATCTCCAGGAACCGGGGTCCGGGAAGCAACGCGTACGGTTCGGAAATCACATGTACCTGTTCCTCGCGAACGGCCCTCAGTTTGTCGAACGCCCGCCACTGGTTCAGCAAATCGTCGTCCGACCGGCCCTCCCCTCCGTACTGTGCCGAAAAATCAATGATGTATTGCGGATTTTCGCGGAGCACGTACTCGATGCTGAACTTGGGGTACGCCATGTCTCCGTCGTACACGTTTCGTCCTCCCGCAACGTCCACGATTTCACCGAGAAAGCTACGGTGTCCGGCCACACCCACCTGCGTAATGCCATCGTCCCCCTGGTTACGATAATACACCGGCATCACCGTGGGTGAGGTGTGCCTCGCTGCTTTTCGACGGATCTCCCGCATGCGACGCTTGATCCGACGAACCAGCGTCCGAGCCCGTTCGGAGCGATTAAGCCGCCGGCCGATGCGGCGAATGGACTGCAGGATATCGTCGATGGATTCCTGCCGGACCGTCATCGTTTCAATGCCGGCGTCCCGAAGGGTCGCCTCCTGCCGCCCTTCCTTCGTGGCTTTCAGCAGGACCAGGTCCGGATCCAGAGAGAGAATCCGTTCGTAGTTGGTGCTCGTGAAGTCCCCCACCTGCTTCACGTCACGCACCGATTCCAGGTAGGAGGAAAAACGGGTCACACCCACCAACCAGTCCCTGCGATCCAGCGCAAGCAGTACCTCGGTAATGCTCGGAGCAAGCGAGACCACACGTTTCTCCGGCGCGGAACGGGTTGCTTTGCTGGAGACGGACCGCTTTCCGGACGGAAAACCCCATTGTCCGTAAATCCAGCCGCCGACGGTGATGAGACCAGCGACGACCAGTACCAGCATCCAGGTGTTCCGGGAGCGTTTCATTTTGGAGCGTTCCAAACCGATCCATTTCCTCGCTGAAGCGAGGAAATCCATATCGGTGAAATGTCGTTCAACCCCGGGTTCCGCTTTACTCCACCCGGGGCGAAGTGCTGTCGCCCGCTTCGCGGGCTTCGTACCTTAACGTTCCGGATGTGATCATCACTATTCATTTTATCGCCGTGTTGAGCATCTTCATTTACCACGCGTATGCCAGGCCGACGTAGCCGTTGAATCCGGGGGAGGAAAACCCGGACACCTCCTGGTAATCCTCGTCCATCAGATTATTGGCCCGGGCCGTAATGGTCACACCGTCCCACACCCGGTAGCGCAATGAGACGTCGACCACCTTATAGTTGTCAAGGCGAGTCCCACCGGTGTCGAACCGCTCGATGAACTGCCGCCAGGAAACGGTGCCGGACAGCCGGTCACTCGGTCTGACAGTGGTTCGCACCGTGGTTTTCTGTTTGGGGCGGCGTGCCAGTGGTTGATCCGCCGTGAGATTCCGGGCATCCGTGTAGGTGTATGTGGACGAAACCGTCCAGAACTCCCGGATCTTGAGGTCCCCGGTCACTTCCCACCCCTCCGACTCCGCACGGGCCACGTTCCGGGGGATAAAGGTGGGAGGACTTGACTGAATCAGATCGTCGAAATCGTTCTCAAAGTAGGTCACGTCCAGCACCAGTCGATCCGCTCCGATGGATTGTTCAATGCCGACGTCAAACCCTTCACTTTCCTCCGGATCGAGGTTGGGATTACTGAAATTTGGGAAAAACAGATCGTTGAAGGTCGGGGCCTTGAAGCCGGTTCCGTAGTGACCGTGCAGACGCGATCCGGTGCTCGGGAAGTGAAGGGAGGACGATACCTGATACGTGGTTTCGGAACCGAACGTGTCGTGATCGTCGTGGCGCACGCCGGCCGTGGCAGTGAACCGCTCGCCCACCGTCACCCGGTCCTGCAGATACAGGGAGTGGATGTCTCGAGACTGATCAAACGACCCTTCGATTTTTCCCTCCCGTCGTTCCGCTTC
>CAZQNZ010000082.1:0-10467 GCA_964594615.1 uncultured Planctomycetia bacterium
TGGAGGTCTGCCGTCCCCCGGATTCCATTCACTGCGTTCATTTCATCCGGGGGCTGGACATGAGTTGTCCCCTTCGTACACTCCATTCGATTGATCCGTCTCATGTATCGTTATGTCACCGTGAAGAGTTTCCGAAGGGAACGGTTCATGTATAGCCGGGGGATGCAATCCCCCGGCCCATCGTGTTCCTGTGGGTTGTACGAACCTCCCGGAGGGAGGTGGCTCCGGTGGATACCGGGACCTGCTCGACGTGCGTGTTCCATGCTGGTCCGATGGGCAATCTCGATTCGCGTACCGTTGATGGCGTTCGGGACCAACTCGCACAGGACGGTGCGCATGGCAACAGGATGAGGGCGGACGTTCCCTGACCGTGTCCCGGAGTGTTGATCAGGATGAATGTGCGATCTTTCGGTCACCACCCGTTCCGGTGGGATCATGCGGGGACCGATTTACCGTTCCTCACCGACGTAATCGGCCAGGCGGAGCAGGTCCGCAAACACGCCCCCGGCCGTGACTTCCGGACCGGCGCCGGGGCCCTGGACGATCAGTGGATTCTCGTTGTAGCGTCGGGTGGTGAACTCCACCACGTTGTCCGTGAGGTTGATGCGGGAGAAGGGGTGTTCCTCCGGATAACGCCGCAGTCGGACCGATGCTTCGCCATCGCGGTTCACCGTGCCCACGAACCGAAGAATCTCGTTGTTTTCCTGAGCGTCCCGCAGAATATCCGCGAAGTGATCGTCCGCCTGAGGTAATTTGTCGAAAAACTCATCGACACTGCCGGATTCGAGACCGTCCGGAATCAGGCCCTCCACCTCCAGGTTGTCGAGTTCGAGGTCGAGCCCCATCTCCCGGGCAAGAATGACCAGTTTGCGAGCCACGTCCATGCCGGACAGGTCCTCCCGCGGGTCCGGTTCCGTGTACCCTTGCTCATGTGCTTTCCGCAGGATTTCCGAAAAGGGGCGATCTCCCTGGAACGAATTGAACAGGAACGACAGTGTACCGGACAGAATACCTTCGATCTGCATGATGCGATCTCCGGTTTCCTTCAGATCCCGGAGCGTTTCCAGCACCGGCAGACCCGCTCCCACCGTGGTTTCGTACAGGTAATGAGCCCGAAGCTCCTCCCGGTGGAGACGCTTGTAGTAATCGAGTGGTCCCGAGCTGGCTTCCTTGTTCGGGGTAATCACATGAATTCCCCGTTCCATCCATTTCTCGTACTGACGTGCCATCTGCTTGTCGGCCGTGCAGTCAATCAGTACCGCATGGGGGTGGTAATCCGTTTGAATGTGATCCACGAATTCGTCCAGGTCACGCTCCTGTCCCGCCTTCTGAATTTGATCCTCCCAGGACGCAAGATCGACTTCCATTTCATCGAGAACCATCTGCTGCGAGTTCATCACGCCCCGGACCCGGATGTCAATCATTCGATCACTTCGCAGCCGGTCCTGCTGTTCATGTAGCTGTTTCAACAGGGTACTGCCGACGTTGCCCGTACCGATGATGCCGACCGACAGGGTCTGGTTGGACAGATAGAACCCGGAGTGTGCGGCTCGCAAAGCGCGTGTTGCGTCTTTGCTGTCCACGACGGCAGAAATGTTGCGCTCCGAGGATCCCTGGGCGATGGCACGGATGTTCACGCCGGCTTTCCCGAGGGAGTCGAAAAATTTGGCCGCCACGCCGGGCGTGCCGGCCATGCCGTCGCCGACACAGGCCAGGACGCTGCACTCCCTGGTGACGTCAATGGTCTGAATGAGATCCCGGTCTCGTTCCACGTAAAATGCTTCCTCAAGGACCTCGCGTGCGAGCTGGGCCTGGTCTTCCGGCACCGCGATACACACCGAATGTTCCGAACTGGCCTGAGAAATCATCATGACATGCACCCCCGCGTCATTCAGGGCGCCAAACAGGCGATCGGCGGTGCCCGGCACCCCGATCGTACCGGAGCCTTCCAGGTTGACCAGCGCCATGCCGTCGATGGTGGCAAATCCTTTGACCACGCGCTCATCGTCGGCACTCCGGCGGTGAATGCGTGTACCGGGGAAGGAAGGGTTAAAGGTGTTGCGAATCAGGATGGGGATTTCATCCTCGATGGCCGGGGACATGGTGTTTGGGTGAATGAACTTCGCACCGAAGTACGCCAGTTCCATTGCCTCCTGATACGAAATTTCATCCAGGGATCGGGCATCCGGAACTTTTTCCGGATTGGCGGTCATGACCCCGTCCACGTCGGTCCAGATGTGGAGCTGTTCAGCGTCGAGAAGGGAAGCAAAGATCGATGCGGTGTAATCGCTTCCGTTTCGTCCGAGGGTGGTGGGACAACCGTCTTCCGTACTGGCGATGTAACCGGTAATCACGAGGTGGCTGGCCTCGTTGTCTTCGCGCCATGCGCTCAGGCGATTCCGGGTTTCCGACCAGTTCACAATCGGGCCGGTTTCCCCGTGTTCGATTACCAGTACGTCACGGGCATCGAGCCACGCAGCGTCCACCTGCTGTTCCTGCAGATACGCACAGAAGATCCGTGCCGACCAGAGTTCACCGTACCCCGATACCAGATCCCGTGCGGAGGAGGGGGAGGTCCGTACGAGCTGAATCGCCCGGAGCACGTCCTGAATGTTCTGCATGTCCTGCTCGAGTCCCTCGAGCAGGTCCTCTCTCCTGCTGCCGGAAAACAGGTTCTCAATCACCTCCTGCTGATGATCACGAATCGGCTGTAGTTTCGTTTTCACCGACGTCTGTGCGTCGCAGGCATCGTCGATGACCTGGAATAGTTGATTGGTAACGCCTTCCATCGCGGACACGACGATGGCCGTTTGTGCTTCGGATCGCTGGTCGAGGATCTGGTGGACCTCTGCGAACTGTTCGCTGGAAGCGAGACTGCTTCCTCCAAATTTATGGATGTGCCATTGATCGGACATACCGCTCCTGTCCATCGCGTGCAAAAAGCGAATTCTGCTGCATTTTATCGAAAAAAGCAGGTTGAATCAACGATTCCACCTGAACTCAAACGGACCGGTTCTCAACGAATCCACCGGTCCGGGAGACCTTCTTCACACCATTGGAGGAAGGCGGGTTATCCCCGGAGATATTTGAAGATGTCACCCGGACGGATTACCCTGTAATTCCCTGTTCTCACGCAATTTTACAGATTCGTGAAGGGTGGGGCGTACCGGTTGTAAGCCGGTGCCCATCCGTGAAGCAGGGCCGTACAGTTTTATCACGTGTTCGTATTTCCTGTTTCACCCATTTCGTTACGAGGAGGTAAGTCATGGAAATAAAAATTGAATACTGCGCTGCATGAGATTACGAACCTCAGGCCGTTGGCCTGACGGAAGAACTGCTTGAGTCCTACAAGCTGAAGGTGTCTTCACTTGAGCTTGAGCCGCACGACGACGGACGGTTCGAAGTGTTCCTGGATGGTGAAAAAGTCTTCTCCAAGCTCGAGGTGGATCGATTCCCCGAACATGAGGAGATCCAGCAGGAAGTGGAGAGCCGTCTGTAGAACGCATGCAGCGTGACGTTCGAACAAGTTTTAAAGCGAGAGGAGGCAATCGCCTCCTCTCGTTTTTTTATTTGTCACCAGCGATGGGTAAACGGAGAATGCGTAACATCGCCGATCCATTCTCTTGCCTTCGCTTGAGAATCCGTTTTTCTGGAATGCGCTGAAACCCCGGGCTGCACGTCGTTTGCCCGGGGTTAGTCTGTCCCGGCCCATTGGGCCGGTTTCATGCGCAAGGCATTAGGCGAGGGTACAATTTGAGGACGGGTCCGAAGGGTCCAGACGGATTAGCCCAGGTCAAATTGTCGTAGACGGTGCAGCCCTGGGGGTCGATTGAGTTCGATCGATAAAAACGCGCCCTGAGAGGGCGCTGCATCGTCATTTTACAAACGTCGTACAATGGTCGGTTGGGTAAGCATCATCTGTTGTGCACTTTCTGAGCACGGGGAAGAGGTGATTCTGATCCCCGGGGCCGCGTCGGCCTTTGGCCTCCTTGCCCCGGTCTTTCCTGTCCCGGCCCTTCGGGCCGAGTAGCTTCCGCAAATTTCAACGTCCGCGAGGCCATTCATACGGTCTCTCCACCTTCGTTAACCTGGAGCTGGTGCTCTTCGTTTTACCCACAAGTACCCATATGTGCCACCCCCATCCGGGAGTTCGGGGGGGATTTGCCCGATACCGCTCCCCCCGATTCCGCTTCGCTCCATCAGGGGCTATTCATCTGTCACCCCCCGGTGGGGGGTTATCAACACGAGTAAACGGGCGTCAGAATTGGAGCCCGCGGTGAGAGGTGCACAGCACGCTTTCTCATGTCGTTCGGTTTCAGGTCGACGTCCGACGCATCGGAACAGACCGGGCGTTTACAGATACGTCAGCCAATCATCGTAATCGTCCACCTTGCCCTCCACGATGTCGAAGAACCGCTGCTGTATTTTCTTCGTAATCGGTCCCGGTGTTCCATCAGCGATTTCACGCTTATCGACCTGTCGGATCGGGGTAATTTCGGCAGCGGTTCCCGTAAAGAACAGTTCGTCCGCGATGTACAGGTCGTCCCGGGTAAATTTGGCTTCCACCACGTCGTATCCGAATTCTTCCGCAATCTGAATGGCCGTGTCGCGGGTGATGCCCTTCAGAATGGTGGATGGAGGCGTCGTACGGATTTCTTCGTTCCGGATCATGAACAGGTTTTCCCCGGACCCTTCCGAGATGTAACCGTCCGTGTCCGTCAGGATGCCCTCATGATATCCGTCCTGGTTGGCTTCGATCTTGGCGAGGATGGAATTGACGTAGTTCCCGACGATCTTTCCGCGGGTCATCATCGAATTGGGATAGTGGCGGGAGAAGGTCGAGACCTTCACTGCAACACCTTTCTCAAGGGCTTCGTCGCCCAGATACGCTCCCCAGGGCCAGGTGATGATGGCGACTTCGACCGGATTGTCCGCCGGCAGCACGCCCATTTCTCCGGCGCCGTAAAACACGAGCGGACGAATGTATCCATTGGAGAGCCCGTTGGTACGAAGCGTGTTCAGGCAGGCCTCCACGATCTCTTCCTGCGTGTACGGAATCTCCATGTTGCAGATTTTGGCCGAATCAAACAGGCGGCGAATGTGTTCCTGGAGGCGGAACACCGCGGAATCTCCGCTTTCCGTGTCGTAACAGCGGATCCCCTCGAACACCCCCATACCGTAATGAAGCGTGTGCGTGAGCAGATGGGTGTTGGCGTCGTCCCAATCAACAAATTCGCCGTTGTACCAGATCTTATCCGTTTTCTCGACCATGATTTACCTCGATACAAGCATTAGCGTGTATTTGAATGCGGAATCGTAAGGTTGATATGCCCACTCTCACCAGCTTTATTTGGTTCGAAGGGGGGACCATCATATAAATTCAGGGGGCTTAATTCAATCGTTTTCCCGCTCCGGAAGTGCCGCGAGAAACGGGAGGTGCCGGTATTTCTCGGCGTGGTCGAGTCCGTAACCGACGACAAATCGATCCGGCACGTCAAACCCCACGTAATCCAGCAGATCGGTTTCCATCTTCTCCGGTTTTCGGAGCAGACAGCAGGTACGCAGTGAAACCGGGAGTTTGGCATCCAGGTGGTGATAAATGGTTTCCAGCGTTAGACCGGTGTCCGCGATGTCATCCACGAGAAGTACGTGTTTGTTCTCGATCGATTGTTCAAGATCGTACCGAATATTGACATCACCGGAGCTGGTTTTTGCATCTCCGTAACTGGACGCCCGGATAAACTGAACGGTCACGGGCAGGTCCAGCGAGCGGATCAGATCGGAGACGAACACGAACGCGCCGCGGAGGACGCCGACCACGCACAGCTCGGCATCGTCTTCGGCGTCCCGCTCGATTTCTCGGGCGAGGGTGTCCAGGCGCTCCGCGATTTCGTCCGCGGTGAACAGGACGTCGAGGGGTTCCTCACCGGCCGTTTTACTCAAGTTTGTCCTCCAGGTACTCCTCAAGACGATTGATTTCGATACGGTCCTGTTCCATGGAGTCCCGGTCACGGACCGTGACCTTGTCATCGTCCATCGAATCCGGGTCCACGGTGATGCAGTACGGCGTTCCGATCTCATCCTGACGACGGTACAGCTTTCCAATCGATCCGGCTTCGTCGTACGCCACGTTCCAGCGGTCTTTCAGCCGGTCGGCGATCTCCTTCGCTTCGGACACGAGCTCTTCTCGGTTCCGGAGCAGTGGAAACACCGCCACCTTGTACGGGGCGAGGTCCTGGTGCAGTTGCAGCACCGTCCGGGTTTTGTCCCCGTCCAGCTCCTCCTCCTCGTACGCATCGAACAGCAGGGCGAGAATGATACGATCCAGCCCGGCGGATGGTTCAATAATATAGGGAAAGACGTGCTCATCCTCCTGCTGATCGTAGTAGGTCAGTTGCTGGCCGCTTTCATCCGAGTGTTTCTTCAGGTCGTAATCCGTACGGTTGGCGACGCCCTCGAGCTCGGACCAGCCGAGGGGATTCGGAAATTTGTACTCCACGTCGAAGCAGATGTCGGCGTAGTGGGCCAGTTCATCCTCCTCGTGCTGACGGAGGCGGAGGCGTTCCTCATCCAGTCCGATATCGTGATACCACTGGAACCGTTCGTTTTTCCAGTCTTCGAACGCTTCGTCCGCGTTCTCGGGATGCACAAAATATTCGATCTCCATCTGTTCGAATTCCAGGGTGCGGAACGTGAAGGATTTGGTGGTCACCTCGTTTCGGAAGGCCTTTCCGGTTTGAGCAATGCCGAACGGCAGTTTCTGACGGGCGGTGGTCTGCACGTTGTCGAAGTTCACGAACATGCCCTGCGCCGTTTCCGGACGCAGATACGCCTCCTCGGCGTCTTCCTGCACCGGGCCGATAAAGGTGCGAAACAACAAATTGTAATTACGCGGTTCCGTAAACTCGTCGAGTCCGCAGTTGGGGCAGTTCTCGGAATTGAGTTTGTCCACGCGGTACCGGCTGTGACATTCTTTGCATTCGACCAGTGGGTCGGAGAAGTGATCCACGTGACCCGACGCCTTCCACACGTCCGGTTTCATGATAATGGCACTGTCCTGACCCGCGATGTCATCGCGCCGGTGTACATAGCGATCCCACCACTGATTTTTGATGTTCCGCTTCAGTTCCACGCCGAGCGGACCGTAGTCATATACGGACGCCTGGCCTCCGTAAATTTCACTGTTCTGAAAGATAAACCCCCGGCGTTTCGACAGACTGATAATGGTATCTAGCGTTGGCATAAGTTTGATCCCGAACTGATTCGCAGAAAGATTGAAGCGATCGATCCGTGGGTGGATCCATGCGGACGAGAGCGCCTACCTGAAAGCCGACTCTCGTTTTTGAACACTTTTTCGAATGGTTGTCGAAACTTACGGATCCACCGCAGGGAATGTAATAATCGTACATATGGTATCGACGAAACCTGTAATTTTTAAGGGTTCCTCCATCTCAATTTGTGAAACGGCCATTGCGTGCGAAGAAAACAACGCAGGGGAAGCCCAAAAATTTTAAAGAGGTCTATTTAATTTCCCCGAAAGAATATATATCATACAGATTCGTCTATTTGAAAATAAAAACCGATTACTTGCTTTATATGTAATAATCACGGTCCATTGGACTGAGCCAGCATTTACCACGTGATGTGAGCGCAAGGAAGGCGATGAAAATGAACGGTCTGCAGGTGATGCACGGTCGGGACTGTTTCGAATGCGGCCGTACGTCTGCGCAATTACATCAATTTTTGGTTTCCCCTGATCTCCTATGAAATACACCAGAGCACAGATGCTCCGTTCAACCGCCACCCGACTTGCACTTTGTAGCCTGAGTATACTGGCTCTCTGGGTGGGATCGTTCCGAGGTGTTCACGGAGAGGTCCGGGACGCACATGAGCGACCTGTTAAGGCTTCCAACGGGAATCCGGTGTTACAGTGGTTCCATCCAGACCGTTCTGGCCGGGCAAGGATCGACTCTTCCGCACCTTCATTTTGTGCACCACCGGGGGAGGGACCGAATAAGAATGGTGGGAAACCATCCCGTGCGCAGCGGAAGAAGGAACGAAGGAATCAGGTCAAACGCCTGGCTGAGAAGTACGTACCGGACGGGAATCTTAGCATTATGAAGCCCGGAGCGATCAAAGGAACACGAACCATGGATAATCCGTGGACGGTGGAGACCAACCATTATATTGTGAAGACGGACATCAGTCGTAAGGCTTCAGGGGAGATCGCTCTGATCATGGAAATGTTCTTCAATGCATTTGTACAATCCGACATTTTTCAAATCGACCGGATGTCATACGAAAAACTGCCGGTCATCGTTCCGAAGAACCGAACGGAATTCCTTGAAATCCTTGCCAAGAACGGTATTGAACGGGTGAGATCCCATATAAAAGGCTATTACATCGGAAAATCCGAGGATCGCAAAATGCTTGCATACTACTTTTATTCAAAAGATACAAAACTACATAACATGCTTTTAAGCGTTGGTACCAGGCAGTTTCTTGATCTTGTGATGAAGTCAGAGGTTCCCGCCTGGCTTGAAGAAGGACTTGTCATGTATTTCGAAACCAGCAGATTCAGGGGATGGAAACTACATGGGGGTGGTGTAAAAAAAAGAGCGCCTCCGGACGATTCGGAGATACATCAGGCGGGATGTGCGTTTCAGTCGGGATCGGGTCGAAGACCTGTCCGTTCTGATGCGTAAAAATAAAAAGCAGTTTGACGGAGGTGACAGCGCTCAGGCATGGAGCCTTGTTCACTTTCTGATTCACTGGAAAAACGGACGGCTGGCCGGAAAACTGCGCAAATATTTGAGTACGTATAAACGCGAAGGTGTTCAGAAGGATCCCGTACGGCTGTTTCGCAACACGTTCGGATTTTCCCCGGAGAAACTACGAAATCCGTGGCAGAATTACGTGTTCCAGTTACGATAAGAGAGGGTGGCCAGGGGGGCTCCAGAGGTTCTCCCTCTTCAGTGTGCTTTTGCAACCTAAGGGAGGTTGATGTGCTTACGCATCCATGTTCCCGCGAGGATGATGCTGGTCGTGACGTCGTTTCAGTTCCTGCACATCCAGGTGGGTGTAGATTTCGGTGGTGGTAATGTTGGCATGCCCTAAGAGCGTCTGTACTTCACGGAGGTTTGACCCGTTCTGAAGCATGTGCGTGGCAAAAGAATGCCGCAGTACGTGGGGGTGAACGCTGTCTTCCGGGACGCTGGTCGTCCGCGCGCAGGATTTGACAATTCGCCAGATGGATTCGCGACGGAGCGAGCCGCCTTTCTGGCTGAGAAACAGGTATGGTTCCTGCTCATCTGCGCTCAGTTCCGGTCGGACGTGGTCGAGATACCGCTGGATCCAGTCCCGGGCACGTGTTGAAATCGGGACCTGTCGTTCGCGTTTTCCTTTTCCAAGCACCCGGATGGTCCGCTCAGTCAGGTTGACGACCGAACGGCGGAGTCCGGCGATCTCGGACACCCGGCAACCGGTCGCGTAGAGAATTTCCATGATTGCGCGGTTACGGATTCCCAGGGGGTCCGAGCTGTCGGGAGCTTCCAGCAGTTCCCGAACCTGTGAGGGGCTCAGGACGGTCGGGAGAGAGGTCCCTTCCCGGGGGGAAGGCACGTCTTCGATGGGATTTTCCGGAATGAACGATTCCTGATGCAGGTACGTCAGGAACATGGAGATCGACGAGCAGCGACGGGATAGAGTAGAGGGTTCCGCCCCCACGCTCTGGAGCATGCCGAGGTAGTCGATCAGGTGCTGAGAGGTAATGTTTTTTGGAAGGATGACGTTCTTCTTGTCCTCGAGAAAGAGGGCAAAATCTCGAACGTCGGCGGTGTAGGCGTCCACGGTACGGCTGGACTTTGAGGCTTCAACGTTCAGGTAGTCACGCCAGAGGGAAATGACTTTTTTCATGGATCAGCCGTTTATGTGAGAAGGTCCGGGGACCATGGGTGGGGAAGGCTATTATATTTTTCGACGCATGAAGCCGTCCAGTGTTCATGACGTGGAATTGAGATCCTTCCCGCATGAACTTAGGATAGACGGTCACATAACGCGGAACAAGTCCAGTGTTTCCATCTGTCGATCCATCAAGCCGGCAGGTTGCGCGCATGCCTGATCAAACATCAATTACAGGAATGACCGATGGTTCTTGCTTTTTCGGTTACGCCTGTCTCAATTACGTGTTCATGTGAGGGGCATCCATGCAAGACACCGAATTGCGGGAACGGGACGAGGTCAAGCTGATCGTCCAGGTTCCCTGTTACAACGAGGCCGCTACAATACGGGAAACGCTCGATGATATTCCGGAGGATCTGGAGGGGGTGGATGTCATTGAAACGCTTCTCATCGACGATGGAAGTACGGATGATACGGTCGAGATTGCCCGGGATTGGGGCGTGGATCACATCGTTCAGTTTTCACACAACAAGGGGCTGGCCCGTGCCTTTCATACCGGACTGCAGG
>CAZQNZ010000083.1:0-10447 GCA_964594615.1 uncultured Planctomycetia bacterium
CCCAGATGCTTTCGTACGGCACCTGGAGACAGGGCATCATCCGATCGTACTTGGTGGACTCCCGCTCCATAAACTCCTCAAAGCCGTCCGCGTCCTCCGGAAACAGTCGTTGCAGTTGCTCTTTCGTGCGTTCCGGTTCCTGATGAGACGGCAGAAATTCACGTCCGTCGCTGAACCTCACACGGTAAAGTGGATCCACCTCGAGAAGATTCATGTAATCGGACAGATCCCGATTGGCGATTTCGAACATTTCCTGCAGAATTTCCGGCATCATCAGGAAGGTCGGGCCGAGTTCAAACGTGTATCCTTCGATCTCAATGGATTGGTTGCGTCCGCCCACGCAATCCTCTTTCTCGTAGACCTCCACGTCGTAGCCCTTGCTGGAGAGAATCATGCCGGCTGTCACACCGCCGGGGCCGGCACCGATGACGACCACTTTTCCCTTTTTTTTCGCCATGAAATTGCCGTTCGAACCAGAGGAGACGAGAATTAACGGCGTGCAAGATCATTCTGCGGTGAGCGTCTGGGTGGGGGGCTGATCAAGAATGATCTTCGTCGCGGGTAGATACGCTCAAGACATTATAGCACGGACGGACGGGTGGGTAAATGTCCCCCGGAGCGGACACGTCTTCATCAACCACCGGGCGGTGCGGGCGGGGTCAATCCGGAATTTCGGATGTGTAATACAGTTCCTTTCGTTCACGACGATACGCGCCGTGTTCCTCGTCAATGGGATAATACGCGTTGCATTCCAGCAGTTCCTGGTCGTACACGTGCAGGGTGACCATCTTTTCGTCAAAATCATTGTGAAGGATGTGGTATTCGTACGGCGGGATCAGTGCGCCGGCGTCCGCAAAACCGGACACGACCTCGTTCCGCTTCTCGAAGAACACGACGTCGTCCCGTGCATCATCCTCCCGGAGTTTCTCAAACGACGTCACACGGTTGCGCCCCTGGTACACACATTCCACGCACCATTTGCCGTTGTGATCGTGCAGCGGCGTCCCCTGGCCGGGCGCCCACACCATCACAAGCACCGAGTAGCGTCCCTCCGGGTCCCGATGCAGCAGATGTCGGGCGTAATGATCCTCGGACGGCTGCAGATATTGTTCCTCCACGAGCCGGTCCCCGCGTTCGACGGCATGTTTCAGGACACTCTTCACATTTTCGCTGCGCACCCGGTCCGAATCCGCATCGACGGCGGTATCCAGCCGGTTGATCAGTTCCTGACGCGCAGCCTCTGTGGACGAAATGGTCATTTGCGTTCGGATGGATTTCTGGAACTATTGATCGTGATGAACTGTAGATGACCCGGTGTTCAGGTTTCAAGGGGTCGGTGTCTCCTGTCTGCGTTCGGTGATGCTGATTTCTCTTTTTCCCCCGGAATTCCCTCGTTTTTAACGAGCAGGTATGATTCGGCGCAATCCGGTGAGGTGGATTCTCCGAACAGAGCAAGGCGGGGTGTTCCACGGTCGCCTGAACAAATGGATCCGACTTCCGGTGGGAAACCGAGGAATGGATCCAGCACCCTCCCGGGATTCGGAAGTCATCCGGTCTGATGCGGATCAGTTGTGCCCCTTCAGGGCACGGGGGTGGGAAATCGAATTCGTTTCCCGGGGCGGCGTCGGCCGTCGGCCTCCTTGCCCCGGGCTCACCTGTCCCGACCCTTCGGGCCGATTGCATACGTAACACGTTCAGCCGGGCGGAAGTGGGAGGATGGATCCAATAGGTCCAAACTTGCGAGCCGATGGTAAGCCCTCGATCACGCTGCAACCCAAGGGAACGAAACGGGTCAATGATTCCCGCGCCCTGAAGGGCACGACATCGTCATTTTACTAACGGGATACAATTGGTACAGCTCTGTGTCCGCCATGGTTTTCGGAAAACGTAAATTGAACACCTAAAAAATCAGAAACGAGCGTCCCGGCCATTACCGAACGCCGGCGTGGAGGTGATGAAAACGAGGCCTGTCAACCCCTCTCGAAAAAAACATCCGAAAGCGAGGCGCTTCCGTTCCAATAAACAGCCCTTGCAGGCCTCCGGTTGGCGTACGTCCGAAGCGGACAAGAGCAAACCTCCTGGACCTGCCTGACATTGAGAAACCATGGGGATCCGGGACCGGACCGGCCGGATGCCGGCACGGAATGAGAATGATGTAAGCATTTCAGGATACCGGAAGCGGTTCATGAAACAGAATCCGTTCTTCTCACGAGTTCCCACTGCAGAAACGGAAACCGTGCAGCCGTGAAGTGACACCGACTTCCGGAGCGTGAATACAACAATCAAACCGGTTGATTCACGAGTTCCGGAGGTGTCGGTGAACAGACAGGGTGGTCTGTTCCCCGGGACAACCCCCATATAAACAGTCCGTCTCCGCCCGAAAGACGGCCTCGTTCCAGTGTCGAAGCGGAAGGGCTGGTTGGCCCGTGCCTCTTTGCGGGGAAACCGCCATCTGTCGGCGGCTGGCACCGGACGCATCGGTCATGATGATTCGCGTATGAACGTCTGATGAAAATGGAAGCCAAATCGGAGAAACCGGTGATACCACACAAATCAAAATCGATGATGGTTCGGTCATCAACGGAGAAAAATCTTTCCAGCCCATGCTCCCGAAACCTTCGGACCATCAGTCATCACAAGCTCGTCTCGATACCTTCCAGAATTCTTCAGTGCCTCCGGGCCCGGGAACGAAAGCGACTCGCTTTCGTGACGGTGTGCACAGCGAAAAACAGGCGGTCCCGGACGTCCCGCCCGCGTTCGATCGCCGGGGCTTGAACCCTGATCGAACGGCAGTTGCTCATTGCCGCCAGGCATGAGAATCCGCACGAAGGCGAGGGTGCCAGTGGCGGCGAATTTAGGTCAGCCAGATGTCACTTATCCAAACGTCTCGAAGCCACCAATGAAAATAGACCGGAGGGGAAACGACAAGTACGTCTCTGGACCCCCGCCCTTTTCGCTAGACGGGTAAATCGATCGGAACACTTCCGTCTTCATTTCTTTCCCGGGTCTATATATTGGTTTGCATGATTGTTAAACTATTCAGGGTGATATTTTCTGCAGAGGATTCTGGTCGATCAGGCTGGTTTTCGGGTGGTGCGTATCCTTTGTCCGGCCTTCTCGCGAGTTGATAGAGCACCCACCTAAATGTCCGCGGGTTTAAATGGTATGATCAGCATAGGGAACCACGTATGAACTTGAAGAACAGTGTTGATTCACGGACGTGGAAGGGCATCGCACTGATCCTGGTCCTTATCGGGGTGATGGTCGTTTTCTATCTTATTTCCGGTAGCTCCGCCCCCGCCGTGGACTTTGAACTCGTGGATTGTGAACGGGTCGATGAGATGAAGGAACGTCCGGATGGAGAGATCCGATGCTATGCAATGATCCAGTCCGACGCGTCCAACAAGCAGATCCGAATGATTTCCAAACGCATCAACAAGCGGGTGCTTTTTGAACACGATGATCCCGTCCACGTGATTTTGTTTTACGATTTCCGGGAAGGAGCTGATAGGAGAGTTGGGGATTCCCTTCTGCGGGTGTTTCATGAAAAGGGGCGGTATGTAATCAGCCGTAAGCAGCGGCAGTAACACCGCTGTCGGGGGCCATCTCATCCGGATCAACGATGTCCGATGGAATGCGTCATACGTTTCATTCTCCCCTCTTCCGCTACGTAGGTGCGAAGCGAGTCGAACATGATCGTTCGGATCAAGCAAGGTTTTCAGCAGCGTCCCGAGGGGCTGTACATCAACCAGGTGAAACTCAACATGTCCGGTCCTCCGTTGTTTCTTCCTTCCATCTTTCGAAACGGATTGATTTTCACGGGATCAACTGTCGATAATACATAATGATTCTTCATTTTTAGTGTTGACGTTTCCATTCCACCATCTTTCCATGTCATCCAACCAGAAAAACGTCCTTCTCGGTGTGCTGGTGTTGGTCATCGTGGGGATGTCTGTGTACCTTTCACAGTCCCGTACTCCGCAGACCGGTACGTCGAAGATCCCCGAAACCTCCTCCGATGAAACGAGCGAAAAAACGACGTCCGAATCCACGGAGTCGTCGAACGAAATTTCGCTGGAGAAGTCGGACCAGACCATGGAAGCGGAGATTCAGGCGGGAGAAACGGACGAAGAGACGGGTCAAACGGATGCGGAACAGAAGACCCACAACAACGAGGAGTCCCGGACAAACGCTGAAGATTCGTCAACCACGACCAGTTCCAACGGCCCGTCGACAACTGAAGAAGAAAACGATGATGATGGTTCATCCGTCAACACGAATTCGAACAGGTACGTTGTCCGGAAAGGGGATAACCTGCGGAAGATTTCAAAACAGTTTTACGGCACGATTGATGAGTGGGAACGGATTCTGGAAGCAAATTCGGAACAACTGAGCGCAACGGGCAGTGTGGAGCCGGGGATGACGTTATCGATCCCGAACACATCGGCGGATTCCGGTTCGTCTGAAGATGTGGAGGACACCGCCGATTCGGCTCAGGAAGGGGACGATGCACAGGAGGAACCCTCCTCGACGCCCCGTTCAACGGCGGATGCCGGCGAGGGCGAACGGAATGGGAATGACGGGGAAACGAGTCGGAGTGACCGTGGGACGTCGGACGCCGATACGCAGGCGTCAGCGAACGTGTCGTACGAGGGAGAGCCGCCGTTCGAAGCGGAATCGGATCAGAGGTGGTATCGGGTCAAGGATGGAGACAGCCTGTGGGAAATTTCCGTAAAGGTGTACGGATCCGGGAAGCATTTTTCGACGATCTGGGAGCTGAACAAGGATCGAATCAGGGGATACAATGACCTTCATCCCGGGGATTGGCTGTTGCTGCCGAAGAATCCGTAGTTGCGGGAGATACAGTATCGATGATCCGTATATTCCGACCATTCACTGAGATCGGGAGGTCAGGCGGAGGAACCGGGGAGACCGGAGCTGTCATACGTTCATCACGAGTCATGTATGTCCTTTGATCATGCCTCGGACCGCCTGACGGCAAGGAGGGACATGTCCTCACGTGATTCGTTCTCGTCGGAGAGGGTCTCAACCTGGTTTGCGTATTGTTCGCACACCAGATCAGCTGACTTAAAGCGGGTTTCCTCGATGATATTCCGCACGCGCTCCGGTCCGTCACGCGTGGACATCGAGTCGAGTCCGTCGGAGGAGAGAGCAAGCCCGTCCCCCTCATTCAGCCGAATCCGATGATCGGACAGATACTTCGCAAACCGGTTTGAGTCGACCTGACCCACCGGGATCCCGGACAGGTCCACAACCGACGTGGTTCCCTTTTTGTTGTTCCAGAACACCGGTGATGAATGTCCGGCCGACGCGATCTGGATCGATTGATCGGCCGTATTCAGAAGCCCGAGCACAACGTTTGCGTACATGGGCGGCTCGATTTCTGAGTCGATGAAGCGATTCAGCCGGATCAGAATGTTCCGAACGGTGTCACACTGGTTCTTCAGAAAATACAGGCAGTTTCGGAGGACAAGTTTCGTCAGCGTGGAGGACACCCCCCATCCGGACACCCGGGCCAGCGTCAGAAGATAACACTGGTCGTTTTTCGGTATGATGTCAATATAATTTTTACCGACCCGATCGGCGGTGTGGTGATAGCGGTTGAGGTCGATGTCCGCTGAGACGTCCGGCAGAGGCCGATTCATCAGTCGTTCGTTGATCTCCCGGGCGCGTTCGAACTGGTCCGGAGCGTACAGGTCCGGGTCATCTTCGGCCGGAGCGTGCGACGGTAAAAACGTCTCCAGTGCATCCCGGAACGCTGTTTTCTTGACGGGTTTATCGAGGAACTCAATGTTCGGGTACGTCATGATTTCGAAGGCATCCTGGAACTGCGGATACCGGGTACATACGAGGATGGGCGGGGGGCTGGGGCGTGAGGCGAGTTCCTCGATCATCTCAAGACCGGTCTTCCCGGGCAGTTTGATTTCAAGAATCAGGAGGTCCTGTTTTCTGTTTGAAGAGATGGCCCGCCACGCTTCCGTCCCGCTCGTATGATGGTCGATGTACCCGTCCTGATCCGATAGATACAGCAAGTACTGGTCGTATTCTTCATCGTCGTCGGCAATCAGAATGGTTCGTTCCGGGGGTTGATACGGTGAGTTGACAAGCAAACCGTTCATCAGCCGGCCAAAATCACTCGTGTCGGAGCCATCGCTGTGGAGCGATCCAAATTCGCTCATTTCATCGACAGCGGATGAGATGACATCCACGAGTTCCCGTCCTCTCGGTGCACAGTTTTGCACGATATCAAAAATGCACCGGGATGAGGCCGTGTTCCCGCGTAATCCGTGTGCGAGTATACGGCCCTGGCTGGATCGCGGGATGGTGCTGAAGAGTTCCTCGAAGGGGGATTCCGTCTTTTGTTTCAGAATTCTGGAGATGTCGGGGACGTCGGATTGATGCTGAGAAGATGCCATGAGGTCTCGAATGTCTTCTTCGGACACCCCCTCGTCGATTTGGATGTGAATGATCGCGTGCATCAGGAGGCGTCGCACCGTATCGAGTGAAATGTCGGCGTCTTCGTCCGTCTCCGTGTTGATGGTTTCGTGGAGCAGCTTCAGAACGGTGCGAAGATACGTTTCGGGAGAGGACGATTGGTCGCGAAGAAATGTTTTGACCCACTGGTGAAGCATTTCTGGTCCGGGGTCGCAGGAGAGGAGTTGTTTCAGCTTCCGTACGTCGGATTCGTTGACCGGGATCGATGCTTTATCGTCCTGCTCCGAGTCCGACGTGTTGTCGAAGGTTTCCTCACGATCATTTTCAGGGTCAAATTCCGGGGAAAGCGTGGTGTACTCGACGTTGACCTCGTTCATCTGTATGTGTTCGAGCGGATCGGTCCAGGCCTCCGCGAGGTCATCGTCCTGCAGGACCTCGTCCGCGGGAGCGGTCAGGAGATCCAGGAAATGTGTGATCTCGTCTTCGGAGACCCCCCTGACGATCCGTGTGCTCTCAATCCCCCGCCGGGAGAGCCGTTCCACAAGGGCAGTGCAAGACTCAGTCGGTTCCTGATGTTGACGTTGAATGAGCAGTTGTTCCCGGTCCACACCGAGCAGTAACTCATCGTGTTCCGTAAAAAACGCGGTCAACCAGTCCTGCAGATCCGATGTGTGTGAGGAGACACGGGGATGGTCCGACGGATAGATTTCAATCGCGTTCGCGGCGCGGTGAAGATGACGCGTCAGGTCACTGAAGTTCAGGTTGTCCTTTGAGAGGTCTGTAATGGGAACGGGAACGTCATTTCATTCCATTTGATGCTGGGACCATAGCTCGGGGAGTCGGACGGTGAGTTGAAATGAGGGTTATTATACAGAAGCAATGAGACGATTTGAATGAAATATTCATGTTCGGATTCTTTTCTGTCCGTTCATGCATTTCGGTGCTGCCAAAAGAAAAAAGAACGATTGGAACGTCCCGATCCGGACAACCGGCCTGTGCTTGGGTCCGTGCAAGACCTGTTTCATGCGGGGGCTACATGAGAAACCGTCAGGTGGTGGAATACATTTCATATCCGCATTCGTTATGTGATTGCTTGAGATGTAATTTTTCGTTAGGTTCAAAACCCGGTGCAAAGGACCGTTGAAGATCTTTCGGCGGTTTTTTCGGGAGATCATTTCATTGAAACAAACAGGACGGTATTCATGGGAAATGGCCTGGGAACGTATGCGAAAGACGTGCTCTGCGAGGTGTGCAGTGTGCAACTGGATCGGATCGCTGAGGCTGATCTGCTGACGGACCGGGATCTTTCCTTGCTGAAGACACCTCATCGTGTACATAACATCAATATGCCCGTCAAGCTTGACACCGGGGAGGTCCGTGTGTTTCCGTCCTTCCGGATACAGTTTAACAGCGGCCGGGGACCTGGAAAGGGCGGTATCCGATTTCATCCGGATGTGCATAAGGACGAAGTTGAGGAACTGGCGTTTATTATGACCCTCAAGTGTGCGGTCGTCGATCTGCCGTACGGTGGGGCAAAGGGAGGGGTGTCGCTGGATCCGGACGAACACTCGGAAACGGAACTCGAACGGATCAGCCGCTCGTACATTCAGGAATTCTTTTCGGTGATTGGACCCCATAAAGACATTCCCGCACCGGACGTCAATACGAATGCGAAGATCATGGGCTGGATGCTTGACGAATACGAGCAAATTGCCGACCGGCATGTGCCGGAAGCCATTACGGGAAAGCCGCTGACGCTGGGGGGAAGCCGGGGGCGGTCGTACGCGACCTCCCTCGGTGGGGCCTTCGTCCTGGACGAATACATCAGACAGCGAAATTTGCGGCAAGAGGATCTCACGGTGGCCATACAGGGATTTGGCAACGTCGGATCCCACCTGGCAACGTTTCTGGATGACCGGGGGCTGAAGGTGCTTGCGGTCAGCAATTCCGACGGAGGAATATACGATCCGGACGGCCTGGATACAGCGGCCATTCGGGATCATGTGTCGGATGGACGGCTCAATTCATACCCGGCAAAGGAACGGATCACGAACGAACGGTTGCTCACGCTGGATGTGGATGTGCTGATTCCGTCCGCGATTGAGAATCAGATTCACACCGATAATATGCAGGACATTCAGGCCGATGTCATACTGGAGATGGCCAATGGGCCGGTCACACCGGACGCGGACGCGTTTCTGGAGGACACGGTGATCCTGCCGGATATCCTGGCCAACGCCGGTGGCGTGACGGTGTCATACTTTGAATGGCTGCAGAACCTGGACAACGAGTACTGGCGTGAAGAAACGGTCAATCAGAAGCTCGAACAGTACATGAAAAATGCATTTCAGGATGTGCGCCAGGTCAAGGAGAAGAAGCAGTGCAGCTGGCGACAAGCCGCCTATACGCTTTCACTGAAGCGCATCCTTGAAGCGGAACGCAGTCGCGGTCACATCTCCTGATTCCATCCCCCTCCTCACTGAAGATACGTACTCAACGGACCCCCGACAGGCACCGATACGGGGAAGCAAAAGAATGTATTTTGTATATCCGGCTTGCTATTTGGTAATATTTTGTTTTATAAAAAACTATTGAGGTCTGGATCGGGCGTTGATTTCCGGTCAGAGGGGCCCGGAAATTCAGGGTCATCTGGTGCAGGGACGATTGACGGGAGGAGGGATGGACCGTCAATGGCTGTGTTTTCCGGAGCATCATGAGGACCCGGCCTCATCGTTCCGCAAACGTTCATCGCCGTTCATCCGGGGGACCAAATGAGCCAACAGGAGTACGATCACCCGAGGAGTCCAGAACAGAAATACGCGGAGGAGATCAGACGGATCAAACACCTCCTTCGGCAGGTGTGCAGAGCACCAAACCGCAGGAACTATCGCCTCGTCGAACGTTCGGCAGACCGGTCGAAGACAAACATGGAATGGATCATCAACCGGCTTGGGTATCGTCCCACCCGTTCCATGTGGGAAGAAGCCGGCGTGAAGAACATCGATCGTATGCACGTGGGACATGGACCGGCCTGGCTTGACCGCCGTTAGCAGGAGATCACTGCACCGTAGACGGGGGTTCTCTGAGGGTAAGATCCTTCGTGCAGGGAGGACCGCGTTTGAGCAAGCGCTTACATGGGCTCCTTCAAAGAACATACGGATGAAGGGGTGGAACACGTGAACCGTAGCCGGAGGAACTCCTGTGATCGCATCTCCCGAGTGTGTTCCTTGACCCGAAGGGAATGGAACCGGGACGGATCGTCAGTTCATAATTTCGGGCGTCACAATCCAGGCAACGGATTCGGACGTTCGTTTGCGAACGGATGAGAACAGGGTGCTCCCGATGGTATGACGCTGTTGATCCGAACTCGCCAGCAGGACGGATTGCCCGGATCGCACGCGTACCGTTGTACGAAGTTCCCGAATTTCAATCGCCCGTTGCCCGGGGCGGGCAAGAACCGGAATGAGATGGAGGCGCAGATACGGCCCCCGGTCAATGACCTCCGGCTTCACCCACAGGTCTACGCCCGTAATGTTCGTGCCGTAGCGGTTGATCACCGTTTTTCCGCCGGAACCGTAAACAACGATTTGTCCGGTCAACTGATTCGGTTCAATGGTGCTGAGCCGGAGGGTGGCGGGCTGGTTGTTCAGCGTGGTCACGAGCATACGGGAACTCTGACGCTGTGTGCTTGAGGACCGTCCGAACTGAGCCGTCACGTTGACGTTGGGTTTCGCCACGCCCACGCGAAGTCCATTGGACGAAAGGGGGGCATTTGCTCCCGCACGGACGTTTCCACTGCTGATGTTCCAGTTGATCCCTGCCCGGCGTATCGTCGTTTGATCAAGTTCGGCGGTTTCCAGCTGAATGCGAATGTTCCAGTGTTCGGGGTTTTGACTGCGTACCGTATCGCCACCGGTCTTGTTTCGGAGGTCGGACGGTTCGGGAATGCTCGGTTCCGTGGATTTCCGTTCCTGTTCCGGAGACGAACAGC
>CAZQNZ010000084.1:0-6691 GCA_964594615.1 uncultured Planctomycetia bacterium
TCCGACTCATCAGGCCCTTCCAAACGTTGAACCACAGGCTCGGATGCCGTTGCGTAACGACTCGCCACCGTTACCAGCAACAGCAAACCGGCAAGTAGGCAGCCCCGCGAGCGCTTAATCACTTTGTTTCGAATCAGATTCGGTATCATTAGAATATGGTAGTCAAGCATGAACAGGAGGGTTAGCGGTGACCTAATTTTTGAATCACGTCGAGCACGTTTTCACTGTCCTCCTGTGGCGTTACGTCCCGGTTGACGTATGCGACCTTGCCGTTCCGGTCGATGACGAACGTCCAGCGTTCGAAGGTGGCTCCGCGAACAAGGGTATGCTTCTGGTTATCGACGGTCCGCTCGATTGAGCCGGGTTTCCCGGTCGGCACGCCGAATTTCCGAGCGACGGAGGCGTCCGGGTCCGAGAGGAGCGTAAAGTTCAGATCGTGTTTCTCTCGGAAGAACGTTAAGTTACGCACAGGATCCCCGCTGATACCCACAACGCGTATATTCTTGTCACGAAGCGCCGATCGGTTATCCCGGTACGAGCACGCCTGTTTGGTACACCCTCGGGTCATGGCGGCCGGGTAAAAATACAGCACCAGGGGTTCATCACCGATTTGCTGATCAAAAGACCATAATTCACCCCGGTGATCGTTGGCATGGAACGTTGGAGCTGGATCGCCCACCTCCGGTGCTGAATTCGGTGCTGCGGTTGATCCAGCGTCGTACGTGACGGTCGCGACGAGTGCGATCGAGAGGAGAACGGCGGAGAGGATATACCGGTAAGATTTCATTGACATCTCCTGATTCACGAATCGAACAGAAATGGCGTGATTGAATCCCTCATGATATCCGGAATGGCAGCGGTCCTCAATCGTATAGTTGATAAAAAGCCATGGCAGAGGCCATCACGACACTCCCCATGGCCCATGCGAGGATGGTGGTGAAGGAGACGTCCGCGAACAATAACCAGCCCATCAGGGTCGGACAGAGGGCGGTCCCCGCCACGGAAATGGAGGCAAACAGTGAACGAACCGTTCCGAGGATCTTTGTGCCGTACAATTCGGCGAACAGGGACGATTTCAGGTTTCCTCCGGCCCCAAGTGTCATCCCGAGACAACCGAGGTAGACGAAGGCCGACCATGATCCGGGGTGAAAATAGGCGGCCAGCAATCCGATGCCGAACGGTAAGAGATACAGTGGAAACAGTCGCCGTGCACTGAGCAGGTCGATCAGGGGACCGGCCATCAGTGAAAAGAGGACCCGTCCCACCGCGAATGAAACAAATGCCGTTGCCATCAGCGCTCTGGACCATTGAAACTGTTCGGCCATCTGAACCTGGTACAGGAGCAACCCGGTCGCCCAGAAGCCGGGGAGAATGACCGCCGGAGTCAACGTCCAGAAGCGAGATTCCAGCAGGAGCGCAAGATACGTCGTCGAATCTGGCATCTCCTCCTCTTCTGATGAATCTACATCCGACCCGCTATCCGCGGAAACGGATTCCTCTTCCGGGTCGATCTCCTTGATCAAAAACCACAGCACAGGGATGAAAATGAGCAGCAGAGTACCGGTGACGCCCAGCCACGCTGTTCGCCAGGAAATATACCATAGAAGACCCGTGAACAGTAGAGGCAGAAGTCCCTCTCCCAGGGGGAAACCGAGGTTCGCGATGCTGAGGGCCCGACCGCGTCCCTCCGAATAGGCACGAGCCATGGCGGTGCGACCCGTGTGGCTGGACAATCCCTGACCCGTTAGGCGAAGAAGGTACAAACTGATAAACAGGAAGACGACGTGGTACGACAGGGCGACGGACAGGCACGCCAGGGTGAGCCCCCCGGTCACGGCAAGTCCATAGCGACGAAGCGACGTACGATCAATCCAACCGCCCAGATACGGAAGTGTGACCGCACTACCGAGGGTGGCCATGGAGTACATCGTTCCATAGCTTGCGTCGGTCAATGCGAAAACGTCTTTGAAGTACGGCACAAAAAGAGACACAAAGAACGTCTGTCCAAAACTGGATAGGAAGGTGAATAACAGACCCACCAGTAACGTTCTGGCTTCCCGCCGGGCGAAGCTGAAAAACTCGACGGACACGGTCTGTACCTTTCGAGCGGCAATTTTGATGCGCTCAACGGACATGGTGCGTTCTGCTCAGTGTATGATGAACCGGACGATTGACTGGACGGAATTCGCTGGCGAATCTCCTGAGGATCACTTCTTGCGGGTCAAATCATAGACCAGCGGAGAACGTGTAGCTGCATACCGAAGGTACAAACGGATCGAAATTCCCGAAATGGAGATAGCGGGTGTCCGAACGGCGATGGACGGATGGACAGGATCGTTCGAAAGGTCAGCTACTCGCCGGGACGACGTGTGAACAGATCAATCCCGGACATCATTGCTGAGAAATATAAGTCTTCTACGATTCGGGTTCAAGAGGCTCTCAAGCCATGACGATTTAGCCATTGATATTTCCCGGTCATGAGTCTTACATTGCATTATCGATTGATCGTTTATTTGTACAATTAACCGTTTTGTTTTTCATTTCGTGCCAGAGTGTCATGTTCGGGATGTCTTCAAAGCGCCAAACGAAGCGAATGTTGTTCCTTTTTCTTGCGAGCATCTTCGTCGCGGGCCCGGTGCAGGTGGGCACCGCTCAGTCAACGGATCAACATGAACGTCCGAATGTGCTGTTTATTTTAACGGATGATCAGGGCTGGGGGGATGTCGGGGCTTATGGAGCGGAAGACCTGAAAACACCGAATATGGATGGACTGGTTCAAAATGGCATGAAATTTACACAGTTCTATACCAATAGCTCGGTCTGCAGTCCCACCCGTGCTTCGGTTATGACCGGGCGGTATCCGGACCACGTGGGGGTACCCGGCCTCAATAGAACCAACGACGACGACAACTGGTCTTACCTGAACCCGGACGAAACCCTGATCGCCGAGCCGCTAAACGAAGCGGGGTATCACACGGCGATTATCGGAAAATGGAACCTGGGCCTGGAAAAACCCAACCGCCCGAACGATCACGGATTCGATTATTTTCACGGATTCCTGGGAGACATGATGGACGATTACTGGTCTCATATGCGAAACGGATACAATCTTATGCGTCGCAACACCACGAAGATTGATCCGGAGGGACACGCGACGGAATTGTTTACGGATTGGGCGGTGGATTATGTGAAACAGCAGTCAAACGAAGAACGTCCCTGGTTTCTTTACCTCCCGTATAACGCCCCTCACTTTCCCATTCAGCCGCCTGAAAAATGGCTTGAACGAGTGAAAAAACGGGAAGAGGATATCTCATCAAAACGGGCAAAGCTGATCGCGTTCATTGAGCACCTCGACCATGAAATCGGTCACGTCATCGATGCCCTGAAATCGTCCGGGCAGTACGAGGACACGATGATCATCTTTTCTTCCGACAACGGAGGAGACGGGGCTCGAGGCGGTCGGGTCGGACCGCACCGGGGATACAAAAAAGATCTGTACGAAGGCGGTATTGCGGTCCCAATGAGCGTAACGTGGCCCGGCCACGTCGAGCCCGGTACGGAGACTGATCTCATTTCTGCGACAATTGATCTGTACCCGACGATTCTGGACGCCGCCGGAGCCAAGATCCCGGACAACCGTGACGGCGTGTCTCTGTTGCCGACCCTTCTTGGCAACGAACAGAACCTGGATCGCCATATCTTTTTTGTTCGTCGGGAAGGTGGCGGGGGTGATTGGGGCCGGGCTCACTACGCCGTGCGCCGCGGCAAGTGGAAACTCGTTCAAAACCGCCCCTTCCAACCCCTTGAATTGTACAACCTCGAAAAGGACCCTCGTGAACAGAACGATGTCTCCGATGAGCATTCCGATGTATTTCGGTCCATGAGCCAGGCACTCCAGAAACATATTCAGGAAGCGGGAAAGGTGCCCTGGCAACCGCCGGAACATCGATAACACCGCCGGGAAAAGGGTAGAGGTTGAATACTCATGAGTCCGAAAACTGAATTGATGATGCGGTTGGGTACACTTCGCAGGAGCGTTCGCAGAATTCGTTGATCGGCCGTATCAACGAGAACGGATGCCCCGATATCAGAGACCTTCTCATGAGGTTTCAAAGGTGATCACATCAGAATCCACCCGTTGAGGAGTCTCCACTGGATGCCATTCAATCCGATTCTTTCATCCGTCGGCTCGATGAAAGTCGTTCCTCGGAGGGGCTCCCGGTGTAAAAGATAATGGGGCATCGGATCCGTATAACCCTTAGTGCTCCAGATTAGAAGGTAAACGAGACAAACATGTTTTTTATGACTGGACATCGCGAGAGTCGTCCAGCGATGGTGTGCTCGAAACATGTTGATGTGTGCTCCAATCCCCCGGATTCCATGCACTTCGATCGTTTTATCCGGAGGTGTTCGAGACGTACCCGTCAGGCGCTCCATTCGTTTGTTTCGGCACATACACTGATGCGACGGCATCCGAAATCACGTTCCCGGACCAGAGCTGAATTTGCCAGGGGGGTCGGGGATCTCAGAGGTGTTGTGATCCAGCTGCGAGTACGCAGTGGCTCAAGGACCGGGGCGTCTGTCATGCGTTCCCATCTATTCACGACACTGTCGCTCTCTTCATTTTCGCTGGATATACACTACAATAGGGTACTTAACAGGTGCATCTGAAACCCGCTCAAGCAATCCATAAAAGGTGGGGCTGAGCATATTTTTTTCATTTTGTCAGATAGTGGGTAGTTCCGGACGCTAGTTGAATACAGCCGGCCAGGCGTTCGTTGATAAGGGGGCATATGGTTCGGGTCTGGATCATGTGCTGGATCTCGTTTCTGTGATCAGGAGAAGTTGGCGATGAATGAATCGGCGGATCAGGATTGGACCGACGTGGAGGAACGGGGGGTCCCCTGGTTGTTTCGTTTCCTGCTTGCTCTGTACAAGAGGGGGATCCTGAACTGGTGGATTGCACAAGGGATCATGTACGTGATCACATCCGTGTATTTCGTGATTGATCGGGATTTGCGAGAAGCCTCGATAAAATACCTCCGCAGGCGAGCTTCCCACCGACAACCGGACGAACTCCCGCCGAATCCGGGCATTCGACACTGCTACCGGCACGTTCTGGAATTTGGCCGATCTATTTTTGATCGATTTTCGTGCTGGATGGGGGAGCAGCACCGGTACGACATTCACCCTCACGGGGAGGAGCTGTTTACATCGATCGCTACGGGCGACCAGGGGGCGATTCTGCTCTCCTTCCACGCCGGAAATCCGTACCTCATGCGCTACATGGCCCTGGAACAAAACTTCAAGATGAACATCGTGGCGTACTGGGACAACTCCCCGATGCTGCAGGAACTACTGGAATATGTGGATCCGTCGTCGCAGTTGAATATTCTGAAGGTGGATGCTTCCGAACCGCAATCCATTCTGAATGTAAAAGATCGAATTGACAACGGGGAACTGGTCGCCATCCTCGCTGATCGAAAGAGTGCAGGCACGTCCTCCCGCGATGTTCAGGTCCCGTTTCTCGGAGGATGGACGTCGCTTCCCACCGGGCCGTACATCATCGCACATGTCCTGGACTGTCCCGTGCTCCTGACGTATGCCCTGCGAACCGGTCCGAGGACGTACGATATGTACGCGGAGATGTTTGCCGAACGAATCTCACTGCCGCGGTCAAGCCGGGAGGATCAACTCGAACATTACGCCGGGAAACTGGCAAAGCGAATGGAGGAGATCAGTTACCGTGCTCCGTATCAGTGGTATAATTTCTACGATTTCTGGGAACAGCCACGGGACAACTCATCAGAAGCAGAGCGCGATGATGTCCAGGAGGATGGCATTTGACCGCGCGTGATTATCTGTTCATTGTCAATCCGGGTGCGGGTACGGCGTCACCGCGTGCACGGGTATCCCGCATCAGGGAGTGGTGTCAAAGGAGGGACACTTCATTTCGAATTGAAGTTACCGGATCTCGGGAGGAAGCATACAATGCCTCAAGCAGGGCGGCGGACCACGGGTTCACACACGTGGTTGCGGTCGGAGGGGATGGGACGATTCATGCCATTGTGAATGGCCTTGTCGGAACCGGTGCCGGCCTCGGGATCATACCGGCAGGCAGTGGGAATGATTTTGCAAAAGCCGTGCAGGTACCGACGTCGTTCGAGGGGGCACTTCATGTACTGGAAAACGAGAAGGAGAACCGGGTTGATATCGGTCGCATGGGGCCTCGATATTTTATAAATGGGATGGGGATCGGAATGGATGGAGCGATTGCTCGCGGATTTCAGACGAATTCCGGAGTGAAAGGGGGCACGGGCTATGCGCTGACGGCAATGCGGAAACTGCTTTCGTTCCGGGGTTTTGACGTCCATCTCACCCTGCCGGAAAAACGATTCGCGGGCAAGGCCTTGTTCCTCTCCATATCAAATGGACCGGTGCAGGGCGGCTGTTTTCGGCTGGCTCCGGAGGCGTCGCTGACCGACGGATTGCTCGACGTTCATTTGACTCGAGATGTCTCCATTCTCCGCCGCCTGATGAATCTGCCCCGGTGGTTGTACGGACGGCAGGAGCGTCTAACGGATGTGGAGATCGTGCAGGCGTCGACCGTCGAGATTGAACTTCCACACTCCGTCCCGGCGCACATGGACGGAGAACCGTTTTCCTTGAGTTCCGGAACGCACCGGGTCGA
>CAZQNZ010000084.1:6791-10082 GCA_964594615.1 uncultured Planctomycetia bacterium
CGGCGCACATGGACGGAGAACCGTTTTCCTTGAGTTCCGGAACGCACCGGGTCGAAGTGTTGAATAGGACGCTCTCCGTGATTGGTATGCTGGATGCATAATAGAAGTACCCGGGAGTCAAAGGAGTAGATGTTGAGCGGTCATCGGTTGTGCTTTTTATCAAGCCGTATCGGGAATCCAATATCGTCAGTTTCGTTTCAACAAAACGGTCTTTCTGGTAGCATAAACCCGTATCAACGTCCGTATAGAGCGGTGATTCATCGAGTGAGACGTTCACCCACGAACTGAGAAGTTGTTTTTCAGGCAACTCATTCCTCCCGCCGGGGCGTCGTGCGGTGCTGGTAACCCTGGTGACGAATGGATTCCGATTCGAATCATGCTCGTTCAGTAGACCCGATCAATGACACGACAGGTGAACGCAGGACAGAAAAGCGAGGTACGGGAGACGGAACAGGACCCCGGGATCTGCCTGGATCAAATGGCCGGCAGTATTCGTACTCTGATCGGCATTCCGGAACGGGAGGAGACGGTTAATCCGTACCGGCCGGACGAGATCGCTGGTGAACTGAAGATGACGTTTCGTCCCGTGCCCGATTCATGCGAGGATCAGGAGGTGCTCGACTTTTATCAGGAACTCCGCGAGGAGCTGATCGAATGCGGGGTGGATGTGGTGGAGTGGACCGACGCACTGGAGCCTGCGGACGGTTGGTTGTCCAACCTCCTCGGATGGCAGAAGATCAGCGGGGAGATCGATGCCGTGATCAATGTCAGGGAAGAGTACTCGTTTCTCCGAAGCAGCCTGCTTTCCCTGTCGGATACGGTGTACAGGTATGCATTTCGTTCACCGGAACGGGACGTGCGGGAGATTCTAACGCTCACTTCCTGGGCGGAGTATCTGCCGAAGCATTACGTTCAGAATCCGTTTAATACGCAGATTATCACGCTAAAAACGCTGGATCCGGAATTCATTGAGGACGACGATTCTTACGAGCGCAAGATCTCCATCGGGTTAAGTCACTTGATCAATACGATGTCGGAATTTGTGATCGGTGTCTCACCGGAGGAGTTCGTTCTCATGAATATGAACATGTCCGACGCATTATATCCGAGGAAGGAACTGAGGTCGTTTCTGCGGACGTCTCTGCTCCCGAAGACGTGTGCCTCGATTCGTCCACCGCTTCTGACACAGTTCAACAGGAGCACATTTTCCCCGGATGACCACGACGACGTGGGTCGGCTTGTGGAACTGGGCCATCGCCTGAATGGAACCGGGTTGTTTCCTCGTGGCACGAAGTTCAATGATTTTATCGATCGAACCTCCCGTCGGGATGTGCTGGATCGGTACCTGGAGGGCCGCACCGGGGTCTCGTACGGATTTATCGCTTACATAGAGCCTCCGCAGTATGAGGGAGACCGGGAGATTTCGGAGAAGCAGTGGGGGGAGCTATCAACAATGGACGCATCGGACCCGGACATCTGTCGAAGGACGGATGACGGGAAGTGGTACGTACGCCTGGAGGTCGATGGGGAGGTTCACTACAGGCAGGTTCCGGATCTCTCGGTGTTAACTTCCCGGTCGGGATGTGACAAAACGGATCTCGATCCAACCCGTGACGTGGTTCGGATTGGTGTGAAGCAGGGGAGGCTTCAGTTTCAGTCGCCGGAGGGCGTCGACCTGAATCGAAAAGACATCCGGCCGTCCTTTGATACGTATGTCATCGTGGCGAATGCGCTGGCCACAAGCCTTTACTATCCGGAACTCGTTGAGGGAGGTGCTCCCATGCTTCATTTCCATGGATATCCGAATCCCTCCTGGTTCAAGTCCGGGGAAGGATATACGGGAGCACACAGTCCATCGGTTTCCTGTGGGACGGTTGAAGCTGCACTTTTGAACTACATGGGCATCCGGGACCTCGCGGACGAACTCACGGACCCGGCCCGGCTATTGTGCGTGGTGGAACCGGATCACGGCGTCAATATTCTCGGGAAGGATATCGATTACGTGGTGTCGCGGATCCAGGAAGGGTGCGCAAACCGGGAGCTTCAGCTGGGTGGCAAGTTTTTGACAGCATTGCGTTAAATGAACGTCATGCGGTTCGCTGATTGGTTTTCGGCTCCCGGTCCTGTGGTCCAAACGCATGTCATTTCAGCACCCTGTGGGGATCTGCAGGACCATGATTGATCGAATCGAACGATGGTATCGGATGCTGGCCACGGCGATCGGATTCCTGGTGTTTGGTGTACTGGTGCTTTTCCTATCCATTATGATCGGGTGTTCGCCTCGGGTGGAGGAGGGCAGGCGGCACTCCGTACGAAAACAGCGCCTTGCTTCGTTCGTATTCCGGTACTTCCTGGGGTTTTTGTACTGGATCGGCGTGTTCCGCGACCTCGAATTCCGGGGTGTTGATCGAATTCCTCGTGATGAGCCGTGTGTCTTTATTTCCAATCATCCCACCTTGCTCGATCCCGTCATCTTGCTTTCGGTGGTGGGGCCAGCGGACTGTATTGTCAAGGAGAAACACATGGCGTTCTTCACATTTATCTGTCGATGGTTCAATCACATACCGGATCGAACCTCCACTGAATTGTTTGACGAATGTGTGGAGCGCCTGAAGGAGGGGCGTAACCTGTTGCTGTTTCCCGAACGTACCCGGTCCCCGGAAGGAGGCCTCAGGCCGTTCTCGAGGGTGCCGGCCCAGGTGTGTCTGGCGTCCGAATGCGAGGTGGTGCCGATGCTGATCGAGTTGAACCACCATGCGTTTGGGAAGGACCAGTCGTGGTACGACGTTCCTCCTGAACCCCTTCGGGTGCGTGTCTCGATATTTGAGCCCCACAGTCCTCGAGTTGATGGTCGGTTCAGTGTTGCTTCCAGGAAATGTGTCGATGCGTGGGAACGATTTTACGAGCGCCGGGTTCCGGTTGAATTACTGGAAGGGTGAAACGGGTCCACTGAATCGGCTGATAACACCTCCCCACAGCACCGCAAAGATCTTATGTATGAACCTCGATGAAACGTGTCCCATTCTCAGCATCCGTTTCTGGTGCACAAAGGGATTTTGAGGAGGCAAGACAGAATTATAGCGCATTGTCGACGAGAAATAACGGCGTTATACGGCAAAACATGGACGTTTTCTTCGGACGTGAGTTTTTCTTTTCGTTCACACTTCTCAGGAGGGGGCCTTTTCGATCCGGTACGAAAAGGGTGTATCCGCTATACGGCACGTATTTTGGGAAATGATAACGTTTTCAGAAAATAATGAGGGGGAGCACCACAGTCGCGCCCTTACAGGG
>CAZQNZ010000085.1:0-2142 GCA_964594615.1 uncultured Planctomycetia bacterium
ACCGGCAAACAATCGGATCTCGGATTTTCTCATAAATCCCATGTCGATCAAATCTGATGAAAAATTCGTGAAACCGAATGTACCTTATTTACCCGATTATGACTTTTCAAATCATTGTTACTTCACAGCGATCAGAAACCGAGAAACCCCCCTGTGATCGGACCGGTAATCCACCGTTGAGAAGGAGGACATCCGCTTCAGAGCCTTCGTCGAAAGCTCCTCCTTACCGGCCGTTTCCAGTGCAAACACACCCTCCTCTGTCATGATTCGATCCGCCAACTGAGCAAGGGACGCATACAATTCCTTCCGTTCCCGCGGGACCTTCAGTGCATCAAGTGGTTCATGTTCCCGCACTTCCGGGTCCAGCTGTTTCATTTCGTCGTCCGCGACGTACGGTGGATTCGAGATCACCAGATCGAACGGCCCGTATTCGTTGAGGCGTCGCTCGGTTTCGGCGGTGAGGAAATCCCCCTCAATGAGCTTGACCCGCTCCTCGAGTGCGTGCTCACGGGCATTTTCTCGTGTCAACTCGATCGCTCCCTCCGACAGATCCACCCCGGCGCCTTGAGCCCCCGGCCGTTCCATCAAAATCGTCAGCAGGATCACTCCGGCCCCCGTCCCCAGGTCACAAACACGCAGACCGGACGCTACGTCCGGACCCGGCCCCGTTCGTTGATCATGCGCGGTCAGGGCGTGTTCCACCAGTCGTTCCGTCTCCGGACGTGGAATGAGCGCTCGCTCATCCACATGAAACGTCCGACCGTAAAACCCTTCTTCCCCCGTAATATACTGGAGCGGCCGGTGATCGGACCGCTGCTCGATGTGCTGGACGTACAAGGACCAGTTCTCATCGCATAGTTTCTGTTCTTCCATCAGCGGAAGGTTCAAGCGCGGCACGTCAAGGCAATGGGCCAGTAGAAGATCCGCCGACAGTCCGGGGTCGTCTATATCCGCCTGCTTCAGCTTCCGGAACCCCCAGTTTCGCGCATCGCCGATGGTCTCCGGACGGCACATTGCCGTACTCTCCCTGCCCTTCTCGGACGGATTCATGACGAATCCCCGTCCTCCGTTCCCATTTTGGCCAGCTTTTCCCGACGGTTCACCTCTTTTAGCCGGTCGAGGTGATCGTCCAGCTCACCGTCCAGAAAGGACTCCAGGTTGTGGCTGGTGTATTCGATCCGATGATCCGTGACGCGGTTCTGCTGAAAATTGTAGGTCCGAATCTTTTCGCTTCGTTCCCCTGAGCCGATCTGGTTCCGACGAATTTCCTCCCGCCTCTGTTGCTGCTCCTTCCGTTTTTGTTCATGCAGCCTGGTTCGCAGGAGCCGCATCGCCAGTTCACGGTTCCGGTGCTGAGATTTTTCGGTCTGACACTCCACGGTCATGCCGGACGGCTTGTGTTCAAGCCGCACCTTCGTGGCCACTTTGTTCACGTTCTGCCCCCCGGGTCCGGACGATCGCATGGCGGAGAATTCAATGTCGGATTCGTCCAGTTCCACCTCCACCTCCTCCGGCTCCGGCAGAACGGCCACCGTACAGGTGGACGTGTGGATGCGGTCTCCGGACTCCGTGACCGGTACGCGCTGCACACGATGCGTGCCACTCTCGAACTGAAACGTGGAATAGGCCCCGGGCCCTTCAACGGAAAATGTCAGGGTGCGCACCCCGTCCATGTCCGTTCGTGTCTCTTCCATGATCTCCATATCCCAACCCTGCTCATCGATGTATTTCCGGTACATCGTGAACAGGTCACGCGCGAAAAGCGCCGCTTCGTCCCCCCCGGCGCCCGCACGAATTTCAATGATACACTTATTTGCTTCATCCTCCTCCTGCTCGAGCAGCTTCTCTTCCAGTTGATGCTTCAGCTCATCTCTCTCCTGCTGAAGTTCGTCCAGTTCTTCCCGTGCCAGTTCGACGAACTCGTCGTCCGTATCTGCATCCCCTTCCACGACCTCCTGCAGATCTTCCAGTTCCTCCCGAACCTCCTTGAACTCCTGATACAGGGACACCACCGGTTCCAGCTCCCCCCGTTCCCGGTGAAGCTCGCCGACGTCGTCCATCTTCTGGAGCTTCTCCGGGTCCTGGATCAGCTGATCGATCTCCTCAAGTCGTTCCTCCATTTCGTCAAGTCGATCAAACATC
>CAZQNZ010000085.1:2242-3580 GCA_964594615.1 uncultured Planctomycetia bacterium
TTTTACGAAACGCGATATGAAACTGCGCAGTCCTGCCAAGATCAACCTGTTTCTCGAAGTGACCGGTGAGCGTGACGATGGGTACCATGAGATCGAATCCCTGATGACGGCGGTGTCGCTCTTCGATGAAATCGAGCTCCAACGGTCCGACGAGACCTCCGTGAACTGCAATCATCGGGAGGTGCCGGACGGGCCGGACAACCTGGTACACCAGGCGCTTCGGCTGTTCCGCGACGAAACGGACATGAGCAATGGCGTCGCGGTCTCCATCGAAAAACAGATCCCGCCCGGAAGCGGACTGGGAGGGGGCTCATCAAACGCCGGCACGGTCTTACGCGGGGTCAACAAAATGATGGATTCACCGCTGGATCGTACCGCACTGATGGAGATCGGTCAGCGAATCGGATCCGACGTCAATTTTTTCCTGAACGGTCCCGCCGCCATCTGCCGGGGACGCGGGGAACAGGTATCCGACACATCGCTTCCGGCCGAGCTTCACTTCCTGGTCATCATGCCGGAGTTAACCGTTAAAACCCCGCTTGTGTACAGAAAATCCGGCAAATTCTTGAATTCCAGCCCGAAGCGTGTTAGTGTTCATCATTCGTATTTAGCGGACGGACGCACTGAAGAAGCCCTGTTCAATCGCCTGTACGAACCGGCTATTTCCGCGTATCCGTCCCTGGAAACCTGGTTTGACCGCGTCAGCGATCTGGCTTCACTGCCACCGCACCTGTCCGGTTCCGGATGCGCACTGTTCCTCGCGCATCCTGATCGACAGCGGATTGAAGAGGAGGCGGACCGGCTGGCACCGCTGAAACAATTATCCAGTGTGACGGTCAAACAGGTCCATTCGCTGCCTGACAACTGGGATCCGTTCCAACTGCAGACATCATGAACATAACGGATACTCGACTTGACATCATCGACAACCCGAGCGGAAAACTGCGAGCCTTCTGCAGTATGACGTTCAATGACGAGTTCGTCGTGAAGAACTTCAAGATCATCGAAGGGAATCACGGTCTATTCGTGGCCATGCCCTCCCGAAAACTGACGAAACCCTGCTATCGCTGTGACAACCGGGCATTCCGGAACGCCAACTACTGCGATCGCTGCGGTAAGGAGTTTGACGACCGCTCGGGAAACAGTCACCACGACACCGAGGACACACACTCGGACATCGCATTTCCCATCGAGGACGACTTCCGTGAACAGCTTGAGGATCAGCTCATCGCCGCCTACAAGAAACGCAAGCAGGGCGGCTCGGGGGTGAACGTCGAACACGCCAAGGATGAAAACTACGATCTGCTGGATTTCGATTACGAAGGGCACCTCGCCGAT
>CAZQNZ010000085.1:3680-10047 GCA_964594615.1 uncultured Planctomycetia bacterium
TTCAACGCCGTTCGGACGCAACCACATGAACAAGAAACTGCTGCAAAACATCCCTCCCGTCCATGAACTGCTTGAGATCCCGGCGTGTCAGTCACTATGCGACCGATTCGGACGATCCACGGTCAAAAAACAGATCAACCGCTACCTGGACGAGCTGCGATCCCGCATACTCGACAACGGCTCAGCGGAGGACCTCTCCCGGGAACTGTTGAACCCTTCACATATCCTCGACACCGTTGAGGACCAGCTCGAATCCTCCCGGACCCCCTCCATTCGCCGGGTGATCAACGGCACGGGTGTGGTCTTGCACACCGGGCTCGGACGTGCGGTGTTCAGCGAGGACGTGCTTGAACACATTCAGGAGGTCAACCGGGGATATTCGTTGCTCGCGATGGATGCGGAAAACAAAGAGCGGGTCCGCCGCGAGCACCGGGCCGCGGACATGCTCTGCGAACTGACCGGCGCAGAATCGGCAACGGCGGTCAACAACAACGCGGCCGCGGTGTTCCTGACCCTCGCCGCATTTGCACGCGATCAGGAAGTGGTGATCTCCCGGGGCGAACTGGTGGAAATCGGGGGCTCGTTCCGCATTCCGGACGTGATGGAGCAGAGCGGTGCGGAGCTCGTCGAGGTGGGCACCACCAACAAAACCCACCCGTCCGATTACGAACAGGCCATCACCGAGGACACGGCTCTGTTGCTCAAAGCCCACACAAGTAATTATCGGATCGTCGGGTTCCAGGACGAAGTGGAAATCGACGAGCTGTCCGACATCGCTCACGAGCACGACCTGATGGCCGTGGAAGACCTCGGATCGGGAGCGCTTTTCGACGTCACTCGCATGGGAATGGGGCATGAACCGGTGGCCCGCGAACGGATCAAAGACGGTGCTGATCTCATCATGTTCAGCGGGGACAAACTGCTGGGAGGCCCGCAGGCCGGACTGATCGCCGGTCGAAAAGAGCATATCGATACCCTGCGGAACCACCCACTTTTTCGCGCCATGCGTCTCGACAAACTGATCCTGTCCGCACTCGAAAAAACCCTCGCAACGTATCTCTCTTCGGACGACTGGACCGAGGACCTTCCGGTGTACGAGATGCTTTCCCGCCCGAAGCGAGAACTGAAGCAGCAGGCTGAATCGCTGATGACACGGGTGGACAACCTTCCAGGCATGGACGCAGAAGTGATTGAAGGCATCTCACGGGTCGGCGGCGGATCGCTGCCCGGCGAACAACTTCCCACCTACCTGGTCCGCATCACGCCTTCCGGCATGTCCGCAAATGAACTCAGTCTGTCACTGCGGCGCCAGGATCCACCGGTGTTCGGTCGGGTCATGGACAACCGTTTTCACATCGACCCCCGCACCCTCGTGGACGGGGACGAGGATCGTCTGGTTCAACGGATCAAAAAACTCGAACATCACCCGTAACGTTCTTTCCATCACCAGAGGTTTCACCGGGAATGGCCCTGCACTCACGCCCGTACCCCCTACGCTCCGTAGCCCACCCGTGCGTCCTCGCAATGAGCATTGCATTTTTGCTCTCCGTGGCGGCCCCCTTCGCGGGTGCTCAGTCCACTCCGCATCAGAAGATCAAACGGTACCTGTCCGAAGTACACGACCATCTGCTGAATTCCTATGCCTTCCCCGGTCAGTTCAGTTCGCAGGACCTGCTCGAAGAGGGGAAACGGGAACTGGTCCGGGTACTTAAGCGACGCGACGGGTCCCGACTCCGTCTGCCGACGCCGGTCTCCGAGGATCTGCTGGAACGGTTGAATAAATGGGAACGCACCTCCATCGACGGCCTGATCCGTCGAATACGGAAGACGGAGGAGGCCTTCCCGCGGAAATCGATCCATGTGCCGGCCCTTGCGGACACGTTTGCGAGAGGCATGATCGACGAAACGGGTGATTCATTCAGTCAGGTTCTCACCCTGGAGGATCTTCGGGAACTCCGTGACCGGTTACTCGGACGGGGCGTCCATCGCTTCCTGGGATTTCACCTGTCGAAGGAGGACGGTCAATTTCGGATCAACTACGTCGCGTTCCGCTCGCCGGCAGACCGCTCCGGCCTCCGTCCCGGCGACGTGATTCTCCGTATCGACGGGACCTCCCTTTCGGAGACCACCGAACAGGAGCGGTCGGAGCTACTGCGTGCAGATCCCGGCAAATCCGTCCGGGTCTCCTTTCGGCGCAGGGGCTGGGAACGTGCACATCACGTACAACTTGAGCAGTTGCAGGAGGGCATAGAAACGGTGGAATCCAAACTGCTCCCGTCCAACATTGGATACGTCCGGCTCACGCGATTTGGCCTGATGGCCGGGAGTGAACTGCGATCCGCCCTGAACGATCTCCGGAAACAGGGAATGGAATCCATCATCCTGGACCTCCGCAACAATCCCGGCGGTGCCCTGCCCGTCGCCGTGGACGTGGCGGACCTGTTTCTGCAAGAAGGACAGGTGATTACGACCACCGATTCCAACTATGAACTCGACGGAACGCTGGTCCGAATCGTGCGTTCCCTGCTCGGTTTCGAACCGCTCTCCGGCACCCGTCATGCCACGTCGTCAACGCCGTTCGCCGACGAACCCCTCTGTGTGCTGATCAACGCCTCCAGCGCTTCCGCCTCCGAATTAACCACCGGTGCCCTCCAGGACCATAACCGTGCGACTGTTGCCGGTGAACGGTCCTTCGGAAAAGGTATCGGGCAGGTTGCGATACCGCTGACCAGCTCGAGGGGCCTCGGTCAAACGGAATCACTCGGGTTTTTTGAATCGTACCTGCCGTCCCGGTTCCTGTATCTCACCGTGATGAAATACAGCCTCCCGTCCGGGCGCAGCATCCACCGAACAGGTATTCAACCGGACCTGCCCGTCTCATTAAACGAATATACGGAATCGCAATTCGCCACTCTGCTGAAACTGCGCTCTTCGGACATCCTGCCCACCTATATCCAGAAACAGATGCAAAACCAGCCCGATCGATTGACCTCCCTCGCCGAATACGATCACTTCGAATCGGACCGTTATCCGAAGTTTGAACGGCTGCACCGGCGTGTGCGAAACACGCTCAACACGGACCTGTCGGCCTCCGTACTGCGCCGGGAACTGCGCCGGGCACTGCGAAATTACCTCCGCCTCTATCACAATGAATCGCTGACCGTGGATCTGCAGAACGATCCGATTCTCCAGCAGGGCATTTTACACCTGTCCGAGTAGCCGGTACATCCTGATGCTCCACGAAACGTTATGTGTACGTGCAAAACCCCTTCATCAAATTCCGTCCGGAGCCCATGAACAGGGACGCCATTGAACGAGTGATCGGTCGCACGCGGCGGAAGCTGTTCTTTGCCCGCTGGTTCACCGCCACGATGGCCTTTTACTTCTACACCTTCTTCCTCCTGACCGCCCTGATTCTGACGGATCGAATCGGGGGCGAACTGAACCTCTGGGTGCCTTTCACCCTTGAATGGATCATCATCAGCGGCGTCACGGCCACCGTCGTGGGGGGTGCACTGTACGGACTCGTACACGCCTGGTGGAATCGGTGCTCGAGGCGAGAAATCGCATGGATGATCGACCGGCGTTGTGATGCAGACGCACTGCTGGTGACGGCCCTGGAGTCGGACGAACTACAAATCGATGACTCCTGGGTCTCTCTGATGGAAGAGAAAGCGGCCGAGCTGACGTCCTCCTTCATGTCCCGAAATCTGTTTCGCATTCCGGGCCAGGGCATACGCTGGCTGTTCCTGCTCGCCCTGATGATCGACCTGGGTCTCGTCCTGTTTCTCACCCCGGTTCAGAAGATCCAGGCGCCGACCCCAAGCACGCTCGAGCAAACGAGTGCCTCCGGAAACGGAAGAAACACAGGTGCCGGAAAAACCGGCGATGGTTCCGAAACGAAGAGTGGGGCGACCGAACAGGAAGACGAATCGAACGCTTCCGGCGGGGATGAGACCAACAGCGACGACTCGTCCCCGGACGAATCCCCCGACGAGTCTTCGGACAACCCGGAGGATCCCCCGATGTTTGACGAGGAACGCCGCCGCGACCACGAGCGAGATCCACAGGTCCAGAAGGAGGAATCGGATGCGGGACCCACCCGTGAAGGATTCGTTCGGGCCGTGAATCCCGAACGGACGGCGGAAGCAGGCGACGGCGATTCCGAGGATGAAAACGAGGAGAATGCCGATCAGACACCGGATCCCTCCCGTGCGGAAGCACTTCACCGGCAGTATCAGCGACAGGCGGAACGCATGATCTGGAGACGGTCCCTCTCCGAAGAAGAACGCGGACTGGTGCGCCGTTACTTCGAGCGCATCCGCCCCGAATCGAACGAAGATTCAGAGGAAACGGACACCGGCGACGATGGGTAACGGTTCCGGCGCTGCAGGAACGCGTGGTGTCGAGCTGGCGGAGCATCGACCTCAAATTGCATACGCCACGGTACGCCCAGAGAGTTCATGGAATCATTGAGATGTCAACTTACCCGTTCACCGACCGTTTCCGATCCGCATGAATCCATTCTGGCTCACGGCACGACAAGTATTTTCCCCCGCCGGACGGGACAAAACCCGGTCGACGGGGCTTCCATGGTCCATTGGTTCAGATGCTCCTTTGCTCCGTCCGGGGGATCACATACAATTCCATATTCATGCATGTTTTCTTGATTACGGCATACCAGGAGGAACAATGAACAATCAGACGGAAGAACGAAACAATGAGGTATACAAAGTCGTGGAGATTGTGGGCACGTCGTCGGAGTCGGTCTCCGACGCCATTGAAAGCGCCATTGATCGGGCGTCCGAAACGATTCAGCACATCGGTTGGTTCGAAGTCATGGAGCAACGTGGACGAGTGGAGGACAGCGAAGTGGTACAGTTTCAGGTCAAGGTAAAGCTGGGTTTTCGGCTCGATGACTGAATGATCGGGGCAGCGTCAGGTCTGATATGCCCCGGAAATCACATCCCATCGTCCGATTCTTCAAACCTCGTTACAGAGCCCCGACGGTGACGGAGGGGATCCGTCGGTGAACGGGTCGAGTTGAGGTTGGTTGGGGCTCCCACTGGTTCAGGGACGACATGAACCCCTCGGTCACCCTCGGGGCTCTGTTTACATCCTGTTCTTCCGACCCGTCCATATTCCCCGAACTGATTGCACGGTCCAACGTATGCGAACCTCCGATAGCCCCTCCTCCAACCCGTTTCCCCTTGCTTACTTTATTACCTTCTGCTGTTATGGAACCCATTGGCACGGCGACGAACGGGGCTCCGTGGGATGATCGTCAAAATGCCAATGATATCCCGTTCATTCAGTCAAATTCCGCCTGGAAAACCGACGAAACGCAACAGCTGAAATTGGCTTCGCTCGCTGAACACCTGCCGATCCGATACGCCCCATGCAATTAGGGTCGTTCAGGCATGAGCCGTGTGTAGCCATGTGCACCGGGCGAGAAGGGATGGTGGTGTCGGGCAGTCTGGTGCAGTTATTCTCATCGTTCCGTGTTTGCTATTGACTGCCTATCCGTTCTCCCGTTTACCACATTGGTGAGCGTATGGCCAGGGTAAGAACGGCAACTGCACGTGACGGTGCAAGCACCCCGTAGCGGGTACGAGATATGAGCCCGGGGTTGTGCGTAGCGAAACCCTTGGATAACGGTCGGTGTCAAGGAGGATCATGCACCGGCGGGTGCATACGTTTCGTCTGTGACATTTCGATAACGTCCATTCCTCTTATTTCTTCCGGATGTTTCGTGTCTGACAAGCACTCATGCATCATCCGGGTTCGAGCGAATCGGGAGACGGCACGACTGCCGTCCGTCAGCGCTGGAAACCGGTGTCCTTTACCTTCAGCCCGGTTCATGTACTAATGAATGCACTGAGCATCCTGAACCTGTTCCTTCCCTCGAAGGAAGGAACAGATCTCCGTCCCCCGCCCCGGTTGTTCTGTGAACCGTACCCGGTTTCTGTCACGATGCTCGAGGAGGTCTCATGATCAACTCACGAACGTCGGACGCACCGGTCTGGATGACGTACATGCTCCTGGTCGCGGCCGTGTACAACGCGGTCTGGGGTGGACTGGTCGTTCTGTTTCCCGACTTGCTGTTCGAGTGGACCGGCATGGACCTGCCCCGCTATCCGGAGCTCTGGCAGTGCATCGGCATGATCGTCGGTGTATACAGCGTCGGATATTTCGCCGCCGCATGGGAGCCGTACCGTCACTGGCCGATTGTCCTGGTGGGACTGCTGGGCAAAATTGCCGGGCCCATCGGATTTCTTCAAGCCATCTACATGGGGTCGTTGCCGCTGGCGTTCGGCGTCACCATCCTGACCAATGACCTGATCTGGTGGATCCCGTTCGGGCTGGT
>CAZQNZ010000086.1:0-9921 GCA_964594615.1 uncultured Planctomycetia bacterium
ATTCAAGAACACGGATGGAGTTTCTCGAACTCCTGGACGTGAACCGGGTCTAACTATTACGCCCCCTTTCGGTTGAGGTGTAACCAACGCATCCACCGAACATGCAGGGTTGCTGAAGCAGAAATATACCTCATGCATACTGAATCAGACGGTTTCCGGAGCAACTGGTTCAGTTGCTCCTCTCATCAAGCAACCGTTTCACATCACCGGGTATGTTCATCTGTGAAACGGACTCGTAACCCGTCAATTCAAACGTGGCCTCCACGTGCAACTGAACCGGTCCTCCCGCCGGTTTCCCGTTGCCTTCCGGCTCCGGAAGGTCCTCTTGCCACTCCTCCGTGGTTTCCTCCTCTGCCTGCTTGACAAACTCCGAATCCGCCGTCAGATGAATCCGACGGATATACTGACTTGAGAGATCATACAGGATACGATACACAGCGGTCGTTTTCCCCGCCTTTAACGGTCGCTTCAGCTGATCCCGAAATTCGTTCATTACATCGCGCACCGGTTCCGAGCCCACCTCGACTCGTAGTACCTCCATCGACTGACCGTCCACCTCCCGGGTCTCCTCCCGGGTCACGAACACCTCGTTATACGTGGGGTCCAGCAGGTAGGACATGTGTTCAAATGGGTCGAGAAGGGTCCGGTTCACAGAAGAAATACCCAGTTCTTCTGAAGTGACAACTTCATCCGTGGTGGGATGGATGTGCAAGACTTCCTTGCCCTTTCCGAAACTTTTCACTTCCATACCGGAAGGCGTTTCGCTGAGCAGACGGTAATAGGGAGATTGAAAAATTCCTCTTGAATCAATGTTGATTTGATCTTCCCGGTCCGATACGTCGATGTCGAAATCAACGCGAAGGCGATAGGAGGCCGAATTTCGGGACTTCTGGACAACAGCCTTCAAATCCTGAAACGCATCGGCGGAGGGCGATGCCTCAGACGTCGAATCGGGTGCTGCCGAGGCATTCGCCGTCAACAGCACGAAGAACAGGCAAATTGAGTACGAAACGTTCTCTGACATCGAGTAGGCGGGGTTCAATAAAAAAATGGGGTCAACCGGGGAAGGTATATCTTGATACCTTCCCCTCCTGACCTCCTGTCGTGAAAACAGTCTTACAGCGAATCAATATACGACAACGTTGCTTTATACGTCCGCCGCTTTGACCCGTTTGCGACCGTTTGCTTTGGTACGCTCCGCGGCCTCTTTCACTGCATCCTGAATCACGCCGTTCAGTTCTTCTATCGCTTCCGAAGACGGACTGCAACCCTGATCCCGAATCAGTTCTTGTACACGGGACTTCACGAGTAACATGTCATCAGCCATAACTGCTCTCCTTATGAACACAAATGCAAAATATCAGCGAGTAAAAAAAGATCGGCCGGTACGATACCAATCAGCAACGTCGCCGGGGTACCACACCGTTTTTCCTCTTCATTAACGATACGCAATCAGGTAGCGGGTTTCAAGCCGTAAAATCCGATAAGTCGTAGGGAATATCGGTAAATCTTCATTGTTCTCCCGCTGAGACTCCGTGATCGTCAACTCCGATCTTGAAACCGGCCGTTTTGTGTGCTGCAGAACATCCCTCATTCTGATGACGATGCCCCACCACCAGCAACAATCGAATTTACCCGATCCGAGCAAGGAATAACGGGACGGATTTGAAGATCCTGTTCCTCGAACCCCACCTCCACAGCTCGATTCATCGGCGGAAGGTTCAGGATCGGAAATCCCGCGGTTCCATCTCATGTTTTCCACACAATTTGTACACGGCCTTCCGTGTGACATCCCAGGTCTCCGCAATTTCGCGAACATCTCCATTCGTCGCACGCAGGGCCGTCTCGAGCCGGTACCGTTCAAGGGCTTTTCTGGCGGACGGTGGTTCCAGAGTCCAGTCGAGTATATGTTGTTCTTCGGAGGATTTTTCGGGCTCGGATCCAGCATGTGATTCTCCCTCCGCGACCGGAGATGTGTAGCCTGAAAAGAACTTCTTCACATCCTCTTCCTGAATGGAATCGGACGGAAACCGGACGTTCATCTCACCAACGATGTTCTTCAACTCACGGCAATTCGCGGGAAAATCATGTGCTTTGAGAGCCTCTTTAGCAGCAGGAGTAAACGTGCTCGAAGAACCCCCAATCTCCGCCTGGTGCCGGGAAAACACATCGATCAAATCGGGCAGTTTTTCTTTCCACCGGCGGAGGGGCGGCATCTCAATCTTCAACGTTCGTAACCGGGCGTAGAGGTCTTCCCTGAAGTTTCCTCGTTCAACCTCCTTTTCGAGCTCTTTCTTCGTCGCACAGATAATGCGCACGTCTACGTCGAACTCCTCATCCCCCCCTACCCGTTTCACCTTCCCGTACTCCACGGCCCGCAACAACCGCTTCTGGTTCGACTCCGACAGGTCGGCCACTTCATCTAGAAACAGCGTTCCGTTGTTCGCTCGCTCAAATGCGCCCTCACGATCCTCGTGTGCACCTGTAAACGCCCCACGAACGTGTCCGAACAGCTCCGTGCCGGCCAGTTCATCCTGGATCGTCGGGCAATTCACCGACACGAGTTTTCCCCGCCGTGAACGGCCGCTCAGGGAATGTATGAAATGAGCGGCAAATTCCTTTCCGGTTCCCGGTTCCCCCTGTATATACACCGGGTATTCATTGTGATCATATCCCGCCGCAGCCATGAGATGTTGTTTTACCTTCGCCCACTCATCCGTATCCCCTACCAGAAATGGATGATCAAAATGATTGTTATCCGAATGAAACATCCAGCCCCGGGCAAACGAAAACGCATCTTCGTTCAGCATGTCCTGGATCCGTTCAGAATCCCCCTTCTGTTTACCCCCTTTTTCCGTCCGCTCGAACGAAGCGACACCAAGGTAATTTGCATTTACCCTGAGGGGAACACAATCAACCTCATTCCCCTGATCCGGCATCCAGCTTATGTGCGAAACGGCCTCATCCTCTTCCAGTCCGTGGAAAGGGTGATCGGAGGTCTCCCCCTCGCGAAACCGATCAATCAGCTCCTCTAATCCACCGCTCTTCTGGCCGATGATCTGATTGGCCTCAAGCAGGTATTCACCGGTGGAAGCATCATAGAAGGTAAAAATCCCCGCATGCGCACCGACTCGGGAACACATACGGTCGAGTACCTCCTCCAGGTCCCTATGGATGACAAGATCCTTCGTGCTCATGTGCAGATACGGACGTAAAAAAACAACAAAATATAGACTGTGTGACAGGATACCCAGTATAAAGGTTGTACGTCACGAAAAACAGGGGGATTTTCGTCAGAAAAAATGAGCACCGTCCGACCCACGTCATTTACTTAATGTCTTCGTCGGACTCAAGGGTGTTCTTCACAAGATCAAGGTTCTTGACGATGATACCTGTTCCCATGGAAACCGCGGTTAGAGGTTCATCCGCGACGAGAACGGGAATATCGATCTCCTGTGAAATACTCTTGTCGAGGTCATCAAGCAATGCCCCACCCCCACACAGCATGATGCCGCGGTCCACAAGATCCGCAGAAAGCTCAGGTGGCGTTTTCTCCAGACATTCCCGAATCGCCCGAACAATGGATGAAATCGGCTCTTTGAGACACTCACGGATTTCCTCGGAGGTCACGACCACTTTTCGGGGCATCTGAGCCACCAGATCACGACCGTTCACCTCCATGGTTTGTTCCTTGTCCTGTGGATAAGCGGAGCCGATCTCCATCTTAATTTTCTCCGCAGTTTGTTGACCAATCAACAGGTTGTACGTGTCTTTCATATGCTGAATAATCGCCTCATCCATCTCGTCCCCTGCCACCCGGATGCTGACGGACTCCACAATTCCTCCGAGTGACATCACGGCCACCTCGGTCGTACCGCCGCCGATATCCACGACCAGGCTTCCAATGGGTTCCTGAATCGGCAGACCAACACCGATCCCCGCCGCAATTGGTTCTTCGATTAGAAAGACATTTCGAGCACCCGCACGCTCCGCGGACTGTTTCACCGCTCGTTTCTCCACGGCGGTGATACCGGAGGGAATCGAAATGGCAACCCGTGGACGAATGGGGAAACTTCGCCCGTGCACCTTCTGTATAAAATACTGGATCATCGACTCGGTGATGTCGAAATCCGCAATCACCCCATCCTTCAGCGGGCGTACGGCGATAATCTGTCCCGGCGTCTTACCCAGCATTTCCTTTGCCTTATCCCCTACGGCCTGCCCGTCCAGAAGCACCTCATTGTCTCCCTGTCGAACGGCCACGACGGACGGTTCGGAAAGCACAACCCCTTCCTCTTTCAGACATACGAGAGTGTTACAGGTACCGAGGTCAATACCCATGTCCTGGGAAAACAGACCAAAAATTCGATCAAGCATGTTCACGTTCTCCGGCTGGTCAATGAAAAACGAATGCTGTTATTTCGACCCTGAAGCTTCGGATCGGATCCGGTCTCGAACGATGAATAGTTGCTTCATATTACAACGCCATCGTTGACGATACAAGGTGATAAAATCATGGAACCAAACACGGCAGAGCACGTCGAATAGACATGTCGGAAAAGGAATGAAGATCTCGGAACGCCCCATACAGAAAACAGCACGCAATCAGTGTATCATACCTGCTGTTGACGAGACAGCGGGAGCAGGTCATTTCACTGAAGTGTACCCGGTCAACGAGGCCGAAAGAAACCAACGCCGTGGAAAACAAGGACAACAGAGGGAATCCACGGAACCGCGTCATTCATCAGCAGATGATTCTACTCAAAATCCAGACTCAGACGCGATGCTGCCGAAAAATGTACTCCGCCGAAGGAACGAATAGATCAAGAACACTCGAGGAAGACGTCATCAAGTTCCGTGACGTTTCGGGTGATGTTGTGTTAGCCGGATGTCTGACTGGTCTGCTCCGGAGCCGAAAGAATGCCACCGAACTCCACACCGAACTCCTGGTTCAGTTCCAGGGAAACCAGTACAATGGTGACCAGGCAGGCAACGAGTGAGAGTGCGATCATTGCCTGAATAAAGTTATCCTCCGGATCCGCCAACTCCGCCTGACTGTCCTGCTGTTCTTGATCGGAAGATTCTTGCTGTGACATGTCGGGATCTGATCAGTAGTGTGTAATTAGCGAGATAATCTATTGACTGGACCCGGGAGACGAAAGTTTCGTTCCGGACCGGTCGGTGTTCGACGCCTTCCGAGGAGCCGCTCCCCCACTCGCAGACGGACTGACAGAGGTCACGACATCTCCAATTTCAGGGGCACGCTTCTGATATTTTTCGATACTTCTGGCGGCAGCCCAGGTGTCGTACGACTCGACGACTTCAATCTCCGTGACGTATTGGTTGCCGCGAATCACGCTGAACCGCATACCCTTCTCAACACCGTCCTTACTACCGAGGTTCACGAGAACGATGTTTCGATCGGGGTTAACGGCTCGCACATTTCCTTCCACGGCGGGGGCGCTGGTCGCTCCACTGATGACGCCGTACTGGTCCTGGTAGGTGGCCAGCTGTTTCTCGGTATCTTTCAGCTCGGACTTCGTCTTGACGAATCGCTCCTGAAGTTCCGAGAGTGAAACCTGTTTCTGACGGAGGTTTGCTTCCACTTCCGAAAGACGACTGCTGATGGTCTCTTTCTGATTCTCGAGCTCCGCGATCCGAGATTTACTGTTCTCCAGCTGGTTTTGCAGATTCTGTTTCTCGTCTTCAAGCTGCGAAATCTCATTCTGGAGATTTGAGACCTGTGTATTCAGATCCGTCGCGCGGCTTCGTGCTTCGGACGCATCGTTCTTGAACTTGTCACGCTGATTTTCCAGTTCGTCAATCTGCTCCTGCTTGGACGTGAGTTGCTCGTTCAATGTGGATGCACGCTCCTGCAGGTTGTTCCTCTGAGCTTCCAGATCCGATATCCGATTGTTTTTCTTCTCTTTTACGTTCGCCAACGCCTGCTTCTGCTGCTGTAGTTCATTCTTGTAACTCACCCTGTAACCATATAACAGGCTCATTAGCGCGGCCAGGAACAGATTAAACACGACAAGCACGGCAAGAAGCCATTTAGTGGCAGTACTCATGAGCGACATCCCCTGTGAAAAATAGTGATTCTTGTTGCGTTAGGGCTATAGCACACGTTCTCAGGTAATTGAACGAATTTTTCATTCCTAACTAATAACAAATCATATCTGTTACTTCTATTCAAACATACCGAAACGTTCTCCGGAGGGTTTCTTGTGATCCCCCGAGCACGGGTCAGCACAGCTCAATTTCTCATTCGATCAGCATGTTCCCGGTGACCGGAATGAACACCATGAGAAACGCGCTCAGCCAGATCCACCAGTCACCCAGCGTACTATACAGTGTGTGACCGCTCCACAATTCGGGTCGGTCCACCATCGCCCCGCGAAACCCCCGGTCTCGCCCCTGTTCATCCCGCATCAAACGGGCACGGCCATCCGGAAACACAAACCCGGAAATACCGGTGTTCGTGGCACGGACGGTCGTCACCCGATGCTCCACCGAGCGGAAACGTACGATGGACAGCATCTGGTCCAGTTCTGCTTCATTCCTGTACCATCCTTCGTTACTCATGTTGACGACCACGTCCGCTCCCTTGTTCACATGCGCCTGGAACTCGTCGGGGAACACCACTTCGTAACAGATCATCGGAGCCAGCTTCCAGCCGTTCCAGTCCAACAGCCGACTGTTCGCGGGGGATGGTCCCGCATGCAGCCACATGGCGTCTGGAACGGGCAGGATATCCGACATCCAATCTCGCAACCCCGGCACCCAGGATTGCCCCGGGACGTATTCTCCAAAGGGAACGAGATGATACTTCGCGTAGAATCGCTCCAGCTTCCCCTCCCGCGACACCAACCACGCGCTGTTGTAGTCGGAACGCTCGTTGCCCCGACGTTCAATGGTCCGTACCCCGATCAGTTGCGGTAGAGGGACCTCCTCCAGAAGCTGATTCAGTTTGGCCGGATCGGAAACCCGTTTCCTCCGTCCCAACTTCAACACCGGATATGGAAACATCGTTTCCGGCCACACGATCAGATCCGCCCGATTGGATACGGAACGGGCCAGCCGCCGATACCGATCGAAAATCTCCTCACTGCTATGAGACCGGTTCTTGACGGTCTGAGGAACATTGCCCTGGAGAACGCCCAACTTCGGCCCCTCCTTCACCTTCAAGGTGCCCATCCGCCAGTAGCCAAATGCCAAACTGCCGGCCAGTAGCAGGACGACAGCTCCTCCCAACCACCCCAGCCTGCTGAAGGATACTCGAATTGACCTGTTCCGCCCCCACCTCTGCCATATGCTCTCAAGAGCCAGGTACAGCACACCATTCACCAGCACGATGATCGAAGAAAGCCCCCATGCCCCGGTGATTTCCGTCATCTGGATCAGAGGTGTCACTTCAGCCTGTGAGTGTGATAGAAACAGATACGGAAAACCGGATAGGAAATGAGTCTGAACGTACTCACCGATCACCCATGCCCCCGCGGCGACCACCACTTGCCGCGCTCCCGGTCGTGGGCTGATCCAGCGCAGCAGGACGGCGAACACCAGGGGAAATGCCGCGGAAATGGCACTCAGGCCCAACCAGGCAAATACGGAAACGTGCCGGATCCAGAAGATGGATGGGAGGTAGAACAGCATCGCCCATCCCCAGGTTCCAGCGATCAACCCTCGCCAGCTCCGCACCCGGTTAAAAAAGAAAAAATACCCGATCAGCGCCACCCAGACGGTAAACGAAACCTGGATGGGAGGATGGGCCAAAAAACGAAGCAACGCCGACACAGCGATTGCCAAACTGAGTACCCGCCCCGAGCACTCCCCCGGTTCGACCGCCTTCTCCGAGGTCTCCTCCGTGAACGGTTCATCCTGGGCACGTTCATCCATATCAAAATCCGATCAGGTTCATCGTGTTCATGAATCGATGTATTACAGATCCGTAAGACCAATGAAAAACCCTTCTCGTGTGGAACCAACTTCAGGCAGATACCAAGAATTGAGGTAGACATACCGACAGCAGGTAGTCGACCTCGGGGATGCAAAGATCGTCCATCAAACTGGGACGCTCGTTCCCGCGAGATTGTTCCGTGCAAAAATCAATGCACCTCCCGGCGTTGCACGAATCCAGAGCACGCCCCCATTGTGACAAATGGATGCCCACTGATGTATGGGCCTGTTGGTCTGCCCATTCTTCTTATCCGAAATCGCTCTTAAAAGAAAATATTTACGGTGTATCCACGCTTCGACTCCTGTACCACAGCCAGATCGTTTGCAGCAGATACCCGGCCGTCATGGCAAGGAACGCCATATAAACCCCACGGATCGATTGGAGCCAGACCCCCGTCCCCAGAATCAAACCGATGGTTAACAGATTCAAAACGACGGACTCCGTGATGCCGAGTGTATCACCTCCAAACACGATCTGCCCCTGATACCAGTTCATGAGCACCGTCAGCCCGGGAATGAGTGCCACGATCCAGAGCCCGCCCTGCGCCAGGATGAGCAGGTCCGGTTTCAGATTGGCCAGATCACGAAAAAACAGCTCCGAGAGGGGGGTCAGGGCCACCACCAGAAGTACGCCGGTGACCCCGAAGACCAGATAGGCCGTAAACCGGTTCAGGACGGCCGTCGAACCCGGTTCTTCCAGCAGCGCGACCACCACCTCTTTGAACGCCATCCCGGCACTTCTCAGTGGCCACAGCAGACCAATAACCACCGGAAACGCGGCGAGCGAGGCACGCTCATCCGGCATCATCGTCATCCCCGCACTGTACAGCGGCCGGCTGGCCAATGAAATCATTGATGTCAGAGCAAGGGGCACGTAAAACCGGAAAAATTCCGGCCAGGCAGGTGCTTCGCCGCTCGATGCTCCCTCCTCGAACTGTTTTCGGCGCACCGGCCACGCCCACAAGCCAATAAACACGGCCTCAACGACCACCCCCATGGCATGCGCACCGGTCCCCACCAGCACCCCGGACGGCGTCAAAGCGGTGTACTGGAGCATGTAATAACCAAGACCCAGGCAGAGGACCACCGTACCCACCCGAACCACCGCTCCGGCCCCCACGGCCCTGGAGTGCCCGAATCGAATCAGCACCCCCTGGTGAAAACGCCGGTAGGCGATAGCCCACGTCCACGGCAGGGAGACCATCAGACCGAGCCGTGCCGGTTCGACCAGTTGAGGCTCGGCATCCATCAAGTCCTGAAGAACCACGTAGGACAGCGGCGTAAACGCCACCAGCGCATGAAGCGTCGTCAGAATCGCCGCGGACCACATCATAAATCGCCACACCCGGCGGTGCGCGGCCCGGTTCTTGCAGAGGGCGGTGGAGGCTGCCAGCAACATCAGAACGGGGGCCTCGAAAAACAACCCGATGGGAAGTGCAAACGATCCGTACGCGGACAGGTGGATCTCCTGATCCGGAAACCGCCCGATCACGGCCAGGATCAGGGGCACGGCAACGGCCATCATCATCCAGCTCAGCGCAAGCGGCCACCACCTCTGGTAAACCGTTCCGATATGCAACGTGGAATCGTCTGTCATGATCCTGATCTTTTCACATTGAACAAGTCTGTCCGAACGTTCACCGCGTCTCCCTCCTCCGACCTCCCATTCACCTGATCGGCACAACCCACCTTACTGATAACGAGAACGGAGCCGGCGGACAATGTCCCGGCTCCGGAACCACAGCCACAGCACCTGTGCGAGCCGGCCGACGGTGTACGACGCGAGGGCAACGTACAACCCGGCGACCGTGCCCAGCAGAATTCCGGCACCGAGGCCCAGGAGAAGGACCCCCAGAAACAAAGCCATCGACTCAATGATCGGCCATGTGCGTTCATTGTACACGACGACGCCCTGGTACCAGTTGGAAACGGCAATAAAGCCCGGAATCAATACGCCGAACC
>CAZQNZ010000087.1:0-9771 GCA_964594615.1 uncultured Planctomycetia bacterium
GAAGGCGAGGAAGTGGCCCGCGACTGGTTGAACGGGATGTTCGAAATGAACCCCAAATCCTACACCTCAAACACCCCGATGATCCGCGCACTGGACGCCGGGGAAATTGACGTGGCCCTGACCAACCATTACTACGTGCTCCGGCTGAAACACGGGGGTGCGGAGGGGGAATATGAAGGACACGATGAAGAGGAGGAAGGCCATGAAGATGAAGGTGAAGAAGCACAACCCGATCCGGATGCACCGGTCCAGACCTATCATTTCAATGAGGGGGATCCCGGTAACCTGGCTCTGGTCACCGGTGCGGGCATTCTTTCATCAAGCCCGAACGCAACTCGTGCACAACGGTTTCTGGAATTTCTTCTGTCCGAACAGGCCCAATCGTTCGCGGCGAAACAGGTCAATGAGTATCCGGTCGTCCCCGGGGTCTCCGTTCCCGACTACATGGAACCGGTCGATCAGGCATTGCCCTTGAGCCCGACGTTCGATCCGGGGGACCTCAGCGAACTGGAAGCCACGCTGGAACTGCTCCGGGACGAGGGCATTCTCTGAGCTGTCTCCGATCCGCCAGCCATCATTGAGTGGATTAATTTCCAACAACATCCATGACCGGTGCCCGAGCTGGAATTCAGTGGATCCTGTCCGGTGCGGCGGAACTTCTCCGGCGCTGGTACCTGACGATACCGGTGGTGATTGTTGTTGCCGGGGTGCTCATTCCGCTCGGCTACCTGGTTCTCCGGGCGTTTCAGGCGACCCCGTCCACGCTGATGGATCTGGTCGTCCGATGGCGGAACGCGGTACTTCTGTGGAACACGCTCTCGCTGGTCGTCGGGGTGCTGATTCTGTCCACCTGTATCGCGCTTCCGCTTGCCTGGCTGTCGTCCCGTGCACAGATCGCCGGGCGTACCGTTCTCACGGTCATCGGGGTGCTTCCCCTGGCCGTACCGGGGTACGTCATGGCGTACACGTTGCTTGCCACCACGGGACCGAATGGGACGCTCGCGGACACCCTCGGACCGGTGGTTCCGCGACTGGGCGGGTACGACGGAGCGTTAATCGCTCTGAGTCTGACGACGTATCCGTACCTGTTTTTGAATCTTCGGACCGCGTTTCTCGGGATGGAGCCGAAGCTGGAAGATGCCGCTCGAACCCTCGGTGCCGGGCGGATGGAAACGTTTTTCCGGATTATTCTTCCGCAGTTACGACCGGCCCTTCTGGCCGGCGGTCTACTGGTGGGGTTGCACGTGCTGGGGGACTTCGGGGTGGTGTCCCTGATGCGCTACGATACCTTCAGTTATGCGCTGTACATACAATACACGGCGGCCTACGATCGGATCTACGCCGCGTGGCTTGCCCTGATCCTCCTGGCCATCACCCTCTGCGCCCTGACGTTCGAGGGATACCTCCTGAAGGGGTTTATCTTCGAGAGCCCGGACACCGATACCACGGCGACTGATGAATCGCTGCTGACGGACATCGGCCGCTGGGCATGGCCGGGATATGGGTTCTGCGCCGTCATCGGTTTTCTCTCCGTCGGCCTTCCGATCACCACGATTGTTCACTGGATGATGAACAGCGGTTCGGGCGGGGTTCTGATGTCCTCGCTGGGACATGCTCTGTGGAATTCCGTGTCCGTGTCGTTGCCCGCGGCGGGGCTTTCGGCGGTTCTTGCCCTGCCGATTGCGTACATTGGTGCCCGCTATCATTCCGTCTGGTCAAACGGGCTCGAACGTCTCGCCTACACGGGGTACGCCACGCCCCGACTGGCATTGGGCCTGGCCTGGATCATGTTTGTTCTCGCCGTGATTCCATTTGGGTACCAGACGCTGTGGGTCCTCGTGATTGCATACGCCCTTCATTTTCTTGCCGAATCGATCGGTCCGATTCGAAGTGCGTTTTATCAGACCCCCGAGCACCTTGAAGATGCGGCGCGTTCGCTGGGCTCGGGTCCGATTCGGTTGTTTGTTCGTGTGATTTTTCCTCTGGTGCGACGGGGAACCGTGGTGGGCGTCGCATTCGTTTTCCTATCGGCGATGAAGGAGCTGCCGATGATGGTTCTCCTGTCCCCTCCCGGGTTCCCCACGCTGGCCACGGAAACCTGGGGATACGCCGAGGAGGCGATGTTTGCGGAAGCCGCCCCTTTTGCCCTGACAATCATTCTCTTCTCCGCCTGTTTTGTCTGGTTGCTTCTCCGGGACCAGTGATCAAGCACGAACGATTCGATTCGAATTATGTGCGTGGATGAATTATCGGTAAACCATGAACAGGTCGCTCCCTTACGGTCGCGGCTCCCCTCCTGCTATCTACGGTCCCTGTTTCATGCAGGCGGAGAGCCGCGACCGTAAGGGAGCGACTGCGAAACGGATAAGAAACATTTGAACCACGCCGAATAAGGTACTGAACGATGACGAAACGAATGGGAATATTCCTGTGAAAAAGATATAATACGGCCTGTTCTATGTTCGCTTGACCACGGGCACCACTCGACCATTTCGATTTGTTACCGCACTCGCAACTCATGCCGAATCACGTTCTGGACGTGAAAAACGTCTCGAAACAGTACGGATCGGATCAGGCGCTGGACGGACTGGATCTGCAGCTCCGGGATCCGGAGATTCTCACCCTCCTCGGTCCGTCCGGATGCGGAAAGACGACGGCTCTACGCGTCATTGCCGGTCTCGAAACCGCCGACACCGGAGAAGTCCGTCTGCAGGGGCAGACCGTGAGCGGCGAAGGCGTATTTGTCCCTCCGGAACAACGACAGGTGGGTTTCGTCTTTCAGGACCTGGCCCTGTTTCCGCATATGACGGTGTCGGACAATGTGGCGTTCGGGCTGTCCGAGGACGTGGAGGATCGGGAAGAACGGTTGGAAGAAACCCTTCACCTCGTCGGCTTGCATGATCTTCGCGATCGCTATCCCAGCGAGCTGTCGGGCGGACAGAAGCAGCGTGTCGCACTCGCACGTTCGCTGGTGGTGCGCCCCTCCGTGTTGCTCATGGATGAACCGTTCAGCAACCTGGACAAAGGCCTGCGTCAGCGTTTGCGTCAGGATGTTCGCACCATTCTGCGGGAATGTGACATTCCGACCCTGTTCGTCACGCACCACCAGAAAGAAGCCATTTCCCTGGGAGACCGGACGGCGGTCATGGTGGACGGCGCCATTGAACAGGTGGGGACGCCTCAGGAACTCGTTCTGGAACCCGATAGCCGGTTCGTTGCTGAATTTCTCGGGCCCACGGTCTTTTTGCCCGCCCGAAAAACGGACAGCGGGATCGAGACGGAAGTGCAAACCCTGCCCGCCCAGAAGGTGGACACGCCGGAAGCAAACACATTCGACCTGATGCTTCGTGCCGACGACGTTCAGGTCGACGTGGCGGAGAACGGGGACGCGGACGGGGTGGTCGAGGATGTCGAATTCCTTGGGGGGCATTACCGCTACAGGATTCGTCTCTCGTCGGGATCCCACGTCTACAGCCTGTTAAACCATTCCGAACAGCTTCGCCCCGACACCCCCGTCAATGTCCGGCTGGCTCCCGGGCATCAACTCATGGGGTTTGAAGCACGAGACGGATAAGAAACCCCTCGAAACCATAGCGAAAATATACTTCATGACACCGTAAACGGTGTCATGGTCCGTTTGGCCGGGGTTACAAGTACAAACTCCACCTCCGATGTTCAAAAAAGGACCCAAAGGGTCCAGACAGGTAAGCCCAGGGGAAGCCGTCGAAGACGGCGCCCCCCTGGGTATAGAAAGGGTCAAAATCGAGGTGCCCTGAAGGGGCGCAACATCGCTACGACGAGCAGCACGTCTGGGATTGATACGTCGTGACCTTTCAGGGAACGGGGATGAGGTTCTTCTGATCCCCGGGGGCCGCGTCGGCCTCCGGCCTGTTTACCCCGGGCTTCCCGGTCCCGGCCCGTTGGGCCGTGGGAATATATGCAAACTCCCCTCTTCGATGTTCAAAAAAGGACCCGAAGGGTCCAAACAGATAAGCCCAGGGGAAGCCGTCGAAGACGGCGCCCCCCTGGGTATAAAAAGGGTAAAAATAGACGCGCCCTGAAGGGGCGCAACATCGCTACGACAAACAGCACGTCCGGGATAGATACGTTGTGTCCTGTTAGGGTCCGGGTATAAGGTTCTTCTGATCGCCGGAACCGTGTCGACCTCCGGCCTGCTTGCCCCGGGCTCAACTGTTCCGACTCTTTGGGTCGGGTTCAAGACGGGCCTAGAGGGCCAGAAATCCAGGCCTGGAAACTGATCGTAGCGCCGGGTGTCAGACGGGCCCGAAGGGCCCACACAACTAAGCCCAGGGTCAGCCGTCGAAGACGGCGCAACCCTGGGTCATTGAACGGGTTATAATTAATGCGCCCTGTAAGGGCGCCACAATATACGCACTACGACATCCGTTTCGGGAACCTCCATGGCATTCACAACATGCGGTCCCCGGAGTACATGCCACCTGTTCGTACCGGGTTGAAAAGACGAGGCCGCGTCCAACGGAGAATGGAACGAATTGCAACTCTGGTGGAAACGTATTTCACTGTATTCTACGGGTACCGTCCGCCTTTTTGACCCGCCTTCAGAGTCATTCCACATTTAAAATTGTTCCGTGAACGAACAGCTCACGTCCTATTCTCCCGTCACCGGCGAACCGATTGGGGCGGTGGATACGCATGCCAGAAGGGATGTTCAACAGGCGGTCAAAAGGGCCCGATCCGCGTCGACACAGTGGCGAAAAACGAGCATCGATACACGGGTTCAATTCCTGCGGCGTCTGCAGTCGGTGCTGATGGATCGCACCGACGAGATCGTTGATCAAATCGTCCGGGAGACGGGCAAACCCCGTACGGAAGCCCTGACCGCCGACCTGATGATGTCCGTCGAATTTCTCTCGTATTATGCCTCCACCGCCCGTGACGTTCTCACAACCGAAACCCGGTCCACCCCGCTCATCGCTCCCGGAAACACGGCGGAAGTGGAACACCGCCCCTTCGGCGTCGTGGCTGTCATCGCCCCCTGGAACTATCCGATGCAACTGACCCTCATCCCGGCCATCACCGCGCTGGTGGCTGGCAATGCCGTGGTCATCAAGCCCTCCGAACTCACACCGATCACCGGGGAGCTGGTGGGCGACCTTCTGAGGGAGGCAGGGGGTCCGGACCATCTGTGTTCGGTGGTGCAGGGTGGACCGGACGTGGGGGAGCATCTGGTCGAATCCAGCCCGGACAAAATCTTCTTCACCGGCAGTGTGGAAACCGGTCGAAACATACGTCAACAAGCTGCGGAACGGATGATTCCCGTCGAGCTGGAGATGGGGGGCAACGATCCCATGATTGTCCTGGATGATGCCCCGGTTCAACGGGCTGCCCGTGCTGCAACCTGGGGGGCGTTCAGCAACGCCGGGCAGATGTGCACCTCGATTGAACGCGTGTACGTGCAGCACGCGGTAGCCGATCAGTTTCTGGATCTTCTGCTGGACGAAACGTCTCAACTCCGCGTCGGCCCCGGTCCGGACGCGGACATCGGACCGATGATCCATCCCGATCAGATAGACACCATCAAACGCCACGTGGAGGACGCCGTCGACCGGGGGGCCACCCTGCACACGCCAATGAAGATCGAGGACCGGTTTGTCCACCCGATCGTCCTGACGGACGTCCAACAGGACATGACGGTGATGCAGGAGGAAACCTTTGGTCCCGTTCTCGCCATCCGATCCGTCTCCGATGACCGGGAGGCGGTGCGACTCGCGAACGATTCCCGGTACGGACTGAACGCCAGTGTGTTCAGCGGAAACGAAGCACGGGCGCGGCGGGTCACGGATCAGCTGGATACCGGGGGGTGTTACATCAACAACGTCGTGACCAACGTCGGGAACCCGGATCTCCCGTTCGGGGGCAACAAGTCCTCCGGACTCGGTCGATACCACGGTCCGGAAGGGCTGCTGAGCTTCACGCAAACGACCTCCGTCATGATCGATCGATGGAGCGGAAACAACGAACCGAACTGGTTCCCGTACGAATCCAACCTGTACGACCTCCTTCGATCCGTTCTGATGCTTCGTTTTGGCAACGAAACGTTTCCCGAGAAGCTGCGGCGGACCATTCATCTGATTAAAAAACTGCTAACCGGCGGCTAAAATGGACGATTCCATTAGAATTAGTAGGCACCGATTCGGGCGTGAGAAGGGTTGCGATGATCTGTTTCCGGATGGAGTGCCGGTGCCCTTGAAGCCGGCTGATTGGCGAATTGGAATCGTAACCGGTCAAGAATTCCCGGCATACGGGAAACAACACGATTCGGGTGACGAAAATGACAGAGCCCCGAAGGTAACAGAGGGGCCACAGAGGCGCCAACAAGCAGGATAACAGAAATCAATCTTTTGATCCGGACCCCTCTCTTACGTTCGGGGCTCGGTTCAATGTCAGACGAAATATTGTTAGAGCTCGTCTGACGGCCTGTCGGTTCATTGATTATTTTTACGAATGGGAGCTCGTTGAAACCACCCATGGCCGAACGAGATGCAATTGTTATTGGTGGGGGACTCGGAGGAATCTCAGCGGCGGTTTCACTCGCCGCGGAGGGATTCGACGTCGACCTGTTCGAGAAAAACGATCACCTCGGCGGCAAGCTGAATCTGCTGGAGAAAGACGGATTCTCGTTTGACCTCGGTCCCTCCATCCTCACACTGCCGCATATTTTTCGATCGCTGTTCAACCGGGCGGGCGCGTCGCTGGACGATCACGTGGTCCTCCGTGAACTGGATCTGCAGTGGCGTTCCTTCTTTGAGGATGGCACCTGCATCGATCTATACAACGAGCTCGATCGCACACACGAGGAGAACTCCTACGTCACGGAGGACCACGTCCGGCAGATCGAATCGTTTCTCGACTACTCCGGTGATATTTACGAGGTAACCGAACAGGGCTACTTTTCGGCCGGACTGGATACCCTGTGGGACTTCGTCTGGCACTACAGCCCGTTTTCCATCACGTCGTTCGACTACTTTTCGACGGTGGATCAGGGGGTTCGACGTCACATTCAGGACGACAAACTGGCGGACATCTTCAACTTCTTTATCAAATACGTGGGGTCGTCTCCCTACGAGGCCCCGGCCATGCTGAACCTGCTTCCGTACGTGCAGCAGGAATACGGGCTCTGGTACGTGGACGGCGGGCTGTACAACCTCGCCCGGGGCCTTCGGGAACTGCTGGACATCGCCGGCGTGGACGTTCACCTGAATACGGAGGTCAAACGACTGAACATTGATAACGATACGGCCCGGGGCGTCACCCTCGACGACGGATCCACCGTCGACGCAACGTTCGTGGTGTCCAACATGGAGGTCATTCCGCTGTACGAGCATCTGGTGGAGAAGGAGGTGTCCGGACTGCCGTCGTATCGGGACTGGTACGAACCGTCCTGTTCGGGACTGGTGATGCACCTCGGGCTGGACCGCACCTACGACCGGCTCGATCATCATAATTTCTTTTTCTCGAACGATCCGGAAGCGCATTTCCGTTCCGTGTTCAACGACTACAAGCTGCCGTACGACCCCACCATTTACGTGGTCGCACCGGCGCAGACCGATCCCTCCGTGGCACCGGACGGATGTGAAAACCTGAAGATTCTGCCGCACATTCCGCACATGGATGAGGACGGGGATTTCGCCGAAGCGGCGTACGAACAGTTTGAGGACCGCATCCTGACCAAGCTGGAGCGGATGGGACTGGAGAACCTGCGGGACCACATCATCGTGGAGGAAACACTCTATCCGCAGGACATTCAACAGATGTATTATTCGAACAAGGGAGCCATTTACGGCGTCGTGTCCGATCAATCAAACAGTGCGCTGAAGGCCCCGAAGGAGAGCGAATATTTTGATCAACTCTACTTTACCGGTGGCAGCGTGAATCCCGGCCCGGGAATGCCCATGGTCACACTCTGCGGACAGCTCGTGGCGGATCTGATCAGTGAGGAGGCCTCGTGAACTCCATCGTCGATCACGTACCTCGTTCCGGAGCCCGGGCCAATGAATAGGTCAACCGAAGGAACATCCAATTCGAACCGGTCCGAACCCTCGGTCTCACCGTGGGTGTTCTGGCTCTTCAGCCGGTACAACACCTGGTATCTGCAGCGTCACTTTCATACTTTCCGCCTGTACGGTGCGGAGCACGTACCGGACATTCCGGAGGATCCGCCCATTTTCTACCTGAACCATCCCGGCTGGTGGGACCCGCTGATCTGTATTCAGTTGATCAACCAGTACTGGACGGACTACACCCACTTTACCCCGATGGACGAGGAACAGCTCAAGAACTTCGGCTTCTTTCGGAAGATCGGGGTGTTCGGCGTGGATCTCGACGCGCCCACCGCCGGCCGGCGGTTTCTACGGACCTGCGAATCCGTACTGGATCGGGATAACACGGCGCTGTGGGTCACGCCGCAGGGGCGCTTCGCGGATGCCCGGGAGCGTCCGATGGATTTCCGACCCGGCCTCGGTCACCTCGCGTCTCGACTGGAAACGGGAACACTGGTTCCGCTCGGTCTCACGTACTCGTTCTGGACCGACCGTTTTCCCGAAGTGCTGATGGGATTCGGTGAGCCCCTCCGGATCCGGCAGTACCCGGACCGGGACGCCTCCGAATGGATCGATCCGATGGAGACACGACTTGCATCCGTTCTTGACGACCTCCTCGAAGCGGACCGGACCCGCAATGATGACGCGTTCCACGTCATCTTTGGCGGCTCCTCCGGCATCGGCGGTGTGTACGGAACCTGGCAGCGGTTCCGCCGGTGTCTGACGGGGTCCGGCTCGACGGAGGAGAAAGAGAACCGAACCGGAGGAAGAAGCGCATGACGACACTCGCTCTGACCGCACTGATTCTGGCCCTCGTACCGGCACTGCTGTGGACCGTCAACATGTGGCTGTTCAGGGCCCCCGGTCCGGCGACGCCGAAAGAAACGCAACATCCTCCGGGTATTTCGGTCCTGATTCCCGCCCGTAATGAGGAGGACCGGCTGGGACCGACGCTGGAATCCGTTCGCGCCAATGACGGGATCGACCTGGAGATCATCGTGTACGACGATCATTCGACGGACGGCACGCCGGAACTGGTTCGGAACCATGCACGGGAAGACGACCGGGTGCGACTCATGAACGGCGGGGACCTTCCGGACGGCTGGTGCGGAAAACAGCACGCATGCTGGAAACTGTCTCAAGCCGCCCGCCATGACATTCTCTGTTTCATTGACGGGGACGTGCGTCTGTCGGCGGATGCACTGCGGTGCCTTGCCGGAGAATTAGAACAGAGTCCGGCACAGTTGATCTCCGGCTTTCCCCACCAGGAAACGGAAACATTTGGCGAAAAACTGCTCATCTCCTTCATTCCGTATATCCTGCTGGGATTTCTTCCCATCTGGTTCATGCGGCGCTTCAACCACCCCGGCCTGGCGGCCGGTTGCGGTCAGCTGATGATCGCCGAACGCGACGCGTACGAACAGGTGGGCGGCCACAGCGCCATTCGTCAATCCCGCCACGACGGAATCACACTGCCGGCGGCGTTTCGCCGGGAGGGGTTTCACACGGACCTGTTTGATGCAAAAGACATCGCACGCGCCCGAATGTACGACGGGTTTCAGTCGACCTGGAACGGTCTGGCCAAAAATGCCACGGAGGGCATGGCCCGGCCGGAGGCCCTGCCGGTGTTTACGGTTCTTTTGCTCGGGGGCCAGGTGCTCCCCGCGATTCTGCTGCCCCTGCTGTTCCT
>CAZQNZ010000088.1:0-9726 GCA_964594615.1 uncultured Planctomycetia bacterium
AAATGCTCGACGATGCTCCCTCTGCATCGCCTGCGCTTTTCCCCTTGCGGACGGACAAATGCATCCGCACTGACGCTACAAGGGTTTTTCAACAGCCTCCTAGCCGGAGGATTCGATGCCCAGGGACTCGAACGACCAGTCCGAAAGCGGGGTAAACTGCTCCGGATTCAGGTCAATATTGTACCCGAAGGGAGCCCGGTTCACTCCCTCCAGTGTAATTTGACCGTCCGTGATATCGAGTGATGGAAACGTCTGCGTTCCGGCACGGTGTCTTCGATAAAGTGCTCCGTGATGTTCCAGCATGCGCTGCTGGACCTGGTCCGGCATTTCACTCAGTCCGGGGAAGTAATGGTGGCCATTTCGTTCGGCGTGATGAAATCCAAGCGTGGCAATCACGGAGAGATCCTGCAACAGCGATACAGGACCCACCGTCGAGAGGTCTTCGGCGCTCATTCGGTAGGGAGTCCCGGCTTTCTCAGCATTCTTGCTCGCGATCAAACAGCGGTTGGCGATGCCCTTGAAAACCCCTTTGCAGTTCTTGTGGCTGGTGCCGTGGTATCCCTGTTCCAGTGCTCGTGGCAGCGAGTCCAGGTTCGCATCCGATTCATCAATGATCATGGGCGGACGATCCGCCCACTCCACCGGATTCTCCTGAGCTTCTGATCTCAGGACCTCCCGCCGCAGCGGCTGCTCCACGAATAACAACCCCTGCTGAAGAAACGATCGCAGCTGATCGTCGGAGACCAACTCCTCCCAGAATCCGCGAAATTCATCCAGATCGTCGAAGGACTCATTCCCGTCAAGTGAAAACACAAAAGACGAACGCCCCTCTTCAGCAAGTTCCGAAATCCGACGCAACCGCTCCTTCGACGCCCCTCGATCATCATTCACCTTAATCTTGAAGTGCGTGAGGTTGTAGGTATCGATGTTTTCCTCAAGAGTCAGAGGGAGCCCATCCTCCGGACGGTCCCGGCTCCCCGCCTCGTCCGATGTGATCGGGTCTGATAACCCCACCGTGTGGCGGATTCGAAGCGCCGAACGCGGGGTTTCGTCCAACCAATCCGAGGGTGCCGTTCCGGATAGATCCTCGTGGATCTCTCCGAGCTGAATTCCGAGTCGATGTTCTTGAATCGCCCGATGAAAGGGAACGCCTTTGATCCGGCAGAACGCATCCAGAAGAGCACGTTCGGCCAGGGAAATTCCAAAGTTCGTCAGCAAATCAGGGATCCCCTGATCCCGACCCCACGCCATCTGCTGCTCGTACAGTTGTAACCAGCAGGTGAACGGATCGGAACACGACGCCATCCGCACGAGCCGGTCGACAGCCGTGGAAATCACGCTGCACATCTCCCGAATTTCCTGGTGGTACGTCTGGTCCGGATCCTTCGTGAACCAGCCTGGCGCGAGCCCATCCGCCGACATCCCCCGACCATGCTCCCCGTCCAGTTCCAGATCGATTTGCACGAACAGGTGTGGCAATGCGGTCAAACGCGTCATCCCGTATTCAAACGGAATGCGGGTCGTCATGTTCGTGACGAACAAGGAGGCGTCCTTCACACTCAGTGTCATAATTTCTGGCCACCGGCGGGAAACGGATGAAGTCGATATTCGGTCGAGTAAAACCCGATTCGCCTTGAAGGCAGTTCTCCAACCCGATGCAACTCATCGGACCTCCATCTGAAGATGGAGCGCGTACTCAGCATCCGATTTTGTTGCCAGGAACAAGCCGTTTCAAGGAGACAGTGCCCTCAAAGCGACTGTTGCCGACGGGAAATCACCGCCGGTATGTGCGAAAAACCGGATGTGATTGATGGAAATGAGTCTCAGCCAGCGCTCTGCAACGTCTTTCGACGCTCGTCAACCCGCTTGATTTTCTACGGTTGAAACCTTGCGGGATTTCAGTGAGCGCACGCCCCATTCGCAGGAATTCTCATTATGATTCTGTCGAAGAGGCAATTCAAAAATCTGAGTGGTTTGCCGTATGATTCCGGTAAAGAAACTATTGATTGCTCCGACGGACGCGACATGAGTTCATCATGCACACCCTGTCATGGATGTTCTTCCGATCGTACCGCTTGCACTGCTGCTGGACCTCCTGATCGGTGATCCAGACTCGAAATTCCACCCCGTTCGACAGATCGGTCACATCATGGATGGGGGACGACGGACCATCCGTTCCCTGAACCTCCCGGACCGAGCGGGCGGGATCGTATTGACTCTACTGGCCCTCGTTTGCCTCATCGGAGGGTATCTTCTACTGTCCGGCATGGTGTTCTCGCTGCTTCCGGAGTACGTTGTTCTCACCATACATGTTGCGCTCCTGTATTTGAGCATGTCGTTTCGATCGATGTTCGATCACGCGTTGAATGTCATTCTCGCACTCCGGAACGATCAGCTCGACGAAGCCCGGGAGTCCATTCACCCGATGATCCGGCGCGACCCCGATCATCTGGATATCCATGGAATAGCGCGTGCTGCTATCGAAGGCATGGCCGACGGCTTCGTCGACTCGTTTTTGACCCCCCTCTTCTGGTTCTGTGCCGGTGCCCTCGCAGGACTCTTGTTGCCCGGATCGATCGCAATCTGTGGGATCACGGCCGTTCTATTTCATCGGACCATCCATACGCTTGATGACGTACTCCAGGCCGAACGACCGGGAGGGACAATGGGCTGGTTCAGCTCGCTCCTCCACACCTTTATGAATTTCCTGCCCACCCGGCTGGCCGTACCGTTTCTGTTTATTAGCAGTCTTTTCACCGGGGCTGACACCGACCTGGGCGGTCGGGCCTGGCTGCGGGACCGGCACAATCACCGCTCCCTGAACAGCGGACAGGCAAAAAGCTTTGTAGCGGGCGCTTTACACGTACGACTCGGTGGACCGAACGTCCTTCCCAACCGTGTGGTCGAGCAACCATGGGTGGGAGAAGGCACGCCGGACGCCACCGAGGTGCATGTCAAAGCATGTGTTCGTCTGGTCCTTCTGGCCGGTGCAATTGCCCTCCTATGCGCGTTTCTGTTTCTAGCCGGTGTCCAGCAGGTCCAGCAGGCCATGCTTTCTCCTTTTTAAGCAGGAAACAGATGATGAGGGCTGAATCGTTAAGTATCGTTTTAATGTACGTCCGGAAATGGTTCATTACCTCCTGAACGAGCCCTCTCTTCCTTACGGCATAACGTGCGTACCGTTTCGAATTCCTTCGTTCAAGCGGGTATTCAGAACGGGCCACAATTCATTCGACGCACCCGGTCCGTGTTCTAAACAGACGTCCGGCAAAGCAACCAGGCCCTCCAGCGCCCGGTCGATGCAGTCGTTTTCATCCAGGTTGCGGTGGGCCAGCAACTTTCTTCATCCGCCGGTTCAGTTATTCCTCGGACGCCCCAGTGTTGGGGATGCTCAGTTTGTTGATGTCCCCTTCGTCGGATATTTCAATGACAAACGGCCGTGCAATCCCCTCCGTTACCTGACGGAACGCCTCGTCTGTCACGTCCTCGGATTGCACGTGCTGCAACAGTTCATTCGCGGAAAATCCGGGCCGTTCGATCGGGTGAAGTACCTGGACACTTGCATCCGGATTGAACTGAAAAATTCCGAAGTCCGTTTCCTCCGGTAGAAACTCCGCGATGCGGTCGATCAGGTCCTGAAAACCATCCGCCTGATACAGGTTTCGTTTCAACGTTTCTTTTTTCATGTGATTCGTGACCTTACTCGGTTACGAGATGTGAAATTATTTATCTGGTGGAGGACATTCTGCCTGGTATTATAGGGGATGCGTCACCGGAGTGAATGAAGGACGTCCTTGAACTGATCGGCGGAATGAGTCCACGTCCAGTCCCGAGCCGTCTTGATCGCCTCCTCCTGACGGGTCTCAATGCATCCGGGATCGTCATGCAGTCGACGAAGCAGACGTCCGATGTCCTCCGCCGAAGGCACACAGAAGGTACACGGGGTCTCGGTGTCGTACGCCACACCCGACAATTTCGATTCTGTACACGGAAGAAGCCAGCCGTTCTGCTTGTTTACCATCTCCGCCACGGGCCCGTAATCCACACCGATCACGGGGGTTCCGACGGCCATCGACTCCAGAACCGACAGGCCAAATGCCTCCCCGTAACTCGGAAGAATAAACAGATCCGCCCCGCGAAACAACTGTGCCATTTCCCGCTCATTACGTGCTTCTCGATCCACCTCTATGGCGGGTGCATCCGGTCCCGTTTCCTCCCGGACCAAACGATCCAGATCGAACTCCCATGGATACAGATGATCGTCCGATGCACGATCATAGGTCTTCAGATAAAGCTGGATGTCATCGTCGCCGGAGAAGGCCTCCGCGTATCCACGAATCAGCTCCCGGAATCCCTTTCGTTTATGCGGGGGGCCCACGGCAAGAATACGTCGATCGGTGGAGGACGGCTGTTCCGGCTCCACATCCGGGTGATAATACTCAAGGTTGACCCCGAACGGCACGGTAAACGTCCGGTCCTCCGGTAGCCCAGCGTCCACTGCTTTGCGCTGCACGAATGGACTCGGACACAGAAACACATCCGCGTGTTCCTGATACAACGACGTCCAGTCGGAGGGGAGCTCCGTTTCGTACAGCACCCATGCCATGTTTAGCTCCCCCTCCAGTTTCCACAGGTTCTGCGGATATTCCATCCCCAGTTCGACGGGGGCCTCCCGGGGCCGTTCCACCAATCGCTGAAGTCGGTCCGGCAATGGATAATCGGATTCGTAATGAAGCCCCCTCAATTCGGTGACGGACACCTCCAGCCCGGCACGATCCAACGCGAGTACGAACTCCCGGTTGACCTTGGCCCATGACACAGGAGAACGAAGGATCCCGATGTAATGAATTCTCGACGCCATCGTTGTGTGCTTGTTTGCTTGAACTCGATACACATTCGAACTCAATGTATACGGAACCGGTCCGGATCCCGAACCTTACGCTTCTCAGCCGACGACCGTCCAGGTGAACCGCTGGCGACGGAACGGGTCGAAGGATCGAAACATGAATCACAGGACACGGTTCGTTACCATAAATTGTCCGTGCCGAATTGCGGTGAATTCAGCATGTCGCCACCCATTCTCTCAAACAACCCGGAAATCGGCTCAACATTCGTTGCCCTCTTTTTAACACATTCTCACGTTATTACTGAATATTCCAACTCATGGCAAACATTTTGATTGCCGGATGTGGATACGTTGGTACGGCCCTCGGCAAAAACCTGGCTTCGGAAGGTCACACGGTGCATGGACTTCGCCGTCATCCGGATCGGCTTCCGGAGGACCTTCGTCCGATACAGGCCGATCTGACCGAGCCGTCCACCCTGTCGGACCTGCCCGAAGGACTCGATTACCTGTTCTATACCGCGTCGGCGAGTGGACGCGGCCCGGACGCGTATCAATCGATCTATGTGGAGGGGTTGAAGAACCTGCTGGAGGCAGTGGATCAGGACACACTTCAGCGGATACTTTACACCTCAAGCACGTCCGTCTACGGTCAAAAGGACGGGCAATGGGTCGATGAAACGTCACCCACTGAGCCGGACCGGCGGCGAGGTCAGATCCTGCTCGAAGCGGAAGAACTGGTTCGCTCTCAGAAACCGCATGGAATTGTTGTGCGATACGGCGGCATCTACGGGCCCGGACGACAGCGCTACATCAACCTTGTCAAATCAGGACGCGCGTCGTGCTACGACGGGCCGAAACGATATACGAACAAGAATCACCTTGCGGACTGCGCCGGGATTCTCCAGCACCTGATGACCGTGGACGATCCGTACGAGGTGTACAACGGAACGGACCCCAACCCGACGGACCGGTGTCAAATCCTCCGGTGGATCGCCAATCAGCTTGGCGTGCCGGAACCGGACGTGAAACCGATTTCCGAAGCCTCGTCTCGGATCAAAGCGACGAACAAACGTATTCGAAGCGAACGGCTTCGGGAGAGCGGGTACGAATTTGTTTATCCGTCCTACAAGGACGGGTACGCTCCACTGCTGGAAGACGAGTCGTAATTTTCTTCCTGCCCGGAGAACCGGTTTACTCGGAGGAAGCCGGCGCCCCGTCGTCCTTCGGCATGGGCTTGAACACCAGAACCCATCGCCTGCCGGAGTGTCGATCGATCGCCCTTCTCGCTTCCTCACTGGACGAATACGATCCCGCGTACCCTCGAATCTCGTGGAGCCGGTGGCTTCCCTGAGGGTCCGGCTCGCAGGGACTGCATTCTTCTTCCATGCGGCTCCATGAGAACGTCTGATCGTAAATCAACCGGTCTCGTTCGAAATGCGATGTGCTACCGGCTACCGTTCGTGGTTTTTGCAGTGTGCCGGATCCGGTGGTCCAGGAGGACCGCGTGCTCGTTTCGGATGTGGCCGGCGTCTCTTCCGGCCTGATCCCGGTGGAATCCGTGAAGGCACGGACACGCACCCGCTCAGCACGCTCCAGCTGATATCCGTGTTCTCGGCCGGTGCGTTTGAGTTTCGTCAGTTCCTGCTTCGTGTAGCCCGGTACCCGGTCCGGGTTGGCACGAAACAGATGAACGGTGTGCGAGCGATCATGGAATCTGATTCGCATCTTCTCATTGGAACGCTTGGCCAGCACGTCCCGTCCGTCCAGTGTCAGCCGTATAAGTGCATGCGGACCCTGTTCAAACAGCTTTGACGGAGGACGGAGGGGAAGGGATTTCTGTTCTCCCATGCGCTTACCGGGTTGAAGAGTCTTCGTATTCCGGCCCAGCACCGAAAATTCGAGAAACTCCTTACGAAAGACCTTCTCCATCGAACCCGCACGGAACCATTCCACAAACACCATAAACACGGACGGTCCATACTGAAGGTGCACCGGTATTTTCGCCATTTTCCATGAGATATTGTTCTTCTCTCGCACGGAAGCCGGAATGTTTCGACCATAGCGGTACGCCCTGTACGGTAGTACGTCGGGGGGGTAAATACGGAGGGGCTCCTCCGGGCTGTTGTTCACGAGACCCCGCTCGTATCGTATGGCGGCGTTCGAGTCCGATATCATCATTCGGTACGGGGAAACCAGCTCAAAGTATCGGCTCACGTTCAGTTCAGTCGGCGGTCTCACCCGGGGGAACTCCTCCGGTTCCGGTCGGGGTTCGGTGGGTTCTTCGCCATTCATCACGGCCCGACCATGTTCGTTCCACCACGTCCGGCACAGGTCCGGCTTGCTTGCCCAGGGAAGCCCCGTCATGTAGTACAGCGCCCATTCGGCGTTACGACGGATGGCTGTGTTGCTTGATTCAAGATGCCCGATGAGTTCTGGAATGTTGTTGGTTTCCTGCTCCAGTGCCGTTTCGATGATCTTATTTGCCGTTTGTTTCCACTCGGACTTCTGCGGGTGAGGACCAGACGAGGAACGCATTTTCGGGACGAGATACGCCACGAGGAGAAACGCCACACTGAGCAGAATGCAGATCAGAATCGCTCCCTGTAGCCAGACCGGTATATCATCGTCCGTCTCCGAAGATGAAGAATTCCCCGACGCATCGCCCTGACGATGGCTTTGCCGCGCCCTGCTGTTTTTCGTCTCGTCGTTTCCGTCAGACATTTCCCAAACGTACCTCAGTGACAAGCCAGAGAATCTGCCTCCCGCCCCAGCGCTACCTCTGTGAGTCCGTCACCTTACGAGCTATCCGAGCCATCTACAAGGAATGGTCCCTTTCAATGTGAGTTCTGTCTCTCGTCAGCCCTTCCCATCGCTTCGGCAATCATGTTTCGTCGTACCAGCGGAAGCTGCTCTTAACTTCATGAGACCAAACATGATAAAATTACTTTGAGTGATCGGAGGTCAAGAAAAATTTGGTATATGCGGATCGACGTTGCTTGTGAACTTCATTGCTGGGAGGAACGATGCCTGACGACTGCCTGTTCTGTCAGTTTGCCAGTGGGGAAAAAGACGCCGACATCATACACGAAGACGACGATCTCATCGCGTTCCATGACATCAATCCACAGGCACCGACACATGTGCTCGTCGTCCCCCGGGAGCATATCCCGACCATTGACGATCTCGAGGAACAACACACGGAATTAATGGGCCGGTTAATTCAGACGGCCCGATCCATCGCCCGAGACGAAGGTATTCACGAAGATGGATACCGGCTTGTATTTAACTGTCAGGAGGGGGCCGGACAGTCCGTCTGGCACATACACCTGCACTTACTCGGTGGACGCTCGTTTTCCTGGCCTCCCGGATAGGAGAAACAAGCCATGGGTATGGAGGACGCATTTCAACGGCTGGACGCCTCACAGGAAGACGACTACTACTGGGTGCTGCCGGGAAAAATCGCCGGTCGTTGCGGACCGGACAAAAAATCATGGGATCTCGATGCCCTCTGGGACACTGGATTCCGGGCCATCGCTTCCCTCCATCGGCTTCCCCCTCAACAAGAACGACAACTGGAGGATTCTGGCTTCGAACACCTTCCGGCGTACGCTCCTCCGATGGTGATTGACCGACCGGATCTGCAGGAGGAATTCCTTGATCGAGCGGAAAACGTCTTTCCGTTTATCGACCATCACCTTGAATCCGATCAACCGGTGCTGGTGCACTGCTACGCCGGCCTCGATCGGTCCTGCTGCACCATCGCCTGTTACCTTGTTGACCGGGAAGGGTATTCGGCGGAGGAAGCCATCGACCAGATTTACGACGTCCGTCCCAGGGCGTTCGTCTCACCCGGTTACGAGGAAGCCATTCAACGCTTTGAAGCATCACGAACTGATTCATAAATCGTCCATTGCTATGTTTACAGGAATCATTCAGAGTAAAGGCTGGGTACTGACGGTGGAGTCATCCGGAGATGGCCGGGACATCTCCGTGCGTTGCCCGCAACTTGAGCAATCCATTAACCCCGGGGATAGCATAGCGGTTAACGGGGTCTGCCTGACGGCTGAGAAGGTGGAACCGGAAGAACCTATTCTTCATTTTCACCTTGTGGGGGAAACCCTCCAGCGAAGCAATCTTGAACGCGTGGATGTCGGCGATCTGGTGAACATCGAGCCCTCGTTGCAGGTGGGGGATTCCCTGAGCGGTCACTTTGTGATGGGCCACGTGGACGGCATCGGACACGTGGACCGTATTGAGGATCGAGAGGAGGAAAAAACGATCTGGATCGAAGCGCCCGAAGCGGTGCTTTCCAGGGTCGTTTCCAAAGGATGTGTTGCCATCGATGGCATCAGCCTGACCCCCGTCGACGTCGAAAACGATCGGTTTTCCGTCGAACTGATTCCGGAAACACTTGACCGCACCACCCTCGGTCACCGAAAAACCGGAGAACCGGTCAACCTGGAAGTGGATCTGATTGCTCGATACGTCAGTGACCAGCTTCAGCAAAATTCCATCTAAAAAGGAAACGCCCACTACGCATCCGAATTTTGGTGCATAACAAAGCCTTTTGAGGGGCAATGCCATTTAAAAGCTTCGGTCGTCCCTTGCGGGACTCCTGATTGGTGTGTGACACCGTCCACCCCGGGATGAATCCCGGGGGAGAACATCAGTCCCTCCCATTCGGGACGCAAATCTCACCCGTACCAGGTGATTTACCATTGCCTGGCGAGGAGACGCAGGAATACATGACCGGCATGTACACAGAGCCCCATCACAGATGTCAGGTTCTGCTCTTATGTCTTAGATCTCTGTTACCGGCATCCGATTCACGACAACTCAACAATGGTTCTTGTGAGGTCAGGCACCGGATGACCCGCCCC
>CAZQNZ010000089.1:0-9630 GCA_964594615.1 uncultured Planctomycetia bacterium
CCTGGTCGACGGAATTCCGATGCAGGCGAGCGTGCTGTACACGTTTTACGCGCCGTTGAAAGCACACCCGGTCTTCTACATCGGTGCCGCACTGCTGATCGTCGGCACCTGGCTGGCGGGAGCGGACTACATCTGGGCCATGTACCAGTGGCGCGGGGAGCATCCGGACGACCGCATTCCGCTTCAGATGCACATGGTGCTGTTTACGATGCTGATGTGGTATATCTCGTCTATTGGCGTCGCTGTGGAGGTGGTGGTGTTCCTGATTCCCTGGTCGCTCGGCTGGATTGACCAGGTGGATCCGCTTCTGACCCGCACCCTGTTCTGGTACTTCGGACACCCGGTCGTGTATTTCTGGCTGCTGCCAGCCTACCTGGTATGGTACACCGTTCTGCCGAAAATTGCCGGCGGACGCCTGTTCAGTGATCCCCTGGCGCGGGTGGTGTTCGTGTTGTTTCTTGTGCTCTCCACGCCGGTTGGGTTTCATCATCAGTTCACGGACCCGGGCATTGCCACTGGATACAAGTTCGTGGCCATGACCAACACGATGTTTCTGCTGCTGCCGAGTTTGCTGACCGCGTTCACGGTCCTGGCCAGTCTGGAATACGGAGCAAGGCAGAACGGAGGTTCGGGCTGGGTATCCTGGCTGAAGGACCTGCCGTGGGAGGATCCGACCTTCGCCGGAATTTTCCTGGCCGCACTGATGTTCGCCGCAGGAGGGTTCAGCGGCATGATCAATGCCGGCATGAACATTAACTACCTGGTTCACAACACGCTCTGGGTGCCGGGTCACTTTCACTTAACGGTCGGTACGGCGGTGGCGCTGACGTTCATGGCCATCACCTACTGGCTGTTGCCGCAGCTGACCGGAAAACCCCTTCGCTTCTACTGGATGGCCATTCTCCAGCCCTACCTCTGGTTCGGCGGGATGACGCTGATGAGCAATGCCATGCACCGCGCCGGCCTCGCCGGGGTCCCTCGACGAAGCGCCGAACCCACCTACCGGAACGTGACCTACGACCAGGTGGCCGGTGGCATGGGGGAGATGAAGTTCCAGATCGCCATCGGGGGAACCATTCTGTTTATCTCCTTGATCTTTTTCCTGCTGGTGGTTGGCGGATCGTGGTTGCTCCCGGCGTGGGACGAGGACATCCACGTCGATCCGGTGCTGCCCGAACCACTGTCCGGCGTCGAGCATGGCCCGGCGCTCCTGGACAACTGGAAGCTGTGGCTTGGCGTCGCCATCGTGCTGATCCTGGCGGTGTACGGGTTGCCGATGGCCGATCTGCTCTCGGACGGCGTTCTGTCTCCGGGTGCCGAGCCATTTATTCCGTGATGGGAGAACGCATGTCGAGGCGCACAGTCGGGATTACGGTGGTACTGACGGTCATCGGCGTGGCGTTCGTGCTGGAGGGGTGGACGTTCCTCGACCTGCTCATGATGCAGTTCTCCGATGAGCAAAGCGAGCGGACGGTGACGTCATCCGACGGAGCCCCCGAGCTGGTGGCGGCGGGGGATCGGATTCAACTGGACGCGGACGGTCTGGTACGCATTGATGATCTGTACGTGCACGCGGGCACGTCCGACTGGACCTTTTACCTCACGGTAACCGTCAAAAATACCGGTGCGCGTTCAATGACCGTGAAATCCCGGTACGTGAAATTAACCTCGGACGAAACCGTTGACCTTGAACAATCCATGACCATCCCTTCGGAAGGATCACTGACGAAAACACTTTCAGCGAAGGTGCCGCAGGGGACGGAGGTCACCGAGTGGCACCTGCGCTGGAGCCGGACACAGAAAAACGGGAACTGGAACGATCAATCGGTGCCGCTTGATAAGTCGCCGGTCCGGCGAAGGGACGAATAACTCTGTTCGAACTTGTTTCTTTCTTCAGTTTTCACCAGAAACATACCATGAACAACATGAATACCATTTCACAGTACGCTATCGTTGGCACCCTGATGCTCGGTCTGCTGACCTTCGCCGCCTGCGGTGGCGGTGGTGAGGACGGATCGAGCGATCAGGGGGCGGACTCATCTTCGGAAACGACATCGAAGCAAACGGGCGGCGGGACGTCGTCCGGTCTGGAGGTCGTCGACGAACCCGGTGACAACTGGGGAACGCTCACCGGTCAGGTGAAGTTCAAAGGCTCGGCTCCGGACCCCGTTACCGCCCCACGCGACAGCCAGTGTGGATTGAAAAAGGGAGATCCCCTTAACCGGATCAAAATCGACAAGGAGAAGGGCATCGTGCAGAACGCTCTGGTCTATCTTGAGGGGGTGGAAACCGCGATTAGCGGGGAGTTACCACCGAAGTCACTGACCATCGACCAGGAGAAGTGCATCTTCCGTCCGCGCTGGACGTACGTCCTTCGCATGAACGGCGTGGTCACCGTGAAGAACTCCGATCCCGAATTGCACAACTTCCGTTACCGGGGAACGAGTGATTTCGGTGCCCAGGGCAACAAGAACCAGTCGCCCGGTGCCAAACCCATCGAAATTGAGATGAACGGTTCCGAATGGGTGAATTTCGAGTGCAACGTGCATCCGTGGATGGTCGGTATGCTGCGCGTGTCGGAGCACCACGCCGTGGCACGATCCGGTACGGACGGTACGTTCTCCTTCGACGTCGAACCCGGCGACTACACGCTGGTGGTGAATCACCCGTCGCTTGACAACCCGGTGAAGACCGATGTCAACGTTCCGGAAGGCGACTCCGTCGAGAAGAATGTATCCGTTTCATTTGAATAGCACGGCACCATGGTGAAGACGGGACCCGGGAACGGGTTCCGTCTTCATGTTTTCGGAGGGTTTGAAGGCATAGTCGGGTTGGCTGGCTGCTCGGTTTGGACCACGGAGGAATGAGGGCATGGACCGGAAGGGGGACCCCCTCTCTGACGTTCGGGGCTCTGATACGGGACTTGCATGAACGGGGTTTTGCCTGGCAGGGTGTCGCATGGATCTTTACAGGCCAGGGGACCTTCCGGATCACCGGTTGATTCTGTAGAATCCGAATTTGGCACACGACTTGCTATTTAATACATCGTTCGTATCCTGGTTCCAGTTCACGCCACCCGAACATCACGAGGAGCAGGGGAACGAATCCGCTGGAGAACAGGAACATTCCCCCGAACTCACTGAGGCAGGGAATGACATCTTGCAGGTACTCCACAGCGATCAAGCGGGTGCAGCCCGGTCATTATCACTCCTGATCAAAGAACAAATTCTGAGATTGAAACAAACCCTCTGTTTCATGGCACTTCCTCGGGATAGGAAATCGGAATGAGCGTAATTGTTTCGTGAGGCCTTCATAACGTGTGTAGAATTTTTTGGATATGGATTTTTATAGAGAATCCTGTATATTAAATATGGATTTCTTGTGGATGGATCAGCAAAATTTACAACCGCATTTTGCGGTTTCGCGATCAACGTTCACTGATTCATCACATCATATGATGAACTCAGTCATCGACAAATTGATCAACCGAGTGGCTGAAATCGCCTTTGAAGTGTCATCCGGCCTTCGTAGCAGGAGGGAATACATACAGCAAGAAAATCCGAGTCAGGAAAAACAGCTTCAGGCAGACGTCTGGGCGAACCGACTGTTCCGAGAAGCAATCACGAGCATCGAAGGTATTGGCGAATTCGCCAGTGAGGAGGAACAAGATGTGATTTCCTGCGGCAGCGGCCTCTCCGTGACGATCGATCCGCTCGATGGATCGTCCAATATTCCAACGAACAATATCGTCGGTACGATCGTGGGTGTGTATAGTGAGTCCCTTCCCTGCCGTGGAAAACACCTGGAGGCGGGCTTTTACGTGGTCTATGGACCCATCAGCACGCTGACCATCGCCCGGAACGGAACCGTCAATGAATACGCCCGGGAGGAAGATAATAACGAACAGGGTGTTTGCTATTATCAAACACGTGAAGATCATCAGCTTCCTGAAGCCACCATTTACGGATTTGGAGGGCGGGAGGAAGCGTACTCGGATGCATTCAAAACCGTGCTGAAGAAATTTCGGAAGATGTTAAAATTGCGGTACGGCGGAGCACTGGTTGGAGATGCCAATCAGGTTCTGCACAACGGGGGTATTTTTGGTTATCCCGGTACGGAAAACCAACCGGAAGGGAAGCTGCGGTTGCTTTACGAGGCGAATCCGGTGTCGTATATCTTCGAACAGGCCGGCGGGGCGTCCTCGGACGGAGATCAATCCGTACGAGAAATCGAACCGGATACACTTCATCAGAGAACGCCCCTGTTTATAGGAAACAAAAAACTGATCCATCGCCTGGAACAGACCGGATGAATCAACGAAACATGGAGCGTTATCTGGAGGACCCGACTGCCGTTCAGCTCCATCTTGCCGAGATTGGAAACGACGCTTTTGAGCGGTTCCGTCCGGACGAGTCTGACCCGGTGATCATCGATTGAGAAAGCCTGGAAAAGACGGCCCGGAAACCAGCTGTGGTGAATACATCATGGAACCGAGCCGGGAGGGAAAATCACTTGCAGTGATCCGGACCGAGGCCATCGACGGTTCAGCAATGCCGAGCACGTAGAACGTCTTCACAGATTCCGATAGAAAGTTGATCGGAACCGGTCTGGACCGCACTTCCCTTTCTGTATCTGGTTTGTTGTCTCCCGGGAGTGCATTTCGAGCAACCGAACATTCAGGGAATTCGAGCCGGTTGCTCTGTACGTTCTTCCGCACCTCCTCGACACCGTTTACGACGACATGCACGCGTTAGCGACTCGAGATCTTCGAATCACCGGCGGGACCCGTTGGTGATGGAACGACGCCTTGAGGTATGTTCCTCCGGATTGCTTACATTACTTTATTTGGAATAACCCCGACTGTACCATACATTGCACATTCGTGAAGTTATATGCATTTTTTTAAAAACCAGCGTTCTTCATTTCCGTGAAGGAGACGCGTTGACGGGTATGGGTGAACAAAACGAGCATGGCGATGTCTGAGAAATCCCATCAGCTCCTTGAGGCCACGTTCCGGAGCATCAAGGATGCGTTGCTGGTGGTGCGACATCCCGAGCGGGTGATTGAAGCCTGCAATCCAGCCGCCGAAGAGATGTTCGGTTGGGAGGAGGTGGAGCTTCGGAACGCATCCACCAGGCGTCTCCACGTGGACGACGAACATTACAGGCGGTTTGGACGAGAAAGTCAGCAGGCGCTGTCCGAAAAAGGGGAGTACCGGTCCAGGTTCAAGATGAAACGAGCGGACGGCTCGATCTTCTACACCGAACACGTGGTCAGCTTCGTGGGCGACTCGGAGGAGCCCGACCGGGCCGTCAGTGTCGTTCGTGATATCACCGAACGGGTGGAGAGGGAACAACAGCTCGAGATGAAAAGCCGGGCGATCGACGACTCCCCGATCGGGATCACGATCACGGACGCGACGAAAGCGGACAACCCCATCTGTTTCGTGAATGAAGGATTCACCCGCCTCACAGGTTACCATCCGGAAAACATCCTCGGTCGGAACTGCCGTTTTTTACAGGGTGAGGCCACTGATCGAGACACGGTCCAACGGATACGTGAAGCGATCGACGCAGAAGAACCGGTGGAGGTGGACATAAGAAACTACCGGGCGAGCGGCGAGATGTTCTGGAACCATCTGCGCATCACGCCGGTTCGAAATCAGAACGGGAATGTAACTCATTTCATCGGTTATCAGCAGGACATCACGGAACGGAAACAGATGGAAACCTCGCTTCGGGCAAGCGAACAGCGGTACCGCACCCTGTTCGAAGAAGTGAATGAATCGTTCCTGCTGGTGGGAATCAACGATGAGATCCTGGAGGTCAACAAAAATGCGTGCGAACTCCTGGGGTACGAACGGGAGGAGTTGGTCGGTCGTTCCCTTCAAGAGGTCCTGCCCTCGGAAGTGGTAGAAGGGACTGAGAAGGGCAACATCGTGCGGAGTCGAATGGAGAACCATGGCCGTTCCATGATTTACACGTACGTGCTGCACCGGGATTCGACGCGGATTCCGGTTGAATCAAGTCGGGCCCGGATCCACGTCGGGGATCAGGAGGCGGTGATTCTGTCGATCCGGAACCGGAGCGAACTGGAACGAATCCGTCAGAAGAATGAGCGGAAATCGACCTTTGTCTCGCAGGTGACCCATGACCTGCGCACACCGCTCAATTCCATAACCGGCATGGCAAGGTTACTGATGGACACCGATCTCTCGGGGGAACAGCAGGGTTATCTGCAAACGATCATCAACGCCTCCCGCACCATGGAGCGTCTCACCAGTGACATCCTGGACCTGAACCGCATTGAGCGAGGCGAGATCATCCTCGATGAAGAGCCGTTCGAGATACAACAACTGCTCGGCGAGGTGATCTCCCTGTACAGCCAGGAGTTGAAGACACGGAATCTCACGATGTCCACCCAGGTCGCTGAGGAGGTACCGGATCGACTGATCGGGGACCCGGCCCGACTGAAGCAGGTGCTTCACAACCTGGTGGACAATGCCATCAAGCATACCCGGGAAGGCACGATCAAGATCAGTGTGGATATGAACGAACAGCAGACGTCTTCCGTTCGTCTTGCTTTCATGGTTTCCGATACGGGAAATGGGATCCCCGAATCGGAACTGGATCATATTTTCGAGGAGCACAACCAGTTAAATTCATTCACCACCGGATCGGGACAGGGACTGGGTATCGGCCTGACCATCTGCCGTAACCTGCTGGAGTTGATGAACGGGGACATAGAGGTGGAAAGCGAGGTCGGGGAAGGGACCACGTTTACCTTCACGGTGGAACTGGAAGAGGCCGGATCACAGAAAGTGGGCGGCTCCGTCGCTCTTGATGACGTCCATGTGCTTCTTGTGGAGGACAATGCTCTTGTCCGTAACGTATTTCGAACCTATCTGGAGGCACATGAGATCAATGTTGTGGAAGTGGAAAGCGGTCAGGCTGCTTTTGAGGAACTTACGAAGACCGATGGCACAAACTATGACGTGGTATTTCTCGACCGTCGTCTGGGGGATATGTCGGGGGATGAACTACTCCGGCAGCTTGCAGAAGAAGAGGAGGAGACAATTGATCCGGAGCGTATTTACATCATCTCCGGTGATCCGGCTGAACAGATCCAGAAACTCATCGACCCACTTACATGTGCCGGGTTCATGGAGAAACCCGTTCAGGAATCCGAGCTGATCGATGCCGTTTCATCCGTGGTACGGACCCCCGATAAGCAGATGGATGACAAAGACCTTGCCACGCTCAAAGAAGACATCCGGAACAGTGCCCCCGATCCGCTGCACGTTCTGGGGGTCGACGACGATCAAAACACGCGCATCCTCCTTGAGAAACTGCTCGATCCGATCGTCGATGAACTCACGCTGGTCACCAACGGCAAAGAAGCGGTTGACAAACGGTTCGAGGAGGAACCCAGCCTGATCCTGATGGACCTTGAGATGCCGGAAATGGATGGACTGGAGGCGATCGAGGAAATTCGAACAAAAGAAAACGAACAGAACCGACCACGGGTGCCAATGATTATCCAAACAGCGAAGGCGATGAAACACGTGGAAGAGGACTGTCTGAAAGCCGGAGCAGATACGTTCCTTCGGAAACCCATGAAACGGCCAAGGCTCTATCGTGCCATCCTGGACAACCTGACGTAAGTCAACAGCCCCTTCGTCGACAGGACTACGAGGTCAATTGTTTGTTGAGCCATACACAGCCGGAAAGGTAATCTGTACTTTCGTCCCTTCTTCCGATGGTTCCAACTCAATATCCCCTTTCAGATGGGATTCGACCAGCGACGAAACGATGTCCGAGCCCTGGGCATCCGATTCCTCTTCGAACATCGATTTTGTTCCCCCTGACCCGTTGTCCTCCACGACAAACTTCACGTGTCCATTGACACGAGAAAGAACGATGTTGATCCGCGCACCTTCTCCATTGTCAAAGGCATGCTGGTAACAATTGGTCATCAGTTCGTTGGTAAGCAGTCCGCACGTGGTCGCCATCCGTCGATCAACCGTCATGCGGTCGATGTCCGTGTTGACCTCCACGCCTGACGTGAGATCGCTCAATAACTGACGGCTTCTGTGAACCACCCGTTCCAGATACGGTTTCAGTTTCAGGAATTCCTGCTTGCCCGACTCGTTGAGGACATTGTGAACCATTGCGATTGAATTGACGCGCGCTTTATACTGATCCAGACGCTCCTTCCAGTTGATCTCCTCGGCCCGTTGCGCATCTGCTGCAAACAGAGAGGACAGGATTTGAAGATTGTTCTTGATCCGGTGGTGTATTTCTTGAATCCGGATGTCCTTCTGCTCGACCGTTTCCCGGAGCGAATCCAGTTTCTGTTTCAGTTCGTTCTGCCCCTCTTCCCGCTCTTTCATGTTGCGGTAGGTGATGTACAGAATCACGAGCAGAAACGCCATGATCACCAGAAAGCGGTTGGGGCCGGGCAAATTAAGGAGAAACTCCGGGATATTCATTTGTCAGAAAATTTACTGAGGGCATGTTTGGGTCGGAGGTGAATTCCATTTACTTATCGAGAACTCGGGAGATTCAAATTAAACTCAATCACTTCTATCTCTGATAGCAGGGACTGAAAAGGCGTGGCTTCTGTGGCCGTCAACGATCCGGACTCGAATTGAATGGTCGTTCTTGTTCAGGAGGCCATCATGAAACGATGGACGAGAGTCACCCTTATACTGGTCATGATCTCGTCTGGTGCATTCACCCTTTTCGGATGCGCAAACAGCACGTTCTGGGAAGGCTTCAAGGCCGTTCTGAATGGGAGAAGTCGTACGAAGGCCTGGATTCGGGAAACTGGGACGTCAAGTCCAAGTCGTATGACTTCAGCCCGGGGAACGACCCGCCGAAAGACGACTGCTGTTGCCCCTACTCAAAACACACCCACTGATCATCTCTACGCACGGGTGATTGGTCGTACAAAAATCGGGCTCATAAATGCCAACCGGCGGGGTGGTTGTTCGTCATCTGATCGTCTTCAGTGTCGGTTGACTTCAGCTGATGTGTCTCATTTGCGATCACCAGGAACGTGAGCCGGTGCTTATTTCGACCCTCCGAAGATCTGCTTGATGCCTCCAATCAGAAGTAACAGAATAACAGCACCGATAATCGCCATGACAAATGTGCCCACACCGGTTTCCGCTGTGATGCCGACCGTATCGAACACGACGCCACCCAAAATTGCCCCCACAATACCAATGATCATGTTTCCGATAAGCCCTAACCCTTTTCCCTTTACGATCACGCCAGCTAGCCATCCCACCAGCGCGCCAACAGCCAGAAAGATCAATAAATTGATAATATCCATGAGTCTGCTCCTGTTCACTTCTCAAAAAAATAAACGCCGACCGCAAACGGATACCGCCATCAACCGACAACGTCATGCACCGGTCTGTTTCTGAACCTGTCAGGGTCCTCGTTCTTTTTCGATTCAATCGAACCGGATCATTGAACGTCCCATTAGGCAGGAATAATTTTAGGGACGACCAGGACGATACCCATCACGTCCACTCTGGTTTCCGCATCCGCTGGCCTGTCACTCGTCGGGAAGCGTGTGAACGATTCAAAACGGATCGTCCCATCGAGGGTAGAGAAAAAC
>CAZQNZ010000090.1:0-9579 GCA_964594615.1 uncultured Planctomycetia bacterium
ATGACGGGCTGGGTGGAATATCCGCAATTCATTCGAAGTCCTGGCGGCACACTTTTTTTATACGGGCGGGGGAATCAGTGGACCTGGACGTTGAAACGATACAATGCATCCAGGCGGAGGTGGACGAACCTGCATGGAAATGCCAGCCAGATGATGGAGCGAGCCCGTCGGAAAAACCCGGAATGGTATCAAGAACTGGGTGATACGGTTCCTTATTACGGTCCCAGTAACGGTTTTGTGGTTGCCTGGCAACCCCATGCATACAATCATTGCCGCCCGTGGAAGGGAATACTTCGAGGCATCACCTTTGATCCAACGGGTCGGATGCACGTTCAGTTGCAGATTCGAGGCGTTGGAAAAGAAGGGCGTATGATCGAGGGCAGAGAGGGTCTGATTTATGCGTATTCCGATGACCTGGGTGAAACGTTTCACCGTGCGGATGGAACCCGTCTGCATTTACCTTTGACTGTCAATCCGATTCCCGGTCATGATGCGAGCATGGAGCATCATTCGACCCGAAAATGGTTTGATCTGTGGATGTCTCTGATCCAGGAAGCCGGCTGGAAGAGGCCGGGTGGGTTTGATCGGTAACGTTTTGTTTATTCTCAAACGACTCCTTCGTTTTCAGGACGCGTCGTTTGATGACGTGACGGGCGGGGACGTCATCCAGGTCTCCACTGGCAGAGTCGTAGGAAGCTGCCGGGAATCAAGCACCTGTCGATTTACGTGCTTCCTGCAGCTGACTGGTTAATGGGGATAAGCGCGGCAGGTCTGGACGGTCAGAGCGAATTTTGCGCGCTCCAGCGGGGTTGTCAGCCCGGTCACGTCGATCCGGTTGAGACGATGCTGCAGGTCGTTCCACTTGATCTTCATGGAATCCTGAAGACTGTACAGCACCGCGCCGGTGCTGATCGGGTCGTCCTGCCCAAGGATGGAGGACGGATTCTGTTGCCAGGCGTTCCATGTTGTTTTTAGTTTCCGCTTATGCTTTCCGCTCAGCGGTCGATTGGACAGGAAGGGAAGCGCGGCGAGGCGGACGGAGTCTTCCTCCGTCTCCCCGGAAGGGATGCGTGCGAGCTCGTTCAGGCGTTCCTCGGACCGGGCATGACCGAGGTGACGGCCGAGCTGCAGGCTGGCGAATGTCCAGTAGTCGGGATCCGGGATCGAGGACGCATCAGCAAGCTGTCGATGGAGGTATTCGAGCGCGTCCAGCGCCGATTGGCGGAGTCCGGGATCGGGCGAAAGAATACTGGCTTCCAGCAACGATGCTGTGGCGAGGACGTGGGCTCGGAGCGGCTCCTCGACGGCCCCAACGCGACCGGTTTCGTTTTGATGTGTGATCAGGAAAGCCAGACCCTTCCGGATGGACTGTTCAAGTGCAGTTCCGTCCACATCCGGACGGTGTCCTCCGCGGAGAAACGCCAGCACGGTCAGAGCAGTTGTGGACACTGGATTGTCCTCACGTCCGGAGGACCAAGAACCGTTGTTGTTCTGGAGCTCAAGGAGTGATTCGTAATTCTCTCGCAGTACCGTTTCCGGCAGGGCCGCCGGACCACAGCGGGTGTCCGCGTCCGGGGGGCCGGTGCGAAGCTGACGGAACCGACCCCGCCAGAGCACGTGTTCGCGTACATCGTCCGAAGACGCATCCGGAGCGGGGGCCGATGAAACCGGAATGCCCGTGTAGACGTCGTTTGCGGGGGTGGAGGGGAGGTCCCCTCGGAATTGTCGTACGGCCAGCAGGATCAGCAGGAAGATCAAGCAGCAGTGAAGACTCAATGAAGCGATCCAGGACGCGTTTCGCCGGATAAATGAGGGGAGGACGGATCCACTCGCCAGCCCCGACCCCGTGCGGTCCGTCTGTTCCTGATGCAGTTCAAATCCAGCTTCGTTCAACACCCGCTGGGTAAAAGCCGGGTCCACCTCGGGCCGGTCCCGGTCGTGGAGTGTGGAAAGGACGGTTTCGTACGAGCTGAGGTTCTCCGAGCAGTGATCGCACTGTTCAATATGCCGCTTCAGCGCGGTTTGTTCCTCCGGGGAAAGCTCCTGCTCCACAAACGCGATCAGTTTGTCGTCGTCCGGGCAGTTCATGGGTTCATTCACATTCGGTTCGCAATCCAGAGAAGATTGTAAACGTGGAAAGTGGAAGCGGGTTCAATGAGGTTCAGGGTGAATCATTCACCCACTTTTTCAATTTTTTTATAGCAAGATGTTTTCGGGACTTGACCGTTCCGACGGGGACGTCCATGACCTCGGCGATCTCCTCGTGGGGGCGGTGTTCAAAACAGCTTAGCACAAGGACCATCCGCTGTTCCTCCGGCAGCTGGCCGATGAGCTCATGAAGTCGTTGTTTGCGTCGCTCCTCCGACAGTTCGTCGAAGGGTTCGTCCGCCGATTCATCCTCAAGAAGTCCCTTGAGCTCGTCTCCGGACTCATCGTTTCCCACCGGGGTTTCGAGCGAGATGGCGTCCGGGGTGCGCTTTTCCTTTCGCAGGTAGTCGTACCAGTGGTTGCGGGCGATGGTGAACAGGTAGGACGTAAAGCTGCCGGACGGCCGGTACTGGTCACGCGCTTTAAAGAGCTTAATGAACACATCCTGTGCGAGGTCTTCGGCGAGCGTACGGTCATTGCACATGCCCGAAAAAAAGTTGACGAGGTGATCCTTGTGCCGGTTGACCAGCTGTTCGAATGCCCGCAGGTTGCCCTCCGCACACGCCTGCATCAGTTCTTGATCGCTGTATTCGTGTTCGCTCATGGTGGTTTGAACGGAGAGGAGGCGGTCGCGTTCAATGAACGGCGCCGCGATCTGGACAGCCGGGCTTAGTCGGGGATAATCGGTTCGCCCGTGGTCAGGATCTGTATCATTTCGTCGTGAATGAATCCATTGGAAACAAGGGTTTTATCCCCGTAGGGGTCGTGTGGATCTCCGGAGAAGTCCGTTGTCCGCCCGCCCGCTTCCCGGACGATGTGTGCACCGGCGGCAGTGTCCCACGGAGCCAGGTGCCATTCCCAGAAGCCGTCGAAGATGCCGGCGGCAAGGTAACAGAGATCGATGGAGGCCGTTCCGACACGGCGAATGGACCGGCAGGATCGGGTCATGTTTTCAAAGTCCCGGTAGATCGGCAAGTTGGTTTTGCGCCGGCTGTACGGAAATCCGGTGGCGATCATGGTGCTGCCGAGGGGGGAACGGTCCGAAACCTCAATGCGTTCATCGTCACGGTACGCTCCTTCGTTTTTGATCGCGTGGAATGTTTCGTTGGTGTGTGGAATGTGAACGACGCCGAGCACGGTTTCGCAGGAGCGATGATGGGCCGGGTCGTCCGTGGCTCGTTCCAGGGCAAGCGAAACGGAAAACCAGGGAAATGCGTGCGTGTAGTTGGATGTGCCATCGATTGGATCGATGACCCACTGGTATGTGGAGCCGTGCTGTTTTTCGGTCCCCTCCTCCGCGATGAAATCGTGTTCGGGAAAGGCGTCCCCGAGTTGATCCGTGATGAACTCCTCCGCTTTTTCGTCCATTTCCGTCACCAGATCGATGCCCGCCTCGTCAAGGTCCCCTTTCGCGGTGATGTTGTGCGGTTCCGGGAGGGCATCCAATAGTTCCTCCCCGATGTCAGCGGAAATCTCGCGGGCCACCTGCAGTGCGTCCTGTAACATGACGTAAGCTAAATTTCCTCGAACGTTTCAGTTAGAATGTACCAAACCGACATAGAGTCGCAAAAGAATCCTCATTGTAGTGATTTCACAAACCCATATCAATTCCCGAAAGTCGCCGTATAGGCAACGGAATTACAGGGGGTCTGCCCCGGGTGTGACGCTGATCGAACTGACGGTGGCGGTCGGCCTGCTTGTTCTGCTCGGCACCCTGTTACTGATGACATTCAGTGACAGTCTGTCCCTGTGGAGCATGGGTGAAACCCAGCGACAGCAGTACGAGGAATCCCACTTCCTTCTTCGAAAACTGTCCGAGGATTTCCGGAACGTGTGGGTGCCGATCAACGTGGAACTGGACTCGTCGTCGGTCGATGCTTTCAAACCATACCTGGTCTCTGGATTCATCCCGCTGGAGGGCGAAGAGCGAAGAGGACGATGGCTGGAACTGGTCCGGAGCAAAGAGGGGCACCTCACGGGAGCGGATCACGCCCGATTGTCCCAGCGGCTGACCCGACAGATTTACGTGTTACTTCCCGGAAAAGGGCTCTATCACACGTCGGCGAAACCCGATAAATCCTTTCCTCACCACCAGCAGCCGAAACGACTGACGGATCCGGAGTACATTCAGGAAACGCTCACCCTGCTCGGACCCAACGTATGGAATGCCGGATTTCGATTCTGGGGACCGTGGATCGATGCCAGTGAGGGGTCGATGGGGTTGTCGGAGAGATGGCCGGCGGAAAGTCCATGGGGAGCGGGCAACGGGGTGGCACTCTGGTGGGACAGTTCACGAAGCGCCTTCCAGAAGTTTCGTATGTACGATCCGGAGGCCAACCTGCTGGCGGTGCCCGGAATGGTGCGGATTCGACTGGAGATGGCGGACCGGGGACGCACAAGCTGGCCCCGGCTTGCGGAAGACCTTTCCGCATCGGCGGAGGCGGGGGATCCGCTTCCACTCGATTCGGGCCGATCACGGACGCCGCAAAGAGGGTTTTATCTCGTGGGGCAGGAGTGGATACGAGCCGACAGCCGGGAGGGGTCCCTGACCATTCGAAAGCGAGGGGCGCGGGGGACGGAGGCGGGGGATCATTCAGCGGGGACTGACGTTCAGGCCGGCCGGGCCTTCGCGCTAACGGTCCATATTCCGGTCTACCCGGGCCGTCAATTTTACTATGATCGTGAAGTGAGGTCCGCATCAAACACCCGATGAAAACCATACAGATCTGTTTCGTTATCGCTGGTCTCATCATGATTTTACCCTCCGGGACCGGGATCGCTGACGCGGAGGATGAATCACAGCAAACCTCCTCCGCAGTCGAGGATCTTCGAAAGCTTTTCGAGCAGTACAACCGACAGAAGATCGGATTGAAGGACGTGTATAAACGGATGGACGAATGGGAACCGTCCGAGTTGAAGACCGCCGCCGGACGTCTCATATCGTCCGATGCGGACATGTTGATGGAGGGGTTGGATCCGGAACAACTTCGATCGACGGTCCGTTCCTCCCTTCGTGACCGGTTGCGCCGGAAGCGGGAGCGACTGCTTCGAATCATCCGCGATGAAGAGCGGTACACCTCTCGTCATCGTTCGTTGAAGCGGAAGGTGTCACAGGCCGCTACGGGTTTGCTCACCCTGTTTCGGAAACCGCTCACCTATCATATGCAGACGTCGGACACGTACCGTGATCCATTTTTCCGAACGATTGCCCTGATACGGTACCTCCGGTCCGCCGGCCACTCCCTGACGGAGGAGAGCCGGGCTCTGCTGGATCGTATTGGAACGGCCAAAGAGATTATCTCCACGGAAACCGTCGGGGGATCGGTGGAACTTCAACCGCATTCCCGTGAAAATAAAGATGTCGTTCAATCCAACCGTGAATCAGAGGTGACGTTGTCCGATGAAGAACGCTCGCTGGTTCAAACGGTGAACCTGTATCGAGAAGCGTTCGGGTTGCGGAAGTTACTTATACAGAAGGAGATAACGCAGGCGGCACGCCGGCATTCACGGATGATGAAGGAAAGCGGACAATTAACACATCTGTCGGAGGAGGCGTCCAAAAAGCCCCTGCTGAAACGGTTGCGGGACGTCGGATTTCGTGCCCGGAAAGCCGGCGAAAACGTGGCGAAGGGCAACCACTCGCCGATGGCAATTTTGAAGGGATGGATTCAATCGCCCGCTCATCACCGCAATTTATTGACAGATGACTACCGGTATCTTGGCGTGGCAAAGGAAGGGATGTTCTGGACCCTCGACATGGCGACCGTTCCGCGCATTGAATCTCAGAGGAGCTCGTCACAATGAGCAAACAGCAGAAGCTGGACCCGGTTGATCAAACCGTGCTGAAGGAGTTGATCGAACAATATCCGTCCTCCAGCAAGGAACATCGTGAACATTCTCCACAACCCGAGCGCCGTAACCACAGGCGGTACGAACTTGAAGAACAGGTCGGCTGCGACGTCCGTCACGTGCAGAACAGCGACCGGGCGAATCCCTGCCTGGGGTCCATCGAAAATGTGTCCAGGGGCGGATTATGCCTGCTGACGGACCATCCCATCCAGGAAGGATCCCGCCTGGAAGTGGACATCGACCTGCAGGAGAAACAGGAAGCGAAAGGGGTCCTTCGCGTTGTGCGCCGATCGAAGCGTGGTCCGGATCGGTATGAGATCGGGGCCCGGTTTGAGCAGCTCAGTGCATCCTGACGGTCCGGCGGCAGGTGGTCCGTTGAGACGGAGTCCATTGGGCTGGAAAGGATGGGGAATCCGGAGCACGGAGCAACAGGGACGGAACCAGCCCGGGGGGACGAGCGGAGATGCCGGAGACCGTCTGCGGGAAGTAGAAGAGGGAGTCTGACCCACGTCGGTACGTTAATGGTTACGGAACGATTCTCCGAGCGCCGGTCGTTCCTGCGTGATTCGCCGTGATGAGTTGCAAGAAGCCACTGTGCTCATGGCTGTGTGCCCGATGTGTCCGCCAACTCGCTTCGCCGTTATGTATGTTCGGGGGAAACGGACGTATTCCGCCTGCGTCCGAAATGTACTCGACATACGCTTTACGAATACGTTTTAGCAATTTGACTGTTTGGTAAATAAAGTCCATGGATCAGCAATCACTTCAGCGACGGTTCGTCCGGTCGTTGCAGGACCCGCCTCTGGATGTACTGGACCGACTTGAGAATGAGGGAACACCAACGATCTGGAGCATGGGAACCGGCACGGGCCGGCTGTCCAGGCAGCTCGTCGATCGATTTTCCCCCTTCGAGAAACTGTTCCTCTGCGATCCGACCATTTCCGAAGAGCAGCTTGAAGAGATCCGACAGAGCACGTTTGAAGGGGAGCTGGAAACGTTTGGACAGGAGTGTCTCCAGAGACTCGGCAATTTTCCTCAGGATACGTTCCAGATCTGTCTCGCCTTCTGGATGGTCGGGACCGTGCCCGTGTCCGATACCATCTCGATGATGTACCGCGTCCTGGATTCCTCCGGACAGATCGGGTTGATCTGTATGAAAGAAGGATCCCCCGAACAACCGCTTCGTTTACTGAAACAGGCCGTACGCGATGCCACCGGCCGCAGCGTTGATTTTCGCAGTCGCGGACAGTTGGCGAACGTGGAGACCTTTCGTTCCAACCTCACGTCATTGGGCTTTGAGGACGAACGGGTCTGGTCCGACAGCGTTTCCGTTTCCTTCAACAACCCGGACGAACTGTTTGCTGTGCTTCTTCAATCAACCGGCACGCAGTGGAAGGAACAGAACCAGTCCGACCAGAACGCCATCCGCAAGCAGTTTGTGCTGAACGTGGAGCAGGAGTACGGTCCGGAACCGTCCGTGACCTATCAGTACCTCGGAGCGACGGGCAAAAGCAAAGCTTGATACGCGTGAAGGAGTGTTCATCGCTGAGGGGAAACGGTGATGAGCAAGGAAAACGGAAGGCGGTGTTTTTCGAGAAGGAAGGTAGGCTGGGCCATCCGGGACACCGAAATCGATCAGGAGGACGGATTGTAAAGCGTGTCCAGCATGTCGAAAAACCCGGGAAAACTTTTCTGAACCACGTGGGGGTCCTCGATCGACATGCCCTTGACGGCCAGTCCGGCGACGGCAAACGCCATGGCAATCCGGTGATCGCCGAACGGATCAATGGTGGCGGGATCGGGGGTTGATCCCCGGATCTCAAGGCCCGTGTCCGTGACCTCGTGATCGATGCCACAGGCCGTTAGGTTATGAGAGATGGACTGCAGGCGATCACTCTCCTTGTAGGCGAGGTGTTCGACGTTCTGAATACGGGTGGTGCCTTCAGCGAAGGACGCCACAACGGCCACTGTGGGAACCAGATCGGGGATGTTCGACATGTCCGTGGTGATGCCCGTAAGATCCCCGCCGGTGACAGTGACCCCATCTCCGGTCCACTGGATGTCACATCCCATCTCCGACAGAAGCCGGGTAATTTCGCGGTCCCCCTGGACCGAATCCTGTTGAAGATTGTTGATCCGGACCCGTCCACCGGTGACCGCTGCAGCGGCCATGAAATAGGACGCGGACGAATAGTCCCCCTCGATGGAAAAAGGCCGTCCCTCGTACGATACATCCGACGGCACATGATACGTCTTCGGGTCGGGATGGTCCACGTGTGCGCCGAACGCTGACATCACCTGTTCCGTCATGGTCACGTACGGAGAGGAGCGGAGCTCTCCATCGATGTTCACGGTGAGTCCCCCCTCCACAGCGGGCGCGGAGATGAGCAGGGCACTGAGATACTGCGAACTTTCTCGCACAGAAACGGTGATTCGATCCTTGTTCCAGGTGTTGCCCTGCACTTCGATGGGCAAACAACCATCATTTGCTGTGAGTTGGACACCGGCCATTCGCAGGGCCTCCACGAGATCCCCCATGGGACGGGAGCGCATCTGTTCGTCGGCGTCAATCACGGTCCGGCCGGGAGCAAGAGCGGCAACGGGCAGTATAAAACGGGAGGTGACACCGGATTGGCCGGTATAGACGGTATCAGCCGGGGTGCGGGGCTGATGATCCATCCCGTGTACCACAAAATCCCCATCATTATAGGTGACCTCTGCATCGAACACGGAGAGGGCCCGGGCCGCATGTTGCTGGTCCTCCGCATGGAGAGCTTGTCGTAGCTTGCTCCGTCCGTCGGCCAGTGAGGCGATAAACAGTCCCCGGAGCGTGTGAGCCTTGGAGGGCGGTGCAACAACCTCGGCATCCAGGGTCTGAATCGGTTCGATACATCGAACGCCGTCGTATTCAGTAGACATCCGTTTATGCGTGTGAAGCAATGAGAATGGCCAGTTGTAAGGGACTAAAGTAGACCCCATCCGAAAAGGGGGTGCGTACTCAGCGTCCGATTTTTGGGGTATAACAAGGCATTTCGAGGAGGAAATGCCGTATAAAAGCGCATTGTCGACGAGAAATAACGCCGGTATACGCCAAAAACCGGACGTTTTCTCCGAAAATGAGTCTCAGCCAGCGCTCTGCGGCGTCCTTCGATCTTCCGAAACCCGTCCGTAGGCCAAAGGCCGGAGGACGATGAAAGCAGGACGTGACTTAATGTCACGTCATCTTTCATCCAAATGGGGTTTCTTCCGGTCGAACTCCTTGCGGAGCGCTGGCTGAGATCTCACTGAGTGCACACCCCCTTTTCGGATGGGGTCTAAAGTATACAGATCCATCCGGACAATCACCAGTACGGGATCGTTGTCTCACAGCGCCGGAGATTTGAAAAGGATGGATCGGGTTGTGCAAAATAGGTATAAACATCTGTGCCGTCTGGGCCGTGGTGGTGGCTGCTCCGTCGATGACCTGCTCCATCGTTCACTGTCGGTCTTCGTTTTGCTGGATTGTGATGTTTTCATTTCCGCTGTTCGGGTAACCGTGTCCTTCATCTACCTCGACAACGCCGCTACGACACCGATTCTTCC
>CAZQNZ010000091.1:0-9579 GCA_964594615.1 uncultured Planctomycetia bacterium
AAACGTCATTTCCTTCTTTTTTTACAACCAGGAGCCGCCGGGGACGGCGGCGGTCCCTCACGGTTCCCGTTTCTGCTTCGGGAACCCGTGAGGAGAACGGGTTCTGTTCCATGTACCGCTTCAGGTATTCTGAACTGCTCACATCGTCCTCACTCCGTGCCGGCATCCGGCCGGTCCGGTCCCGGATTCCATGGTTTCTCCATCTAAAGTTGGCCCTCGATGTTTCCTCTTACCCGCTTCGGACGTCCGGCTCACGGAAACCTGCTGAGGCTGTTTATTGAAACGGAAGCGCCTCGCTTTCGTGTGTGTTCACCTCCGCTCGGGGGGAACGGCCTCGTTTTCATCATCTCCATGCCGGCGGTCGGTCATGGCCGCGTCGTTCCATTCGGTTTTTAGGTGAGGAATGACGAATATCACGACAGAGGAAGGATCTCTGTTCATGGGCCGCAGATTGCCCTCGGGACGCACCGGGGCCGTTCTCCCGCTGCATCAGGGGTCCATTTAACCCGATCCCGCTACGTATTATGATTGATACCCAAACAGCGATGCCTCACTGAACGATATGGACCGGGTACAGTTGTAACCCCTCCCGCGTTCAGCGAGGGGAACGAACCGGATCTTAACCGTTACCATTCGACGTCATCCGACCGATGTCTGATCAACAGATCGACGAGCGGGACGAAGTTATTCTGAATTACCTTCAGCAAGACGCGCGCAATCTGTCCTCAGGCGACATTTCCGAACACGCGGACCTCTCCTCCAGTGCCGTGCGAAAGCGTATCAAGCACATGGAAGAGGCGTCGGTCATCAAGGGATACAGTGCGCACATCGATTACCAGAAAGCGGGATATCCAATCCGCATGATCCTGTTCGCCACCGCCCCCATCCCCGAACGGGGGGACCTGGTGGAGACCATTCTGGACATTCAGGGCGTGGTCTCCGTGCAGGAGCTGATCACAGGCGATGAAAATTTACTGATCACCGTGGTCGGCAAGCGGGACAGTGACATCACGCCGGTGGCCGAGAAGCTCATGGACATGGGTCTGACCATCACGGATGAAGTACTGGTGCGGAAACAGGAAACCGCACCGTTCGCCGGCTTTCTCGACGAAGCCAGCAAGGAGAACCAGACGGACGACTAAGAGGACCCCGAGACCCGCCGGGTGCTCGTTTCCGATCTGTTTTCCTGTTTCTCGTCCACGGGGTTTCCCAAGACATCCCGAATCACGGCATTTTCACGCGTCGGATCCATCACCACGAGATCAATCCAGTCGTTGGCGACCAGGTTGCGTACGTCCTCGTGTGCTTCAACAATCTGCTGTACCCGCTCAAGCGGCGCGTGAATGACATTGGTGATCCGAAGCGGTTCGTGCTGGAATTTCGTGTCCGACTTCATCAGGGACTGAAGCGGGAGCCCTCCCATCAGATCCCCGCCGTTTCCCTGCAGCACGCCGAAATTACCGACCGGATTATGGGTGATCTTCGAACCGCTCCCGTAAATGCCGTTGTCGACGGTTGAGAAGTAATACTGGTGATTGATCCACTGGCACACCACCAGCGGACCGCAGACGATCTGTTCCAGGGCGGTTCCATCCTCATCCTGTTTCCAGTCATAAGAATGCAGAAAGGCACGTCCTTCCAGATCCACGTCCTCGCGCAATTCGTTCGGTCCAATCAGGAAACTCGCGTTGCCGGCCAGTCCCCACTCCGGCCGGGTCTGCGCCCAGTCCTCGGAGCGGGTCCGGGTGTCCGCACAGCTTCGCTCCGGTTGGCCGCCCGGCATGTCGGCCACGCGTTCGGCGGTGGCGTGACGACGGGCAGTCTGAAGGTCCTTCCGCAGCGCTCGTAGCCGGCTCTCGTCGAGGCGCTCCGTGTCTTCGTCGAGCAGGGTGATTTCGTCCGTGGTCGTATTATGACGGGCGGGCACGAACGCGGTATCCTCCGGAATGTCGAAGCCCCGGTCTCGCAGTCGCGTGCGCACATCGTCCTCGTTACAGATGGCGGCGAGTATGCGTGCGTTCGGCACGCCGGAGTTCCCGGCACAGGCCCCGCAGCGAAGGCTGGAGTCGAAGGGGTTGTTGGAGGTTTCACTGACGTGGCCGGCAAACACCACCACCGGAGCGAACCGGGTCCAGCCCATCAGTTCAAATGCGGAGGCGGCATAATCCACTCGGTCCGCCAGGGACAGGCCCGTCTCCAGCTTGTTACGGATTTCAGTGGACGTCGCATCGTATCCCGGTTCAAACAGTTGTTCGTAGGGGGGAACGTCTGTGATGAGGTCCTCCGCCTGCGGCATGCTCATGCCCGGAAACAGCGTTTCCCGGATCAGACGGAATCCGTAGAACAGCCCGCTCAACTCCACGAAACTGAACGCGGCCGGTAAGTTGCCCTGCAGGTCCTTGATGGCTTTCCAGGCAGCGTTCGTGAGGTTCTTGCACGATCGGTACCGGTCCACGGATGCGTCCTGCTCTTCAATCGGATGGTCCTCCACGTAATGCTCGGGATCGACGATCGGCGGACAGGCATCCGTCGTATGCGGTTCGTCAAACCGTCTTCGCCGGACGGGAACGCCGAAGAAACCCGCATAGCCGTGGGTTTCGTAGTCACCCGTTTTCTCGATGTGCCGGCGAATAATCTCCGATCGCGTATCAATGCAGAACACGAACTGCGCATCCGGGCGGGAGGAGGTGGAACGGTCGGATGTATCGGTAGCAGCGGTGTCAATGCGTTCGATCAGCTCGCGCCTGTACGTTTCTTCCCAGGCGTCCAGAACACATTGCCGGACCGGGTCAAACGCGTCCGATCTGGGTTGTACCTCTCCCTGTTCCGGCACCACCGTGGCGCCAAGGTGCTCGGCGAGCGTCAGGCGGACGGCGAGGTAATCCGCGTGGTCGATCGGATAGGTATCCGACCATTCGTCGTCCGGCCGTTCCGCCCGCTGTTTGATATATCCGACCCATCCGGGAAGTTCCGTCAGATGAAAGTCGAGGGTACGCTGTAAATTCTCCTCATCCATCTCCGGCAGGACCGCTGAAATGGCGGCGTACTTGTCCTCCGGCAGATCGTGTAGTTCGGACGCGTTCGGCACGTCGTAATCCATCGTCGCCAGCTGGGTCCAGGATCGGTAGAATCCGCGGTCCCGATCGGGCATGGACCAGGTCGATCGTCCCTCGTCCAGGAACACCGAAAGCCATTTTTCCAGCACCTGGTTCAGGTGCTGTTCCTCTTCCTCAGCAGACGTTCTGGGATTCTCTCCCTCCTGCGACGCCACATGCTGTTCCAGTTTCGACAGCACCTCTTCGGGCGGTTTTGTGTACCCCTCCTCCGCCAGCCGGTCCTTCAGCAGCTCCCGGTCGATACACCCGTCCTCCAGGGCCTGGCGAAATTGTTCCGGGGGCGGGTATCCACGACCGCCGAAAAGCTGCCGAGCGTGTGTGATGGCGTCCTGGAACGGACGATCTTCGAACCCGGACAGGGGGTTGGAAGTGACGAACGAATACAGGGGCCACGTTTTCTCAAGATGACCCCCGGCCTGTTCGATCTGTTTTTTCAGGTTGTCATACCCCTCAGACATGATACTCCTCCCTCGATGAAACAACGGTTTCCGGATTTGGTTGACTTGCGTTCAGAACGTACACGTAAAGCCGCGGGAACCGCTCGTGAAACCCGGTTTCGATGACCAGGTACGCCCCCAGAAACACCCCCATGACCAGGCCATGAATCCAGTTGAACGGCATGGCCGATTCCACCAGTGGTACATCCGACATCAGCGCCGTGATCCCGACGTACACGCCGGAGTACAGCGCGGTGCTGATCAGGGCCACCAGGGGAAACAGCACAAACCGCACGGCCCCGCCCTGATTCAGCCGGTTCACGAACTCACGGCTCCCGTGCACCACCGCAAACACCACCACAAAGGCCAGGACGATTCCGCTGTCGAAGGCCTGCCCTTTTCCGGTCATCGTCAGGAACACCGCGGCGCATAGCACGGCTGTTCCCAGCGACTCAAGAAGTATCGCCGGCGAAAACGACGGCGTTTTCTTGTCCGACCGCGCCGATTGTTCGATCGTGTTCCCCACATTCAGAAACAGGTATCCTTTGTAAAACCCGTGCAGCATCAGGTGGGTGATCGCCGCCGAGAAAAACCCCAGGCCGCACTGCATAATCATGAACCCCATCTGGGCCACCGTCGAACAACCGAGCTGACGTTTGACCGCCGTCTGCACGGACTTCCAGGTCTTGCCGAGAAACGCGGATAACGCTCCCACGCCGACCAGCAACAGCATAAAGCCCGGTCGATTGGCGAACAGCTCGGCGAAGGTCGTGAGGAAGATACCGCCCGCATTCACAAATCCCGCGTGCATGAGCGCCGAGGCCGGGGTGGGGGCAGTCATGGACGACATCAGCCAGTCCTGCACCGGAAACAGGGCGGACTGTATGATGGCGGCCAGCAGAAAACAGGCAAACACCAGCCCCACCGCCCACTCCGGGAGCGTGTACGTTTGGTCAAGCGCGTTCGAAATGACCAGCGTCTCCGTCATCAGGTACAGGGTTGCGGCACCGATCCCCAGAAACAGGGATCCCACCACAAAATAGCGGAGGGCAAACCGGCCCGCCGCCCGTGCCTGAGGCCAGTCGATTTTATGGCTGATCAGCCCGGCCATGATCACGCCCATCAACGCCCAGCAGCACCAGAACACCAGCAGGTGATCCGTGCCGGACAGCCCCATCACCACCAGAAGAAACAGAAAACAGCGAAGGAAAAAGTATCCCATGCGGTGGTTCCCCGCCATGTACCGGCTGGAGAACCGAAGCACCAGGCCGGTAATCAGCGCCGCGTAGGGCCAGACGACGCGGGTCAGGCCATCAATCGACAGGTAGGGATCGACCGTTAACAAGGATTGCGCCCCGCCGGGCCAGATGGCTGTGAACAGGCCCAGTGCAAAAAGAACCCACACCGCACCTTCCAGCAACGGGACCAGACGGTTGATCGCACGTTTCATTCCAACTCCTCGGGATCGAACGACATTGACAAACGAACGACTGCTCTCACGGGTTATTAAATTTGTACAAAATTGAACAATATGCTCGATACAGTTTCAAATAGGAACAGATCAGGAAATGACCGGCCGATCCGAATTGGCGAGCGGTATCCTTCGTAACGGGTCAATGCGAGTCCGTCGCCGGTCTCCCGGGTTGAAACCTAATCGCATGATGCACGGCCAGAGTGAGTCTTTGTGGAACCGTATCCATGCCGTCCGCGTCCCGGCAGGGCGGAACCGTGATTCCGATCTTTTGTTGTCCCTTGCGAGGGCGCGTCAGTGGTCGCCCCAACACCCCGCAATTGGACGGTTGCATCGAATGTGGCGTTGAAGATTGCAATGTCCATCCTCCGATAACGTGTAATGAACAAACAGACATCCATTCAGAGAGGCAACCGGCATGAGCATGACGGGTGGCAAGCGATACAACCTGAACATCATCGATCTGGAGGGACGAACAAGTCTTTTTCTGAAAAGTATCCTGATCGGTAGTGACTGCAGGGTATCGATCTCGGATGCCCGGGCTTCCGCTCGTGCGAAGCTGAAGACGGGCTTGTTTGACGGTGTGATCGTCGACCTCGACCCCCGCCTGGACCCGGAGAAGATCCGATCGTTGATCAACAAGAGCGTCCCGGCGGAGCACACGTTTCCCGTGGGCACCATCACGGACGACACGGACGTTCGGTTGTCCGCTCCGGAACTGACGATTGAACGGCCGGTGCGGATTCATCGTTTTCAGCAACTGGTCCGACGTATGAAAAACCGGATGATCAAGCGCCGGTCCGTTCACCGTCAACAGGTGCGGTCCGCCGTTTCGTGCCGGATTCGTGTACATGAACCGGACCGAACGGTCCCCGTGTCGTCCGTGGCCCTCAATTCCCGCGGATTGCTTGCGTCGATCGACGACCGCGACGGTCTTCTGGAGGAAACGCATGCCCGGGAACCGATGGATGTCGTTCTGTCCCTTCCCGACAGCGACGAGGAACTAAAGTTGAGCGGGGAAGCGACGTTTACCGAGAGGGGGTCCACCGATGCCGTGACCGGTATCGGCCTCGAATTTGAGTCCGGTGACGACGAGGTGAATCGCACCATTGAGCGGCTCCGGCAAAGCGGAGCCCTTCACCGGAAGCATCAGGACTGACCTTATCGTTTCGAATCGAACACCGCCTAATTACTGGAGGTTGCATCATGGACGCATCTCTATCGAACGATGTACGACTGGTTTGCCCGTACTGCACGAATGAGAAATTCATCGTTGTTCGACGGCGCATCGGAGAGGATGAAACGCTGATCAAGACGTGTCGCTGCCAGGCCTGCGGCGATCAGTTCGAGTATGCGGTGGATCAGGAAGGAAGCCTGGTACGCGAAAATGAAGCGTCGGACGAACAGGTAACGGCTTGAGCTTGATCGGGAGCCGGCCTCCGGCCCCCGCGGACCGACGTTGACGAGCAATCACATTGTGATTCGCCCAGCAAACGCACAGAACTCCATACCTCGGGTGTCCTCAGGGAACGGAGGGGAGGAGCCACCTTCTTACTCCTCCCCCCTTCCCTTTTTCTTTTTACGGGTCGTGAGCGAATCATGCTATCTGCTGTTGGCAACGGTTCTTCGGGATCGCTTTTTGCTGACGGCGCATACCATCGTTCGAGTGCTTCGGTACCCTGCAGAACTCCTGCTGGTCACGTTCCGGTCCTGAACTGATGATCCACACGTTTCTGAAACCGTCGAATGAACGAGAGCCGGGAAAACGGGCCCTACTGCTTACGCACCGTTCCGACGGACCAAACCGTGTCGGCCGCATCGTGTTCAGAAGGAACACAACCCTTGATGAAGCGGGGAGAAAAACGGAGGGCCCCTTCCTCAACGGCGCGGTCGCTGACGTGACGAGGAGGAACCATGGTCGATTCATCTGACAGGAACGTGTATCCCGAACCCCTTCGTCCGGGGGATACCATTGGCATCGTCGCCCCGGCCAGTCGGCCGGATCCGGCGTCTCTGGAGCGGGGGGAGTCGTTGCTTCGTGACAAAGGGTTCCGGGTGGAGCGAGCGGAGAACCTGAATCGCTCATCCCGATTTGCTGCCGGCGACGTGGACCTTCGATGCCGTGAACTTGTGCGGATGTTTGAGCAACCGGACATTAACGGCGTGTTCTGTGCGCGCGGCGGAAAAGGGACGATCCACCTGACGGATCGGTTTCTAAGCACGGTGGACCCCTCCCATCCCAAACCGTTTGTCGGCTACAGCGACGTGACCCTCCTGCAGATGGGTCTGTTCTCCACGCGCCAATGGATTACATTCAGCGGACCCATGGTGGCCACGGAACTGGGACGAGACCGGCTGAACAACCCGGCTCTCGAACAGTTCTGGCACAGTTTGACTTCCGCGCCCGATACGTGGGACCTGTCGTTTTCACAGCAGGAGCTCCGGGTATGGCAAAAGGGTGCGGCCACCGGCCCCTTGCTGGGCGGATGCCTGTCCATGGTGCAGACCCTGCTGGGGACCCCGTTCATGCCGGACCTCGAAGAGGCTCTGCTGGTGCTGGAGGACGTGGACGAAGAACCGTACCGGCTCGACCGCATGCTGCACCACCTCCGGCTGAGCGGGGTGCTGGATCAAATTGGCGCGCTCGTACTCGGGGGATTTGACACCTGCTTTGAACAGGACTCGGGTGAGCCGTCACTGCGGGAGATCGTCCGGGACGTTCTGCCGTCGGACCGCGACCTGCCCGTCGTCGCGGGCCTGCCGTACGGGCACCGGCTCCCCTCGCTGCGCACCCTGCCCCTCGGTGTGACCACCCGCCTGCGGACCGACCCGCCTGCGCTTGAATTCCTGCCCCGGTCATAAATCCGTCTTACAGCAGAGGGCGGACACGATTCGCAAGGACGTCACCGCACATCGCCCAAAACGCGTCCGCGTGCGTGATCATTGGAAAATGGGCCGCACCGGAGATGATCCCGACGTCCGTGTCCTTGAGCTGTTCACGAACGTAGGGGGATTGGCCATGCTCCCCGCAGATGTAAAAACGCCGGTCGGCGGGATAGGAGCGGAACCGATCCATCATGTTCTCTTCCTCCCATAGCTCCACGAACCGCCGCGCACTTTCGAAAAACACGCGCGGATCGCAGGAACGCGTCCAGTCCACCCATGCCTGTATACCGTCATCGGACACCCCCAGAAACTCCTCCCGCCACTTGCGCAGGCCCCGGTCCGGCTCCATATCGCCGTACCGGCGGTTCCGTCGTTTTAGAAACCCGAGGTCCTCGGGCAACCCTTCCACATTCAGTTGAAACGGGCTCTCGGAAAGGCGCTCACAGAGCATCACACCGATCGTCCCGCCCATGCTGTGTCCCAGGACCAGTGCCGGGGATCGCTCCAGATGCCGGACCAGCGCCTCCATAACGGCGCAATACCAATCCGGCGTGCACGGATACCAGGGTTGACCTTCCGAGGCACCGTGGCCGGGAAGGTCCGGCAGGACCAGCGTCCAGTCCGACGGAGGAAACACCTCCGGCGCTCGTGCAAATCCGTCCGCACACGCCCCGAGCCCGTGCAGAAACAGCGCAAGATGCGAACCGGTTCCGCTGCGGTGCACCGTCAGGGGCACCGGCCGATCCAGGGACGCCGATTCCAGTCGGAGGTTCTGCCGCTCAAATCCGTCCATGAACAGCGGTAGAAAGCAAAAAATAATGTAGAAGATCGCGAGTCGATCAATCCCGACTCCAAATTTCTCCCTCGCGATCGCAGAACAGAAATTGAGCAGGAAGGAAAAATAACGTGTCCTCCTCCCTGCGTCTGAATCTCCAGCATGAAACTCATTGACCGGAGATGACCATGGAAAGTGTACTTGAAGATGCCGACATGGATCAACTCCCTGAATGACAGCCTCAACAGGAAGTACACACACCGGAGGTTCTGAAGTCGTTCATCCGGGAGAAGATCATTCAGAAGGACAAAAGCAACATCGAAACGCTCATGGACGCCGAACGAGACGTCTTCTTGAGAAAGAGGAGAACCGAAATGAGTGTACAAGGACGGCTTCCACAAACTAGTTTGATATGGCATGCAAATCCGCCTGCCGTATGAAACGAGATGCGATCAGACCTGAAACAGCGAGTCCCTTCCGGAACATCCCGGCCTTAACCGACCGTCGGCGTGGAGGTGATGAAAAGAGACATCGTTACCACCCGCGCGAAGGAAAATGGCACGAAAGCGAGGCGCTTTCGTTCCAATGAACAGCCCCTGCAGGTGACCGATTGCCGGACGTCCGAAGCGCTTATGAGCAAACATACAGGGCCTACCGGATATCGAGAAACCATGGCATCCGGTACCGGACCGGCCGGATGCCGGCACGTAGTGAGAAGGATGTAAGCAGTTCAGACCACCTGAAGCGGTTCTTGGAACAGAACCCGTTCTCCTCACGGGTTCCCGCACCAGAAACGGGAACCGTGAGGGACCGCCGCCGTCCCCGGCGGCTCTCGTAAATAAAAGAAGGAAAAATACGTTTCAATGAACAGCGCCGTCAAGGATGACGGCGCTC
>CAZQNZ010000092.1:0-9503 GCA_964594615.1 uncultured Planctomycetia bacterium
TTCTCGATCAGCCGGATCCCCTTTATCCCAACGGGCATCGGAACTTGACCATGATCAAATTGCTACTGGAACTGGGTCTCCGTGTGTCCGAGCTCGTGGAACTCAACAGCCAGGATGTCGATACGTCGAGAGGCACCCTGACAGTTACGGGGGAGCATCCCGTCCACCACCGGGAATTTCTGTTATCGGACCGCCTGCTTCACCTGATTCGCGGCTGGCGGGAACGGCAGAAAGCCGGCTGGTTGAGACAGCAGTCGTCCCGTCGGAAAGAAGCGGTCCCCGAGCCGTTGTTTACAGAACTGTCGGGGGACCCTCTGACCGAATCGAATGTGAGAGATCTGGTGGCCGATTCCCTGAAGAACGCCGGGATCGCTCCATCCGGTATGCACAATGTACTCAGGTACACCTTCGCCACGGAACTGTACCTGGACATCGGGGACATTGATCGAGTGCATCAGGTGCTCGGTCATACGGAAGGATTTGTCACGGTGACGGAGACGCGCAATCCGGTTCATGGGGGCCCGGACATCGAGGACACCAAACCACACTCTTCGCCAGGAGCTTCTTCATGAGCAGTTCGGAATCCAGCGAAAACCCGGTCGAGCCGAATCGCAAAGCTCAAGATGGGGAACAACAGCAAAGCCAGGTTCGCCACGCGAACCTGACGGACCGTGAAGTTCGGTCGGTGGTCAATCAGCTCTGGAGCGATGGCCTGGTGGAAACGGATGCTCTGGCGAATCTTGGTGCGGCAAAAGACGTGCTGGATGAAGCCCCTGTCGGTATTACAATCGGTGTCGAACAGGGAGAGGACCATCCACTTCTCTACGTGAATTCTGCCTTCGAAAAACTCACCGGCTACACGGAGGACGAACTTCTGCAACGGGACTGCCGGTTTCTACAGGGCGAGGAGACGGATCCGGAACGTGTAGCAGAAATTTCAAAGGCGCTTCAAGCGCGTGAGTCGGTGACCGTGGAATTGCGAAATTACCGGAAGGACGGAAGCCCGTTCTGGAACCGGCTCACGATCGCCCCGCTGAACCTCGGCATCGATCAACGGAACACGTTTGTGTCATTTCAGGAGGAGGTGACGGAACGTCGGGAACTGGAAGAGGCGTTTCGTCAGAAGGCCAATGTACTCCGGGACGTCACGGATAGCATGCCGGGGGTCACGTATGAATTACGAAGAAAGCCGAATGGATCGTACCAGATCACTCATATGAGCGATGGGTTTGAACAGCTCAGTGGAGTGACGTCCGAAAACGCCCTGGAATCGTTTGAACAGACCTTCCGGACGGTTCATCCCGAGGATAAGAAGCGTGTCATTGAGTCCATCGAGGCCTCCGCGGACTCGCTGACCCCCTGGACGCTGGAATACCGATACCAGTATGGGGAGGAGGTGACCTGGGTACTGGGATCGTCCATCCCGGAGAAACGGGACAACGGGGTCACTGTCTGGCGAGGGGTTCTGATCGACATCACCGATCGCAAACAGCTCGAGCAGGAGTTAAAAAACGAGGTCCGGGAAACACAGCGCATAAGCCAGTTGAAATCGGACGTTGTCGCACGGGCCTCCCACGATATGCGGACCCCGCTGAACTCCGTTATTGGTTTGTCCTCCATCCTCGAAGAAACGGATCTGTCCCCGTCTCAGCAGCGACACCTGAACGGCATCCAGGTGGCCTGTCAATCCATGCTCTTCCTCGTGAACGACATCCTCGACCTGGATCGAATGGAAAGCGGTGAGATGACACTGCAGCCGGAGCCGACCCATATTCGATCGCTCTTCTCAGAAACGATGACCCTGTTTCGCACAACCCTGGAGGACAAGGACCTGGAGTTCACGCAGGAAATTGACGAGCACGTGCCGGAATGGATCCACCTCGACTCACAGCGTTTACAGCAGATTCTTGTGAACCTCATTGGAAACGCACTGAAATTTACCAGATCCGGACGGGTGGGCGTCCGGATTGATTGTTCCTCCCTCTCGGAGGACCGTGTGACCCTTCGATGCCGGGTCAGCGACACCGGCCCCGGCATTCCGGAAGACAAGCGGGAACGCATTTTCCTCGACCGCAAACAGGGCTCCTCAACCACGACGTTCGAAACCACCGGCGCCGGCCTGGGCCTGTCCATCTGCCAGCAGCTCGTCGAGCTGATGGGGGGCGAAATCGGTGTGGAAAGCGAGGTGGGAGAGGGATCCACGTTCACCTTTACTGTGCGGGCGGATCGTCCTGATAAAGAAGAGATTCCGGATCGTGCGAGCGACCGGCCCTCCGTGGACGGAACGAGGGTTCTGGTCGCTGACGACAATGCCCCGTGTCGCAAACTTCTCGAGCGTCTGCTGAAGGACGCATCCGTTGAGGTTCATACGGCGGGTTCCGGGAAAGAGGCACTGGAACTGCTCGAACAACAGTCCGAATCACCGTACGACACGGTGTTTCTGGACCAGCGACTGGGGGAGATATCGGGGACGGAGATCATCACCACGCTTCGCAATCAAACCCCTCCCGTTGACACGAAAAACATTCAGATCTTCACCGGTGAGCCGGAATCCAGAATACTCAAGCATGTCCCGGAAGACGCCATTGCGGGCGTGTTGAACAAACCCGTGACCGAGTCGGAGCTGCTGAATGCGATTCATGAAACCCTGGACCGTTCTTCTGACACGTTGAGTTCCCCGGGGGACCCGGACCGGCAGGTGCTGAAGACGCTATCGGAGGTGTCCCCGCGCATTCTGATCGTGGATGATGATCAGGAGGCACGACGCATATTGAGCATTTACCTCTCCGATTATTCGGACGACATTTGTACCGCCTCCACCGGAGAAGAAGCCATCCGTCAGTACATCGACCGGCCCCACGACGTGGTCCTGACGGATCTGCAGATGCCCGGCATGGACGGATGGGACGTGGTGGAGCATATCCGAAACCATGAACTGGAGAAACAGCTCAAACCGACCTCGATTATCATGCAAACCGCCCTGACCGCCGGCGGCACCAGAGAAAAAAGCAGATCCGCCGGTGCAAATGCGTTGATCCAGAAACCGATTGATCGAAATGAACTCTATCGGAAAATGGTCGACGTTGTTTCCACGGAATAACCACCGTGAAACCTCATCAACAGGTCCCGTGAGGACACGTCAGGCATTGAAACATCGATCCAGGGCACTATTGTTTGTTCGATTTCGTCGACGGGACGAGTTCAAACCAGTCCAGGTTGAATCCGCCTTTCAGGATGCCCACCCGGACGGCGTGTTTTCCGGCATCCAGCTTAACAGGGGGGCCTTGAATGGTGCTCCACTTCTGTTTGCCTCCGGTGTCAGGAATGCGGATGTTGCCGGTTGATCCGACCCCCTTCACCCCCACGCCCATGCGACCCTGTCCGGTGGTGGACGCGACCCGGAAGTTGAGGTTATACGTACCCGCTTCGGGGACGTGGACGAGGTAATCCAGCCATTCTCCGCCCTCGGTCCAGCCCACGTAATATCCCCGCAGGCCGTCGTCCGATACCCCGATGTCGACGTTTGAGGACGGTCGGTACTTGCCGCCGATGTTGTTGCCCGTGTCATCGTTGGAGGCGCGGAAATTTTCGGCTTCGATTCGCAGGTTGAGGTTGCCGTGTTTGCCGGTGACGTTCGTGATGTTGTCGTAGTACAGGGTTCGCTCGTCCCTGCGGTCGTATTTATTGGCTTGAAACGCATAATGACCGAGCTTGGCAAACAGGTAATCTCCTTCCGCCATCCGATCCTGGTCCGTGAAATCGGCTCCCCAGCCGAAATTTGTCCCGGTTTCGGTGTAGACCTTTTCACCACCGTACCAGAGTTCCACGGTCCCATTGCTCTGGGTTGAGGCAACGGTGTGAAGGAGCACATGCTTCCATTTTCCACGGGGAATCTGGTCAACGACCTGCACTTCTTTGGATGGGTTGCGATGTCTCAGCAGAAGTCGATTGTTTTCGATCACGAGCATGGCCGCCCAGCTTCCACCGTCCCCGTCGGTAATCTGAAAGATCTGGCAGATGCCCTGCTTTTTGTCGTCCGGAAATCCGCCCTGCGGATCATTCGGTGCGGGGACAAGCAGGTCGAAGCTGTACCACACTTCCTTCCGGGAGGTAAACCCTCCGTTTTTCCAGGGCGACTCCACTTCGATCCCTTTTCCGAGCCGGGCGTTTCGATCTTTCCAGTGGTCGTAGGATCGTCTGCTCCAGTAGAGCTGCAGGGACTTACGCCCTTTGAACGTGCCGGCTTTGGCGTGGGCATTTTCTCCATCACCCAGCGCATGCTTCGGCGGCCACTGCTTGAACGGGGCCAGGTCACCGTCGTCGAACCCGGCCCGTGCCAGATTTCCCGAGCTGAACTCCCAGAAAAACTGCCTGTGAAACTTGTTTGATGAGGGGACCGGTCCGGTAAACTGAGGTTGGCCGTTCTGGATACGGTACCGAGCCATCGGCCCCGCTCCGACCGTTCCGTGAAGAAGGGCCGGAACAATGAGTGCGGCGAGCAGAATCTGAATGGTTTGAAAACGCATGGCATCTGTTCAAAACAAAAATGGAAGGTGTTCACATCGTAAAGGAGGCGATCTGAAAAAACACCCGCGGGGGTCCGTCCTGTCCCGGACGTCACGGACCGGTGTCAGCATGAGGGGGCTCCGGAGCCGTATGAATATCTCATGCGTCGAACACGGTCTGATGCGGGGCGTCCGGAAGATCTTGTCCTTCTCCGCTCTCAATCGTATGAAAAGGAGTCGATGGACTGCAGCCGTTCTGGGTTGAAGAACGAATCAAATGTTTTCGTCGTTTCATTCCGTCATCACCATATCACCTCCGCTGAATTCCTCCGGCCGGGAGCCGATAACCAACGCTTCTGATGGCCTGATTGACATCATTTTTTCGGCTTTGTTGTTTTTGTGCCTTGAAGCAACTACAAATGCATACTGATCAGGGTTGCCCCACGACGAATGAATCTCATTGAACTCATCGCAACGAGGGACCTCTCGTGAGACGGTTGATCCATAGAGTATTCCCCCTGGTTGGTGAACTGCAAAAACGCGAGGGCCTGTCCGAGGTTTGGCAGGATGTTCAGCTTGGGTTGACCCTGGCGTTTCTGGCCATTCCCCAGTGCATGGCGTACGCCCTCATCGCACAGGTTCATCCCATATACGGACTGTTCGCGGGGATCGTGACGCCGATTGTTGCCGGGCTGTTCATGACGTCCCGCCACGTCGTCACCGGCCCGACGGCCACCGTCTCCCTCATTGTGGCGGGCATCCTGTTTGAACTGGACGTGGATCCCGAGGTGGTGGTCATCTACCTGGGGTTGATGGCGGGGCTGTTTCAGGTGCTCTTTTACCTGCTGAACATCGGGAATCTGGCCCGATTTGTGTCCGATTCCGTGGTGTCCGGGTTTATTCATGGGGGGGGCCTGGTGATCATCGGCGGACAGGCACTGTCTATGGTTAATGCACCGAGCACCCGGTCGGCGTATTTTTTCATGCGGTTCTGGAACGGGATCGAGGGCGTGCTTTCCAACCCGGCGATGATCAATCAGGTGGGCCTTGCCATCGGCGTGATCACCGTGACGGCACTGTCTCTGCTGCGCTGGTGGAGCAACCGGATTCCGGCCAGTCTGTTGCTTCTGCTCGTGGGAGCCCTGTTCAGCTGGTGGCTGAATCTGCAACAGTACAACGTCGAGATTATAGAAGACATTCCCTCCCTGATCCCGACGCTCACCCCGCCGACGATGGACACGCTCCATCTTGCGCGTGAGCTCTTCAGCCCTGCACTGGCACTGGCGCTGTTCTGCAGTGTGCAGTGTCTATCGATTACCAAGTCCCTTGCAGTACAGGCACGTGACAACGTCAATGAAAACCGGGAGTTGTTCGGACAGGGCATGGCGAACATGGCCACGGGGCTGTTGAGCGGGTATCCGGTGGGTGCGTCCTTTAGCCGTTCCTTCCTCAACTACAACCTCGGCGCACGGACCCAGCTGAGTGCGATTTCCAGCGGGGTGTTTGTCGCCCTCCTGACGCTGATCGGTTCCCCCCTGATCTATTACATCCCAATGCCGGTATTGTACGGCATCGTGATCGTGGTGGTGGCCGAGGTGATTGAACTGGAGGAAGTGCAGCGGGTGTGGGCGGCGACCACGACGGATCGGGTGGCGTTTCTGTCGACGTTTCTCGGTGTGCTCTTTCTGAAACTGGATTTTGCGATCTATCTGGGCGTGGCCGTTTCGCTGATCTTCTACCTGCGCGAAGCCACCCGACTGGACATGAAGGAGTACAACGTGGATAAGGAAGGCAATCTGAAACACATCACCTCCGCTGCGGAACGGGAAGATCCGCAGGTGGCCGTGATCGACGTCAACGGGGAGGCGTTTTTCGGGGCCGCGGACCAGATCCAGCAGCGAATCCGCGATCTGTGTGAGGAGTCGGACGAGCTGCGCGTGGTCATTCTGCGGATGCGCAACGTGACCAACTTCGACATCACCGGTGCCACCGTGCTGAAGACGATCGCGCGGGACCTGCGCAGCTCGGGCCGGACGCTGTTTCTCTGTGGCACAACCCCGGGCATTCGAGAGGTGCTCAAGGAGGCCGGAGTGACGGAAGTCATCGGTGAAGACAAGATTCTCGTGGCGCAGAAAAACCTTCTTGAATCCACCGTCGCTGCGTTGAGTCGGGCTCAGGACCACGTGGATGAGGTCCTCGAAGGCGGCCTGGAACGGGAGGAAGAGAAACCCGAACTGGACCATACGCTGGAAGAACTGGACGAGGACCCGGAAGGCACGGAGGACCAGGACCCGGTCGAGCAGGAGAAGAACACGGTCTACGAGGAACAGCGGGAGACGGAGAACGAGGAGGACGAAAAGGGGGGGTAGGCCGTGTCGGTCTGCCGTTGAATTGTAATCCTTCACTTCCGCATGTACATGTCCAATCGCTGTGAAGTGTTTGGAAACCCGGAAACGGCGTATGGTTCCGTGGAAAGAGGAATGTCGAGAGATTAGCCGGCTTCTGACTCGAAGTCCCGGTGGTCCGTCCAGCTGGTGACCCGGTTTCGACCCTCCGATTTCGACCGGTACAGTGCGTCATCCGCGTGCTCAATGAGTTCCTCGGTGCTCTCCACCTGCTCCGTCCACGCTGCCACACCTGCGCTGATCGTGGGGGCTTTCGGGACGGCAAGCTCCAGATCCTCGACCCGCGAGCGGATGCGTTCGGCGAAGATCATCGCCCCCTCCTCGTCTTCACCGGGAAGCACGGTGAGAAACTCCTCCCCGCCGTACCGCCCGGTCAGGTCACCTTCCCGGCCGTATTCGTTGAACATGTCCCCAATCCGCCTGAGCAGGTCATCTCCGGCATTGTGTCCGTACCTGTCGTTGAACGTTTTGAAGTTGTCCAGGTCGAACAGGACGATGCTGAACGTGTGCCCCCGGTGGGCCGCTTCCACCTGTTTGAGCAGAAAGAACTCCAGCGCGCGCCGGCTGGGCAGTTTCGTGAGTGGATCCTCAAACGCCATCTTGATCGCTTCCTTCCGCTCCCGGATTAATCGGTTGGACAGCCAACCGACGAACATTGAAATCACCATAAGAAGCAGGACAACGATGCCGTAGAGCCACCAGTCAATCTTTTGCTCGAGAACAAATATGCTGACGGCTTCCGCCGAAGCGAATGCAATCATCGTGGCCCCGGCCGCGAACGCCGTCCCTCTCCAGCCTCGATAGTACGAAAGAAGAAAGAGCGGAATCAGGCTGAAGATCCAGACCAGACCGACGTATTCGTTCGCGGACTCGGGCCACAGCAAATAGACGGCACAGGTAGAGGTAAGAGCGATAACGGTGATGGCGAGTGCGCGCGTGGGTACCCGGTCCGAACCCTGTTCAATGTCTTGCAGGGATGCCACCTGTTGCAATACAGTCTGATCTCCCATCCGATAACCCGTGTTGATCTGAACAAATTGCCGAGCTCCGAGTCCCGTGATCTGCTGACAGAAATTTTACATTTCTATCATTTCAGGGGACGGTAGATGTAGTATAAATTAAAAATTTAAGATTGAAACCCGTAAGTGATACCGGAACCGGTGACAGGTGCACTGATTTTATCTTCATGGGGAAGAAGTGTAACGATTGACGGTGGATCATTTTTTCGAAGTGCAGCATGAAATCATGGAAGATGTGGAGTTATGAGGAAGACCTGAAATTCTAGAGAGCTCCCGGGACGGAGTACTCTTCCACTCATACTGATTGACAGCTGCCGGGGTCAAGACCGGTGGCGTGGTGGGACTGGTGGGTTGTAATCCGTGCCGGGTCCTCCTTTCATCACGTTACCGTTCATCTTTTTTGATCTCACGTAACGGTGTAATTGTGAAATTATCCCTGATCGGCCCACCCGGTGCCGGCAAAGGTACACAGTCCGAAAGGATTGCCGAACGATACGACCTGCGTCACCTGTCTCCCGGGGAATTGCTGCGGGAGGAGATCGAACAGGGGACCGAAGCGGGGCGCCGTGCCCGTCCGTACGTGGAGGAGGGAAAGCTGGTACCGTATGAAATTGTTTCGGAACTCATCGCCCGCAGGATGTTTGACGACGCGGAGAAGCGGGGGTTCGTGGCCGATGGATTTCCCCGGACTATTGAACAATACGTTCGCTTCAAGCAGGAATTGCAGAAACGGGACGAACACCTCGATCTGGTGATCTACCTGGAGCTTGATCGGGAGGAGATCATGAAACGGCTGACCGGCCGTCTGACGTGTTCCGGGTGCGGGGCCAACTACCACGAGACCTTTCATCCGCCCGAACAGGAGGGAATATGCGACGAATGCGGCTCGGAGTTACACAGACGTCAGGACGACGAACCGGAGACGATTCAAAACCGCATCGAAACTTCCGAACGGAAGCGCAATCGGCTGCTGGAGCGGCTGGAACGCGACGGTCTTCTCGAACGGGTCAACGCGAACGGAACCATCCAGCAGGTCTTTGACCGGGTGTGTGAACGCATTCAGACACACCGTGACGACAGATCTTGGTTGGATACCGGATGTGTGGATCGGTTTTGTACCGGTGGCCGAACGGGCTGGAAAGCCGGTTCCACGATCGGCCGCTATCAAACGGCCACTGAACATCCGGGGCACGACGTGCTCTGGCGTCGAGTGCACCGGTTTTCAAACCGGTGATCAGGAAACCGTACGAGCTCCGTTTCAGCGTGTACGTCCGGATACGCCGCTGAGTTGCTCAATGCTGGGAACGAAAGCCCCCTTGCCAATGACGGTGAATTAAGCGGTGATTCTTCAGCCCGATTGGCTGTCAACAGAAAGCCCGGGGTCGTGATTCATTCGGGATCGTGTGAGACGAATTACATTCAAGCAGCAGTAGAAATACCGTTCCATGAGCCCCGAAGCGGGCGACTCAGTGGGAAACGGGGGGTAAAACGTTCGGCACGAAAGGGATTCCCCCGCCCCGCGGGGGAATGGATCGCTGTGGAACGCTCCATGATTCACCGACAACAAATGTAAT
>CAZQNZ010000093.1:0-9329 GCA_964594615.1 uncultured Planctomycetia bacterium
CTCCGGAGACCTCAATTCTGTTGAGTGCCGTACCGGGAACGAAAGCGCCCTCGCTTTCGTGACAGAAAACCGACGAAAGCAGAAGCCCCTCCCGGACGATTCGCCCGCGAAGAACGAAGGAGCAGAACAATCAGCCATGCGAAAGCTCCCCGATCAGGCGAAGGAGATCGACGCGAAAGCGAGGCGCTTACGCTCCAATAAAACCGGCAAACGAAAGTGGAAGTGTCCCCCTTCCCCGGGAACGGAAGCGCCCTCGCTTTCGGGACGGTGAGCGAAGAGGATTCCGGGCGATTCCGGACGTCCTACCCGCTTTAGATCGCCGGTTCTTTTTCGTTCGTCCCTCCGGGACGTTTGGAGAACGTGACAATGGGATGTCCTTTATTCACCGGCATTGGCGTATCGGCGTATCGCACGTGATCTTGATTCTTGATCTGCGGTCCGTTGCTGACGTGTGGTAAGACCCCTTCCGTTACCGTCGGGGCTCCGATCCGTCATGCCCTCTGGATTGGTTTCACGGGCGTTCGGCGGGCCCCTTCCGGACACGGACGGGCGTGGCTAACCGCCAAGGCTGATCCCGATCAGTGCGGCGACCATGCCGCTCGTGAAGGCAACGACATGCAGAAGCAGGCCCACCATGCCGGAAGCGGAGTCGTCCCCTTCGCAGCATCCCTCCTCGCCTCCGGATGCGGGACCGCCGGTCAGAACCGGAGCGGCAAAATACACGCTGAAAAGGATCAGGGCCGCACCGAGTTTCAGCAGAAAGCGCCGACCGTACGCACTGTCCAACAACACCTGCGTGTCAAACAGGCCGCGGTAATGCATGTTATAGAGTCCGGTCCCGACGATCAGCAGGATCAACCAGAACACCGCTTTGCGCACCCGCTGTTTCAGTGCGGGCATCAGTTCCTGCATCACGGACGGAATGTTGCGTTTAACGACCGGCACAAGGAGAAGAAAGATAAACACGATCCAGCCCATCCAGAACAGCGCCGCACAGATGTGGATCAGCGTGATGACGTGGTGCACCCACGGGGACGTCAGAAACGGTGTCATGCCGGGTGTCCGGTACGTAACTGAGGTCGACGGCGGGACATCATGACGTATTCGCCCGTGATTCCTCCGGTTCCTGTTCGTCACAGTCGACCCGGAGCGTTTCCTCGTCGAGCGGGATATCCAGCAGGTCACAGTAGTAGGGTGACTCCGCCTCGTCAGGGTCTTCGTTGAAGAACCGGCAGGTCGTACACATGCGTGCCACGGGAATCGCCCCTTCTTCGAGGGCCCCCTCCATCAGGTTCATCAGGAAGGTCAGCACCGTACGTTTTTCGTCGGATGAGAAATCGTCCATGTATCGTTCCAGCACCTCCGGCCAGCTCACCATGGTCCGGGCCGCCTCCTCCCCCGTCTCCGTCAGGGTCAGGATCATCACGCGGCGATCCTCCTCGGACAGGCTGCGCTCGACGTATCCCTGATCCACAAGCGAATCGACCGCATCGCTGATCGTAGGTTTTGTCCGTCGCATTTCCCGCGCCATTTTCGAGGTTTGCCCCTGCTGTTCGGGATGCTGATAAAGGTACATCAGAATCCGCCCCTGGGTTTCATTCAGGCCGAGTTCCTCCGTCCGCTGGTGAATAAATGCCTCAATTGCCGAGGCAATGCGCTCCAGCGAATCAACAATTTTTCGATCAACCGTTTCCTGTATCATCTGATCTATGAGACCGCATCGACGTCCGGTGAGTGTGTTATTGGATGACGCAAAGCGGTCACTCCTGCGCCCACACAGAGCCCGCTCCAGATCACGCCAACCATATTATAATAGTTAATAATTAGATTAGAAAACTACTATTTTGAAACGGCTGAGGTTCTTTCATAATGTGTGCATACTGCCGTTGAATGATACTTCATCGACCGAGAACCACCGGGTCTTTCCGGGTTCGATCCGAACGCCCCTGACCGGGACAACTATCATCGGCGTCGACGACCGGATACACAGATTGCATCCATTACACAAAGAACAATCATGTTTACGTTCACCACCGGCACGGCCAACAAGGTCCTGATTGGCATTATTGTCCTCAGCGGACGGTCGTTGCTCGCGGGAACAATCTACACGTATCAGAATGTCCCACCGATTCCGGATCGCGTGGTGACGGAGGACGGCCAGCGCCTGTTCGACCGCGTGTTCAAGGCGGTCTCATTCACGACCGAGCCGCTCACCGACGTTCAGACCACGACGGTGTCACCCGGTGCGGCGACGGTGGTGGACATGAAACTGGAGGTCCACGGGGAATCTCTTCTGGTGGACCAGGCGCTGTCCCGCCTCGGTCGCGGTCTGGTTGGTCACCTGATCGTCGAGGGCGAACCCAACCCCGACGTCTTCTCAGGGGAACCCGGCCAATAGGTTGTCCCGGCACTCATCTCATCCTCATCGGGGAAGGAGGAGTAAATCCTCCTTCCTCGTTTTTTTGTCAAATACGTTAGTGACCGCTGGACGGAAGGCAGTCGCTGGTGAGAACCGGACCTCTTCGGAACAACAAAAACAAATCGAACCCTGGGAAAGGCTTACCGTTTCCTTGCTCACGTTCATGCCCGTCCGGCGTACTCCACCGGCACCGGTTGCCATGCGATGGCCTGTACCGTTTTCGCGTAATGAAGTCGCCGTTCGGGAGAGGACGGTTCGATGTCGAGCGGGTTCAGCATCGTATTTTCCCGGATGTCCGCGGTGGCATCCTGCAGTTCCCAGGGATTGTGATGCACGTCACATCGAAGCGTCCGGCCCTGATCATCCCGTGTATACAGAGCATATCGTCGTGTGAAATAGGTAGCCGGTGTCCCGGGGTCCGGATGGAAAGGCGGACCGACCGGGCGGTATGAGGCTGAGAAACGAGCCGGTGTGCCGGACCCCTGACGGCGGGACCGGTATCGAAATGCGTTTTCCTCACGGGTGGATCGGATGTTCGCGAGGTGATACGGAAGGTGAAACAGTCGCCGGGCGACGTGTACCGCAAACGCATTCGTCGCGTCCAGTGAGAAAAACCAGACCCCCGGGTGTTCACCGTCCGTGACATACGTCCGTACGTTCAGTTCGGGAAACGCGGACAGGCCCGGAACAGCCGGCAGGAACCGGGCCGTCACTCCGCTCATGGTAAAGGGGATCACACCGATCCAGGCCGTGCCGTCCAGCGTGTCCACGGAAAGGGGATCCGGTATCCGTTCCCGGATGGTCTGAATCGGTACGGGCATGTGTATAAACAGCAGATCGTGCCAGTTCATGCGCATCACCCATGGACGGTCCGGCAACGGCCATGGACGGTGATCGACGTTGTTCAATCTGTTCTTCGTCATATACGTCCCTTCACCAGGACCATTGGCGGATGAATGTGTGTATGACTGAAATCGCTTCACATGTGCTTATTCCTTGATGCGTAACGTATCATACCATCAAACGCTGCCGGCGGGAAACCCGGCGGGTTCGAATGAAAAGGCGACGTGCGATTGGTGGAAGATTCCGAGGAGAGGTCCCTTTATAATGGTGATGTTCTATCACACTTGTATTAGCGATGCGGTTGGTAAACGGGGATGCATCCTCTGGATGCATCCTGTGTTCATCGTGTGTCAGACGGTTCAAGCCGCGATACACGTTCGAGGAGAACTGCACAGCTACGTTATCACCACGTCAATCCCACGTCCCATGTGCAACGTGATCATCGCCGGTGCTGGAATTGCGGGCCTGTCCACCGCCTACCATCTGGGCAGGCGAGGAATCACCTCCGTTCGCTTGCTGGAGAAAGAATCCAACGTCGCCACCCGTGCATCCGGTCGGAATTCGGGGATGATCCACCATTACCATCCAAACCGGCAGATGCGGCGGAACATGACCTGGAGCGTCCGGTTGCTGAAGACGTATGATCTGCGAACCACGGAGGCGGATTTCTACCGGGAAGCCCCCTCTCTATGGTTGTTTCCCGCCGAGGTGAAGAAAAAGCTTGAAGGAGATCAGGAGTCGCATGGAAGCTGGCGTGAAGTGTCGCCCCCGGCGGTACCGGAGGTGTTTCTTCCAGATGAGGTGCCCGATGACGTGGTGTGGATCCGTTTTGACGATGATGGACTGATCGAACCGGGCCAGTATACGGAGGCCCTTCGCCGCGAGCTTTCCGACATGGGGATCGAGGTACAGACCGGCGTGGAACTTCAGGAAGGAAGACGGCGGGAGGACGCGTGGCATCTGATGTCGGAACAGCACGATATGAAGGCCGACGTGGTCGTCAACGCCGCGGGCGCGTGGGCGGATCCGGTCGGCCAGGCACTGGGTGCCTCGGGGAAGGAGTTGACATCGGAAAGTCGTTACCTGTTTTACACTGAAGAGCGATTGCTTGACGGGATGGAGTACGGGTTTTTCTGGGACACGGTGCATTCAGCATATTTCCGCTCCTTCCACGAAGGGACACTGATCTGTGCCGGTGACAGTACACCCTCCGAACCCGGACAGGCCCCGGACGAGATTCATCCCGAGGACCTGCTTGTGGACCAGTTCCTGAGCGATTATCCGCAGTTCGGTTCCGTGGAGGTGGCCGACCGGTGGTACGGCCAGCGTACCTTTCGACCGGACCGGCTGCCCTATATTCAGGAAGATCCGGAGCGGGAGAGACTGATCTGGGCGGCCGCTCTGGGGGGCCATGGCATGACCGGTTCCATGTGGGTCGGCCAGCGGACGGCCGATCTGGTTGAGAGGGCGATGACGGAATAAGACTTTCGGGTTCGGTCCCAAATTCCGTAATTACTCACCTGAAATAACAGAATGGAGCGTCCCGGCCGTTACCGACCGCCGGCGTGAGGGTGATGAAAAGAGACCTCTTTACCCCCCGCGCGGAGGGAAAAACGCACGAAAGCGAGGCGCTTCCGTTCCAATAAACAACCCCTGCAGGTCTCCGGCGGGCGGACGTCCGAAGCGTTTCAGAGCAAACATCCAGGGCCTGCCGGACATTGAGACATTAAGGGATCCGGTACCGGTTGATTTCTGTTCTTGAGGTGCCGGAGAAAAGACGGGATGGTCTGTTCCACGGGGCTGTCCCAATATGAACGGTCCGTTCCCCTCCGAAATACGGCCGCGTCTCATCGTCGAAGTAGAACGGGCTCTCCAGCCCGTTCTTATTCAGAAGAGGTCTATTTAAGTACCGGTTAGAAATGCCGGAATACCAATGTCTCGAACGGTTGGATGCGGAGAGAGATCTCTTGATGTGAACCAGAGCACGGGCTGGAGAGCCCGTACCACTTTGGGAGGAACAGCTAGCTCTAGGCTGCTGGAACCGGACGCATCGGTCATCACAAGAATGACCCGACACCTCCCTGAGTCCTCCGGTGCCTCCCGGCCCCCCGGGAACGAAAGCGACTCGCTTTCGTGACGGTGTGCGCAGGGAAAAAGCAGGCGGTCCCGGACGTCCTGCCCGCGCTCGATCGCCGGGCTGAACCCTGATCGAGTGGCAGTAGCTCATCGCCCCCAGAAATGAGAATCCGCACGAACGCGAGGGGGCCTATGGCAGTGAATGTAGATCATCCAGATGTCACTTAACCAAACGTCCGGTAGGGACAAAGATAATAGACCCGGGGAAAAACGAAAATTCAGTATTTGGCCACCGCCCTTTCCGCTAAAAGGATGAATCACCCGGAACGCTACCGTCTTCCCTCATCGTCTTTGCGGTTCAACGGTTTGAACAACAGGCGTGCCGGCGCTCATGGCCTCTTCACAAATCGGTGAGCAATGACCCAATTCCCTGGCCGGCGGGCCGTTGAACATCCTCGGTCGCATCCACGCGGATACATTCGTTCCGTCCGGGAGACAGTGCCCCCGGACTCCCCTGGATACCTTTGTGGGCGATTGGTGAACGCTGCTGGCAATCCAGGCCTCCGGGACTGATCGAAGTGGTCTTCAGGACGGACAAAGGGTCCCCGGGTGCCATCACCGGAGGCTGGAGCGGAAGGTCCGGTGAACATACCGGGCGAGGTGCGGGGGGCGTGATCCGTTTGACTCCCCCGTCGATCCGTGATTTGTTGAACGTGACAGTGTATATAAATCCGGTTCTACACGTATTGCTGAGGTATCTCACACTGTGTCCCCCACCAACTGGCACTTCTCGCTGATGGCACCGGTGTACGACGTGATCGGTGGGCTGATCAACCGGCTCGACCTGGTGGACCAGGTACAACCCGAACCCGGCGATCATGTCCTGGATATCGGCGGCGGCACCGGGTTGCTCCGACCGGCATTTGACAGGGTGGCCCTGTCCTCCTGGACCGTGCTGGATCTGAACGAAAACATGTTGAGGCATGGTAAGGGGAACGGTCGGGATTGCCACTTTGTCAACGGATCCGCCTATCAATTGCCGTTTCGATCAAACCGGTTCGACCGGGTCCTGATCACCGACGCCCTGCACCATATGGGACAAAAAGAGCGAGTGCTTTCCGAAGTGCACCGGGTTCTGCGGGAGGGTGGCCGGCTGCTGGTCGAGGAGTTTGATCCGGAGACCCCCATTGGCAGGTTAACGGAGACGGCGGAGTGGGTCGGGGGAATGGGCAGTGAGTTTGTCCGGCCGGAACAGTTGAATGAGATGGTGCGTTCAGCGGGGCTCAAGATCCGGCGGACAACACATCACCAATACCTTTATTATGTTGTGGCCTCCGCCGGACCTGATTCCGATTCCCCTTTGCAGAACACCTGATCGTACCGGCAGTCCCTCCCTGCACCGCGCGGTTCAGTAACCGTCCGAGACAAGTTCTTCATTCCGATATTTGTGAGTTTCTCAACCACCTTCGGGTGCTTTTTGTACAGGTTCTTCTGCCGATTAGATCCCTCTTGATGTTATCGAGTTGAATCGGCATGCCCCTGTCAATCGGATGAGGGAGAAGACCCAACGCTGACGCATCCGCCCATCCCCCTCCGTTTTTGTGGTTTTGTGCGCATCAAATGATGCTCAACGGAAGGGGCATTCGTGTCAAATGCCATTCTTTTTCTCCCGGGCATGGATGAACACGAGCACGGGCCCGTGTACAATTACGAAACCCCGATCCGGAAGCTCTGGGAACATCGTTTCGCCTTGTATTCGTCGTTCGACGATCTGGAAACACATGTCGCAACAATCCGGAACCCCTGCTCGAGAACAGGACAACGTGCTGGATCCCGCGCGGACCGGTCGGAACCTGCATCGACGGATTTCCGAGTCCCCCGCGGGTGCACTGCTGGATCGACTGGAGGTGGGTGGAGCTCAGGCCGTCATGCATCTATGTCGTGCCCTTCCCGCGTACAGCCGCTCTAGCCTGTCCGAACTGCTGCGGGACGCTGCATTTCAACTGCTCTCACGACAGCGACGCATCTGTTACGGCAACCTGACAATCGCTCGGGGATCCGTGTGGAATCCGGAACGCATCCGGTCCTTCACGAAACGGATTTTCGGATACTGGTGCCGTGCGTTTGTGGACTTTGCACGGCTGCGAATGCAGATGACAGAACAAAACTGGGATGAATTTCTGGTCTTCAACGACCGGCAAAAAGTGGATCGCGTGCTTGACGAGCATAGAGGGGCCATTCTTGTCGGTCCGCACCTTGGAAACTGGGAATTTGCCACTCAGATCCTGGTTCTGTCCGGATATCCGCTCACGTCCGTGGCCCGTAAGCGAAAAAAATCCTCGTCCCTTGATCGAGACCTTCTGAGATGGCGTACAAAATGGGGACAGCGTATTCTCTACAAGGAAGAATCCCCGCGGAAGATCCTTCGCCGGCTGCAGAGCGGCGAGCTCATCGGCATGGTGGCCGACCAGTACGCGGGGCGTGACGGCGTGTTCACAGATTTCTTCGGTGCTCCGACCAGTCACTACCCGGGACCCGCCGTGTTAGCCGACCGAGCGGATGTTCCGATTATTCCGGGATATTGTTACCGTGACGAAGAGGAAGGAGTGTACCGGCTGGTGTCGATGGATCCGCTGTTTCCGGACCGGGATCGTCCACGCGAGGAGCGTGTGCAGCATTTGACGGGTGAACTGTTCGAGCGGATCGAATGCATGATTCGGTCTCATCCCACGCAATGGCTTTGGTTTCACCGCAAATGGCGAACAAAATGGCTTCCCGATCGCTATCTGGAATTGCTCAATAAAGCACCGTACCTCCCCTCGGACTGATCGAACTTGCTCTGAACTCCTGAAGACATCCGGGTGAGCTCAGGGGTATCTTGTGCCGTACGATATCACGTTGAAAACAAGATACGACGTGATGTTGCATTTTTTCATCAACGGCGGAGCTTCATCATTGAGCACCCGGGGAGATCACATGATGAGACGAACTGATCGCGCGACACCCCAATGGCGGTGAATTAAGCGGATCACAGGGGAATGTTCCATTCGTTGTTGGTGAATCATGGAGCGTTCCACTGCGATCCATTCTCCCGCGGGGCGGGGGAATCCCTTTCGTACCGTACGTGTTTCCCCCCGGTTCCGCTCGTTTCACTCGCTAAACCGGGGGCTAGCATTGTGACGCCCGCTTCCGGGGCTTGTGAGAGGGTCTACTACTGTTTGAATTTATTTCGTTTCAAGCTTTCACGAATGTTTCAATACCCCATACTTTCTGTTCTCAGCATATAGGGATAAAAAACACCGCTTAATTCACTGTCATTGGTGCGACACCCTGTCTGGGGAGGCCCAGTGACGGAGACCTATTCGGAGGCGTTCGTCAGCGTTCGCGCGGTCTTCACCAGCCTCAGAAATTCACGCCGGTAATCGGAGACATTCTCGCCCATGGCCGCCCGGGCCGTTTCCTCGATCAGGTCATACGACGTCTGTCCCTTGTATTCATCGTCCCGCAGCTCCATTCCGAACATGGCCACCGCGGCGGACCAGTGGAAGTTGCTGGAGCGTGTCGAGGTGTTAGCGGGGTTTACGGCCTTCGTCAACCGTTTTGAGGTGTCCTTCTCCGGAGGCTTGTATCGGAACTTGACCGTTCCCAGTTCATCGGAGACCTCCTCCGTCTCACTCACGTTCCGGTTCTGGTATTTCAGTTCCGGCACGTCCGCCGGTTCGTGTTTGTTCTCCGCCTCCGGGGGCACGACCTGGTACAGCGCCGTTACCGAGTGGCCGGATCCCAGCTCGCCGGCGTCCTTCCGGTCGTCCTGAAAGTCCTCCTTCTCCAGCTGACGGTTCACGTAGCCGATCAACCGGTACGATTTGACCTGTGCCGGGTTGAACTCCACCTGTATTTTCACGTCCTTCGCGATGGTCATCATGGAGCCCCCGAATTCCTGTACCAGGGTCTTCCGGGCCTCCAGCACGCTGTCGATGTAGGCGTAGTT
>CAZQNZ010000094.1:0-9262 GCA_964594615.1 uncultured Planctomycetia bacterium
TTCTGACCGTGTTGATAACCACAATGTCTATATTCGTTTTTCTCCCGTCGTGCACACCGGACCAGCCGCCCCGCCGTCACCTGTCGGGATCGACGATGGGTACGTCGTATACCGTCACCTACTACGGCGGACCGTCGGCCGAGCAACTGCGGCCGAAACTTCGGACGCTGTTCACCGAAATCGATCAGCAGCTCTCAAACTGGAACCCGGACAGCTGGATTCGCCGGTTCAACGAACACAACGAGAACACGGCCATTGACCTCCCCGAACACGCCCGAACCCTGCTTCGAAGCACGCTTCGTCTCAGCAAGAAGACCGACGGCGCCCTGGACCCCACACTCGGTCAACTGATCAACATGTGGGGGTTTGGCCCCTTCGATCCCGAACGGCCCATTGATCAACACCGGTTGCAGAAAGTGTTACGGAGTACCGGGATCGAAAAACTTACGCTCCATAACCACCCCCCCGCCCTGTCAAAATCCCATCCGGCCCTCCGTCTGAACCTCTCCGCAACCGCCAAAGGATACGCCATCGATTGCGTGGCGAATCTCCTGGAGAACCAGAACGTCCGTCACTACAAGATCGATATCGGTGGCGACCTGCGCACCAGCGGATCGCCAATTGGGGACGATGCCTGGAAAATCATTGTGCAACAACCGCCGTCTGACACGGTGGACAAGAACCCCTCCCCGCTCACCGTCCACCTCAACAATGCGGCCGTGGCCACCACCGGTGACTACCATCGATACGTAACGGTGAACGGCAAAAAGCGGCCCCACGTACTGAATCCAGAGACCGGCGAGCCGGTTCAAACCTCGTTAGCCAGCGTGTCCGTACTCGCATCAACCGCCCTGAAAGCGGACGGCCTCGCCACCGCCTGTTTCGTTCTGGGCGAATCGGACGCTCGTAAAACGGTCAATACATTGGAGGGAATCGAAGCCCTCTTCATTCGCCGGACCGCCAGCGACAACTTTCGCATCAGCCGAACCAAGGGCTGGCCGAATTAACCTCCCAAACATCATAATGCCGTCTAACTGGAGCGCCGGTGCCCCCACCGGCGTTGTTTATCACAACAAAATTCCTTTCTTTTTTTCTTTTTTTTATTTTCAACGACAAATACACCATCCAGTGTGCTATCTTACTCTGCACCTTTAAAAGAAAAAACAAAAGGAAGGAAGAAATTCGTTTAAATAAAAAACGCCGGTGAGGACACCGGCGCTCCAGTTAGACATGAACTATTCGCTGAATGTAAACCCTTGATTCGAATGCACCCGTACTGTCTTTAGGGGGTTTTTCAACGGCTTCCTGGTATTCAGCAGTCAGATCATCGGTGCTTACCGGAGTTGGTTCTTCAATCATAATCCATCACCTTCAACCCCTTTTCCACGCGAAAATGAGCACTCCCCCATTCCCAGTCGGAAGGGGCTTCACACAAATTTGCTTTCACCGGATTGTACTCAATATATCGAACGGTACGCCAGAACTGATCGACATCACGCATAAACCGGTCGAAGTACCCTCTCTGCCACACGGACCCTGTTCGATTTGCGATTCGATTGATTCTTCTCGCTGATATACTTTTCCATCCTTTCACAACCTTCGGTAACGAATCGTCATCGATCACGGTTACCAGCGTATGTACATGGTTGGGCATCACCGTCCAGCTGTGCAGATGGTACGCATCCCCATCATCGTGCAAGAGGACATCAGTGATCATCCTGGCCGACTCCGGTTCGTGTAAGAAGGCTTCTCCATATCCCTGATCCATATATCGTTCGATACGTTTACGCAATCGGCGATTTCTTTTTTCCTGGTCGAGCTCGCTCAATTCCTGTTTCCATCGTTTGACAACCGCCTCAGGCAATGCGTCCTTCAAACGAAACGTCACAAACTGTGAGATGTAATTTCCGGTGAAATGAGGTACATATCTGCGGTCATGCCAGTGTTCCGGATTCTGTGGAGAATCCGTTCCTTCGTTGGGGTTCGATTCGGGGGACGGGGGATGAAACATCGGGGTCATGATTTCTGATGTTTATCAACGTCGCGGCGAGCACCGACGTGTTAGCAAATTTTCATTTGAACGTTGCGCGTTTGCCCGAAAAATATCAACAGTGACATGAACTCCATGAATCACCATTACTCCTGAGGTTCTTTTTTTACCATACTGGAGCGCCGGTGCCCCCACCGGCGTTGTTTATTCAATTCCAATCCATTTCCTTTTCTTTTTTTATTTTCTGCGTCCAACACCCTAATCCAGTGTGCTTTCTTACTCTGTACCTTTAAAAGAGAAAAGGAAAATTCATTTGAATTAAACAACGCCGGTGAGGACACCGGCGCTCCATTCAACGGAGGTCCTGAGCCTGTTACACGAATGAATGGTGGCCACACCTCACGACGAAAGCTCGTCTTCATGGAACAGAACAATTTCCGTCGTTTCCTCGTACGGGGGAATGTGCACTTCGATGACGTTTCCCTCACAGACATCCAGCTGAAGCCCCACAAACGAACCGCGGACCGGTACATCATTGTCTCCTCGCGAACAGAGGGTGGCGGTGAACACCTGTGAAGCCCCCGCTTCCCGGACGACATTGACCGCTTTCCACATGGTTCGACCGCTGTAAAGCACGTCGTCTATAATGACCACGCGTTTCCCCTGCACGTCCAGATCCGGCTCTTGCTTTAGTTCGGGCTGTTCATGCAGAACCGAAAGATCATCCGCGTAGCGCTTGAGGACCAGTTCGTCCGACGGCACGGAATCCACCTCTTCCGCCATGACCGAACGGATGTGTTCCATTAACGGCACTCCTCGGCGCCGCACCCCCACCAGGTGCACCTCGACCCCCAGCTCGGTGAGAATTCGATGTGCAAGCTGCGTGAGCAACTGGTCCACTTTGTTCTTGTCCGCAATTCGAAAACCACTCATCGGCCTCATCCAGAATGAATGTTCAAGAAACAAGCTCACCACTCATCATGACTGTTCCGAATCTTTTTTGAAACCCGGAAGGGATGGTTCTGACCAGAGCACCGATGAATGCTATGCTGCGGGCATGCCCGTCCGGAATCCCCGGTAACTCTGACCCCCCCTGCAAAGCCAGTTCTTCATATTTACTTGCACAAAAAAACCTCCCCTCAGCACATCAGTGTTAATTGAGTCATACAACATCTCTATGTCCGCCGCCGATCTGCGTATATCTGCGTCCATCCGCGGTTCCTTTCTCGACCGGTTGTTGGTGTTTGAACCGCGGATACACACAGATGGACGCTGAGATATGGAGTTTTCCCATCGTCGTTGTTGAAGCGACTGCCCCGGACGCGTCGGACCAGTTTGAATCAGTCACTGCACATCATATAATTTAGGCTATCCTAAAAAATAAATTAGATTGAAGTCATGCTATCGTCAAATTCATGAATCCTGTTTCAACGGCCCGATGTTCAAATGAGACTTCTATCTGATTTGCTGCCGGCTGCCTGGATGCCAGCGCTCGCACTGCTACTCCTACCTACGCCCCCCGACGCCTTCGCCCAAAACGTGGCGGACACACACGTGACCGATCCCGGTCGACTTGTCATCGAAACGGGTGCGGTGTATACCCGCGATGACGCGAACGGAGAACGTATAGAATCCCTGTCCCTGCCTTCCACCCTGCTTCGAACCGGCCTTCGTGACGAAACGGAGCTTCAGGTCGGATGGGCTGCTTTCCAGTGGACCCGGGTCGATCGGGATACGGAGCGCGGCACGGCAGACGCAACGATCGCTCTGAAACAACTTCTTTCACGCGAATCCCTTCGATTTCCGCGCATGGCGGTTCTGGTCGGCACGTCCTTACCGGTGGGAAGCGATTCGTTCACCAGCGAACGCTTCGATCCTATGGCTCTGGGCATCTTCGAATACGCATTCGGTGCGCACGTCACGGCCACAGCGCATACAGGTATACAATGGACGACTGACTCCGATGACGATGGGCATCGGAGTACGGACGGAGCCGGAGTCTACGCTCTGGCGGTGCATTACGACGTGTCCCCCTCCACTCAGGGATTTATTGAGGGATTTGGTGAAATGCCTATTGACGATGGATCACCGGCCCACACGATAGACGTCGGTCTCCTGCAGAAACTGGGTGACGCTTATGAAGTTTCCGCATGGTACGGGCGGGGGCTTTCAGAGGCCGCAGAGGACCATCAACTGGCAACGGAACTGGTACTTTCGTTTTAAACCGGTCCGATTCACGGGAGTGGCGGGACAACAGGATCCGCATGCAGTGTTTCATCAGGCCTGCGGGAATCTACGAGGTCACTGCGGTCTCTTTGTTCGTTCTCTTCTCGAGGTGGATTTCACGCTGTATTTGATTGAACACGGACGGATCGTGCGTGACGGTAAACATGGTTCGATCCTCCATCAGGTCCATGAGGTTGCCCGCCACCTTTTTTCGTGAAGCTGTGTCGAGGGTCGTGAGGGCTTCATCCAGGATCAGGATGGCCGGGTCTTTCAGGATGGTTCGGGCGATGACCAGACGCTGTTTTTCACCACCCGAAAGGTGGACCCCACCTTCACCGATCACGGTTCGATATCCGTTGGGCAGGTGGGAAATAAAATCATGTGCTTCCGCTTTCCGGCAGGCCTCCAGAATCTCTTCGTTCGAAGCGTCCGGCTTGGCATACTGAATGTTTTCACGGATCGAGGAACCGAACAGGAAACAATCCTGAAACACGATGCCGATCTGCTCCCGCAGCGAGGTCAGGGTGTATTCACGAGTATTCACACCATCGATCAGAATCTGCCCCTCATCCAGTTCGTAGAATCGTGGAATCAGATTCAGTAACGTGCTTTTTCCCGAACCGCTGACACCGGTGACAAGGACATTATCCCCCGGGTTCGCGGTGAAACTCAGATCATCGAACACCTGTTCGTGATCATAGGAGAAAGACACGTCGCGAAATTCGACCTTCCCCTCTCGAATTTCCCGGGGCAGTGCGGACGATTCCACCTGAATCTCCGGTTCACGATTCATGATTTCACCGATCCGGTCCAGGGAAGCAGCAGTGGACGAAAACTTCCCGGCCTGACCGATCAGTTTCAGGGTCTTCGGATACAGCATACCGGTGTATCCATAGAAGGCAATGAAGGTTCCCACTTTCATCGACCCGTTGATAATCGCGTACGCCCCAAAGGCAATGACAATCAACTGACCGATCCCGACAAGGCCGTCGGCGAGGATTTTCTGGCGGAGGTACTGCTTCGTCTCCTCCATCTTCGCTGTCATGCCCTCCCGGATGGTGGATTTAAACTTGCGCTCCTCATTTTCCTCCGCCCGTGAGGATTTCACTTCCTGTACCCCGGAGAACTGCTCGACCACATCTCCGGTGACGGACCCGATGGTATTCTGTGCTTCACGGGCGTACTTCTTGATGGACCGCTGATACATGCGGTGAACCAGCCAGTGCAGGGGGAGCACGACCAGCGCGATGACGGCCAGACGGGGGTGAAGCCAGAACATGATGCCGAACGACACGAAGATCATCAGTATGTTCATCAGGAACTTCATCATCTGATCCTGGACAAACGTCTTGACCTGGTTGACGTCCTGCATCAATCGGGAGGATAACTCACCGGGATCCCGGTCTTTGAAAAAACCGATGGAGAGCTGGTGCAGGTGATGGAAAAGGCGCTCCCGTATATTCAGCGCGATCCGCTCCCCCAGACGAGTAATCCGCACCTTGGTGACGTAATACGTCAGATTCTTCAGCACGATGATGCCCAGGACGGCGGCAAGCGCATACGTCAGCAACGTCAGTTTCTGACCGGGCAGGATGTCGTCAATGATGAGCTTGAGGATGTACGGCAGTGAAAGGTTCAGACAGGACAGCACCCCGCAGAGAACCGTAAGTACGGTGAGTGTTCCGCTGTACACCCCCACGTACCGAAGGATGGACCACCCCTCCGCATCAGAGGCAGGTTCCCGAGACTGATCCATGTCGGGATCTTCCGACCCCACGTCGGCCTCCTTGTCCTCTTTCAATAACGATACCGTTACATCGGTCACTTTGGGCCCCGTTCTTTGATCTAAAAAGAATCAGCGGCTTGAAAATTGGTATATATGATGAGGTACATCAGGGCCCGGTTTCCAGTGACTGTGGCTGCTGTCCCGGGTCAGCCTGGGAGGGAGGGTACTTGTATTGTACCTGTCCATCCGCCACCATCAGCACGCCAAATTCATAATGCCAGACATCGGGGCGTCCAGATTTCTGCACAGTCCGATCCGGTGGTCCAACCAGAGATCTGATCCGGTCGGTGCTCATGCCCCCCCGGATGAAGTGATGCGGAGGAAGGTCAAACTCATTCGTCTCCTCGGCCTGTTTCTTCGTCTCTGCCGGGGAGCTTTCCTCCTGCTCCGAAGGCCGGTTCGTTGTCGTCCCCGCACAGCCGGTGGCGGTTGTTACCAGCACCAGGCCAATCAGCAAATGTGAGGCGTGTTCAATGTTCATTCAGTACCTCGTTGATGCCCCGGTTATACGCCCGAAGCTTGTTCTTGAGTGCGTTGTAGTAAAACTCGGATTGGTAAAAGTAACTGGACACATCCTGATCAATCAGCATGATGCGCTGTGCCTGCTCCTGTATTTCCGGAATCATAATTTTTCGACCGACGCGGAACTCGTCCAGCCGCAGAAGAACGTCATTCACCGAAATCATCTCCCGGACCATGATGGCCGTCTTGAGCCGTTGAAGATCGTCCCGGGAATCTACGACAAAGGACGTCCGCGGGCGCTCGTACTGCTCCAGTTTGTTGCCCTCCAGCAGAAGCTCATTCACCTCTTCCCGGCTCGACACCTTCTTTACCTCCACGGAGGCCACGGGCGTATTCGAAATCTGTTCAATGTCCGTCCCCGGCTGGAGATCATACTGAAACAGAAGTACGTTTCGCGGATAGGATCGATCAACAAATGCTCCTCGTCGATTGATGATCCCCGCGTCTCGCAGTTTCTGCTCAAGGAACTGTACCTCAAACCCGGACGGCGTTGATGTATTTCGGCTGAAAAAGATCAGGTTTCCAAGCTTGATCTGCTTCTGGAGTTCCAGTTTCTGTGCAATTTCATACAGCATGCGAATCGCAACCGATTCCTCGCCCGGGATCTGGTTCTTCCTGATCGTGTCAAACGGGGGCTTATCCCCATAGTCCGGATGCTTCTGAACAAATGTTTTCGCCTCTCTCATGAGACGCTGTACCTCCTCGTTCTGTTCGATGAAGCCCAGGTCGAACACATCCTCCGACTTCAGCCGGTACGAGTTCCGGAACAGCTCATTATTAAGGAAGTCAAACCGTTCCGAATCCTTCGGCTTGATCGGCCGCTTGGACCCCTCCGGCTGAATCACCCGCGGGTTCAGGACAATGATGTTTTCACGACGCTCCGTTACGTCTGTTTTGATCTTAAACAGGGGATGGATCAGCGGGATCTCCGACAGAACCGGTACACGATCCATGTTCGTGCGGTCGGTTCGGCGGATGAGTCCACCGATAATAAACGGCGTGTTGTCATTCACCCGCGCAATCGTGTTCACCTGCCTCCGGTTGATGACCGGAGCCACCGGCTCCCCATCCACCTCAACAAATTCATCCCGGGGAGCCTCACTGACCTCCCCCTGTATCTGCATCGTCACCGTTTCACTGCTCTTACTGATGCGGGGTTTGATGTTTAACGTGATCCCCACTTCTTCAAACGACACGTTAAATTCAGCCACGTTCGGCACGTTGGAGCCGAAGATCGTGTTGAAGACCGGTACCTCTTCGATGACTTCGATGCTGGCTTGCGTGTTGTTCAGCGTCAGCACGGACGGGGACGACAGCACCTCCGCTTCATTGTCCCGCACCAATGCGCGGAGATCCGCCTTGAACTGATTCATCGAGACCGGGCTGTTGAACACTTCGTGTGAAATCGTAAGCGGGGTCTCTCCACCACTGGTTTGAAAGCTACTCTCGATATCGAATTCCTCGTTGGCCCCCTCCCATTGTACCCCCAGTTCCCGGCGGCCTTCCTTCGTTACCTCCACTAACATCGATTCGATGAGCACCTGCCGGGACGGAACGTCGATCTGTTCCCGCAGCTGCTGTTTCAGCTTGATGATTTCATCGGCCTGGGAGCGGTGATGAAGGAAGATTAACCGGTTCTGTGGCGCGGATTGTGTGGGTGACTCCAGCGTTGACTGCCCATCCGACACAACCGTGGGCTGCTTGCTATCAGGAGCCGGATACACAATCGGCAAATCCTGCAATGAGAACGTCGCATCCTTCGCCGGTGATTCCGTTCGATACCCGAGCGAACTCAGAATCTGAAGGCATTGCTCCGGCATGATGTTCGTGAGCTGATAGAACTCCACGTCCAGCTCACTCACCGAATACGTTTTGTCCTGCTCCTTCAACCGTTTCTGAGCATTGTTCACGACGTTCTGAAGATTCAGAATATCCGGGTTGGCCTGCTGGACGGTACCGTCGACGGTTTTCCGGCCCCGCAGTATGAGTTCGTTGCTGCGAGTCGCATAGATCTTCAGGCCGATCATCAGGGAACGTTTTTCGTTTTCCGCAGGCGAGCGCTCCAGGTGCTCATATCGACTCAAGCGGTCCGAGCCGACCGGCTCCTCCTCCGACGCCGACTCATAACCCAGATCAAAGTAAGCCCGCTGCAGTACGGATTGGTACAGGTCTTCGGATTCGCTATCCGTCAGACCTGACAGGCGCACGATGGCCGCGTCACCGGTCTCATCGCCGTTTTCCTGATTCTCCCCCGACTGCGCAAGTCCCGGTCCCTGCAGCAGCGACAGCAGCAACAGGCTGAGAACGGACAGCAGAGGCACTCGATCAAGCGGTGTCAATCGATAGTTTTTTTGCATCTATTCGACCCCTCTTATAGGACATTTCCCGCTAATGACCCATCATGGACTAATAGATATGCATTAAAAACACAATTTGTACAGGCCAACGCTAATTCCCTTATTATACTATCGATTCTCAGACCCACCAAAGTTAAATCCATACAGAGCTCCACCGCCCTACGGTGAACGAGGTGTACATTTGGATCATCAAGTCGTTCGTTTTAACATCCGGTTCCCCAGGAGGCTGTTGAAAAATCCTTGTAGCGTCAGTGCGGATGCATTCTTTCCGTCCGCAAGGAGAAAAGCAAAGGCGATACAGAGGGATCATCGTCGAGCATTTTCGACGCTGCGGACACGGCGAATGCACCGCATTCGAATGAACGGGTTCGTCGTTTATTC
>CAZQNZ010000095.1:0-9239 GCA_964594615.1 uncultured Planctomycetia bacterium
AAGGCATCCACCTCATACCCTTAGTAGCTTTGGCCGCATATCCTTACAACCACAATCGTGGCTGGATTCGGCCAACTATACAAAGGACGATAAAGAAGATGGCCCTGACATCTCTCCCGAATTTTCAAAGATCAACTCTGTTTCAGCACTAAAAAGCTTAACAAAATCTTTTGGCCGTGTCAAGAGGCCAAATTTTCCGTCATGTTTCTGGTGCGTCGCGCCCTCAGCCGGGGTTCACGCGGATAGCAATTCGCTCATTCGTTTCGCGTCTTCAATCGCGTTTGCTTCGTCTACGTTCAGAAAATACAGGTAGACGTCGCGACCCTGCTGGACCAGATCATTGGCCTTCTCGGCGTATTCCTCCAGGGTTTCCTGATCAAAGTTGGTCGAATCGTTCCCGTTCGCACTCTCTCGAAAACGCAGGTAGGAGAACGGACCCGTTTCAAGGAGCTCCGGCCATTCTTTGTCTTTCTGGTGGACGGTCACACAGGTCACGCCACGATCTTCAAGCATCTGGTAAACGCTGTCTTCATGCCACGTGTCGTTACGAAATTCGATGCAGTGATTTAGATCCATCGGCAACACTTCCAGAAATTCCATCAGCCGGTCCTCATCCTTCTCAATGTCTTCCGGAATTTCCCAGACCACGACATCCATGCAGTCCAGTCCCTCAAGGCGGCTGAAAAAGGCGTTCATGACACCCCGCAGATCCTTCAGGCCGGACTCGTGGGTAATTCGTCGGTTCCCGCAAACGGAAAACGAAAAATCATCCGACACCCAGTCGTTGCACTTTCGAATGTATCCGGCAAATGGAAATTGATTGAAGGTCTTGTTAATCTCTGCCGTCTTAAACTCATCGGCGTAATATTCCAGTTGGTCCTCTTTGTGAAGATCCTCCGGATAAAAAGGCCCGCGCCATTCGTTGTATGCCCAACCGCTCGTGCCAACGTGAAGGTTCCCCTCTGTAGACATGACACACCTCGAGAATGAAATAAGGAAAAGGAGGCACCGAACCAGGATAATGGGCCTGGACGGATTCGAACCGTCGACCTCACGCTTATCAGGCGTGCGCTCTAGCCAGCTGAGCTACAAGCCCGCTACCATCTAACAGGATAAGGGAACGGGCTGAAGATTTCAATCAAAGTGTAAGGTGCGGCGTTATTGGATCTGGTTTTGTTTCCTCTCGGGAGGGACCGTATTATAAGATGCAGTTGGTTTGCAATTTGTGACACAGGAATGTTTGACGATGTCCGATAACTCGAACGGCGATTGGCGTTTCGGAAACCCCATTCGGGGGTTATATGACTGGGTGCTATCCTGGGCGCACACACCACATGGGGCACTGGCTCTTTTCGGACTCGCATTTACGGAGGCGACCTTTTTTCCGATACCGCCGGATGTGTTGCTCGTGGCTCTGGTACTGGGGGCTCGGTCACGGGCGTTCCGGCTGGCAGCGATCTGTACCGCCGGTTCGGTACTCGGTGCCATCTCCGGTTTTGGCATTGGTTATTTTCTATGGTCCTCAGTGCGATGGTTCTGTTTTCAGTATCTGTTCGAGGAGTCAACCTTTCTTTACGTCCAGCAGCTTTATGAGGGAAATTTGCTTGTGATCGTGGGGGCTGCTGCTCTTTCCCCAATCCCATTCAAGGTGTTTACGATTGCAAGCGGTGTATTCGGGTCGGATCTGGAGGGGATTCGAATGGTTGGTTTCTTCGTTCAATTCTTATTTGCATCCATCGTTGGCCGTGCCGTTCGTTTTTTCGGTATTTCCATTCTCCTTTACCGTTATGGCCGGCCGATGAAGGAATGGATTGAGCGTTATTTTGATCGAATCACCATTCTGGTCGTGGCGTTGCTTGTTCTGGGTCTGCTGCTCATTCGTCTGTTCTGATTCCTGGTAAGAAGCGAAAGAGCCAACCGGAGGATGGCCGGTCGCTTGTTGTTTGCGGGGGGACGGACCGAAACCGTTCACAAAATACTGACGGGGTCCATGTCAAGAACTACGTCCGTTGAACCGGCGGATTGAAACAGCCGGGTGTGTTGATTGACCAGTTCTCGTCCAAGCTTCGGTTCCGGTAATTTTAGAAGGAGGTGATACCGGTACCGGTTCTGCAACTTTGAGAGCGGAGCCGATGCGGGGCCCAGGAGGTCGATTCCATGATGCTGACAGTCCGGTTGGATCTGCTGACGGATCTCGGCGGCGGTTTCTGAGATCTGCTCCTCGTCCTTTCCCCGAATAAGGATCCGGAGCAGAGAGGTGAAGGGAGGGTATCCCATGCGTTCTCGCCGTTTCGACTCGGACGACCAGAACGATGTGTAATCGTAGTCGACGGCTGTTCGAATGCTGTAATGGTCGGGCTCGTACGTTTGAAGTAAGACGCGTCCGGAGGAGTCGCCTCGTCCGGCTCGACCTGCAATCTGTGTGATAAGCTGAAAGGTGTCCTCCGCTGATCGAAAGTCGGGGAGGTGGAGAGACGTGTCGGCGGAGATAATGCCCACAAGTGTAACACCGGGAAAGTGAAGACCTTTCGCGATCATCTGTGTTCCGACAAGCAGATCCACCTCTTCGTTCTGTAGTTTTCGAACGGTGTTTTCATAGGCTTGCATGTCCGTCATGGTATCCGCATCCATGCGCTCGATGATGGCATCCGGAAAGGTGCTGCGGATCGTGGATTCGATGCGTTCTGTTCCCATACCGAGGTTGATCGGGGCGGGACGATCACAGTGCGGACATGTTTTCGGGCGCTGTTGCTGGTGGTTGCAATGATGACATTTGAGGAGATCCGCTGATTGATGGTACGTGAGGGACACGTCACACTGAGGGCATTTGACGTGTTCCTGACAGGCCGGGCAGTAGATGACGCTTGCAAACCCTCGTCGGTTCAGAAAAAGCATGGCCTGGTTATCGTTGGCCAGCGTTTTTCGAATCTCGACCTCCATCGTTTCGCTGATCACGGTTTGGTCTCCGGTATCGTGTTGCATCGTCATATCGATTTTTCGAATATTCGGCAGGGGGGCATCACCGATTCGATCCGGCAGTTCCAGCAAGGTATATTTGCCGTTTTCGGCATTGTGTCGGGATTCCAGAGAGGGGGTCGCTGAGCCGAGAAGGACCGGAATTTGTTCCAGGCTTCCGCGGAGAACGGCGCCGTCTCGTGCATTGTATCGCGGCACGCGATCCTGTTTATAAGAGGAATCATGTTCTTCGTCGACGACGATGAGTCCAAGGTTGGGGGCGGGAGCGAAGAGGGCGGATCGAGCCCCGATAATGACATCGACTTCGCCGGATCGGATGCGGTGCCACTCGCGGCGGCGCCGGGGATCCGACAGGTAACTGTGCATGATGGCGACTCGGTCGAATCGGTCACGGAATCGAGAGATGGCCTGGGGCGTCAGTGAGATTTCGGGGATCAGAACCAGGGCCTGTTCGTCGTCCTCGATGCTGTCCCGGATGGAACGCAGATAGACTTCGGTTTTTCCGCTACCGGTGACACCGTGCAGGAGAAAGGTCTCATGACGTTGGTTTGACGCGGCCTGATCAATTGCCTGCAGTGCGCTCTGCTGTGCATCGGTCAGGTTGTTCGGCACGGGATCGGGATCCGGAAGTCGCTCGTACAGGTTCTCGAAGGGTTCTTTTTCAGAGAACTGTTCGATGAGGCCATCTTTCTCGAGTGTATCGATGGGAGATGTTGAGCAGTCCGCTCGTTGTATCAGTTCCCGGGACGGCCATCGTGTGTCCTCGGACGATGTCATAATGTCCAGGAGGCGTCGACGTGCTTCATACCGCCCGGATAGTTGGTCGATGTAAGCCTCGACTTCCTCGGGGGAGGCGGTCAGCGTCACATATCGTTTCGTTCGTCGCGATGTCCCATCCCGCACGGGGCCGGGGAGTGCCGCTTCAAGTACCTGTCCCCAGGAACACAGGTAGTAGTTCGCCATCCAGCGTGTGAGTTGAAGAAGAGTTTCGTCCACAAGGGGTTGTTCGTCCACCACACTCAGCAGGGATTTCATTTGATCGGCGTCGACCTCCGTATGGTCCGTGAACCCCACACAGTATCCCGTAAGCTTCCGATGTCCGAACGGAGCCCGCACCCGGCTACCACGCTGAAGGTTTTCCCTGAGGTCTTCGGGAACGGTGTAAGAGAACTGTTTTTGCAAAGGAAGTGGAAAGGTAATGCGCGCAAACGGACCATCGTAATCCCGCTCTGTCATGATGATCCAGTCTGGTTGGTCAGGGCCCGAAGCTGATCAATCTGCTCCTGTTTTCCCAGCACGACCAGGGTATCGCCAGCATTCAGACGGGTGGAAGAGGTGGGGTTGAATTCGGGATGACCCTGCTCCTGTGCCAGACGAGAGATCACGATCAGACCGGTTTTGTCCGGAATGCTTGCCTCGGCGAGGGTTTGCCCTTCGAACGGAGAATCTGGACCGACCGGAATTCGCGCCAGCTGGTACGTTCCGGTTTCATCATCATGGATGATATCCATAAACGAGAGAATCTCCGGGTGCAGCACGAGGTTGGCCATTCGTCTACCACCGGTGACCCGGGGAGAAATCACACCGTCCGCTCCGGCTTTTTTCATTCGCTTCCGATTCGATTGTTCGTCAATACGGGTGACAATCTGCAGGTCGCTATTCAGTTCCCTTGCAGCCAGACAGACGAACAGGTTTTCCGCATCGGACGGCAGTGTGGATATCAATCCCCGAGCGCGCTCAATTCCCGCTTCAAGGAGGGTTTCATCGTCAGTGGCGTCGCCGTGATAAGCGGCTATGTCGGGATGGAACTCAAGCAGTTGTTCAAATACGTCGATGTCTTTTTCCACCACGACAAACGGATGATCGTCCATCTCCATTTCCTCCACGATCACCTGAGCCATGTCACCCGCTCCGCAGACGATGATATGGTTCTCCAGCTCGTTGATTCGGCGGGTCATGCGATTTTGCTGCCAGATCAGGGGCAACTGAGATTCAATAAGGATGGAGGTAAGCAGTGTGACCGAACCGACCATCACCAGCAGTCCCACCACACAAAGTACCATGGTCAGGGATCGGCCCTCCGGACTGAGCTCGAAAATTTCCGAGAAACCGACGGAGGTAATTGTGATCACGGTCATGTAGAGGGATTGAGAAAACGGTTGTCCCTCGATGATCATGAAACCGGCCGTTCCCAGTGTCAGTGCGGTGAAAATGGAAACAAGGACCAGCAGGATTTTGAGCCGGTTGGACATGAACGGACATTAGAGGAAACCTTGTTCCTTGCGGGGATTAAAGTCTTTGAAAGCAGATAAGGCTTCTTTCTGCTGTTTGTTCAGTGCGGAGGGAAGGTGAATATGTACGCGTACGTACAGATCTCCCTGTCCGTCACCTTTGAGTTCGGGCATGCCAAGTCCTCCGAGTCGGAATTGCTGCCCGGATTCCGTATTCGCCGGCAAGGTCATGGTGGCGGACCCTTCCATTGTTGGCACCTCAATCTGCCCCCCTTCCGCTGCTTCATAAGGTGAGATGGGGACATTGCAATAGAGGTCTTCGCCGTCGCGGTCGAAGGTTGGGTGTTCCTGCATCTGAACCTTGAGATATAGGTCACCACGCTGGCCCCCTCCGGCACCAAATCCTCCCTCCCCCTTGAGTCGGACTTTTGATCCCTGTTTCACCCCTTTCGGAATGTCAACGGTGATTGTTTTTTGTTCGGTGATCTGCCCGCTCCCGTTGCAGATTGAACACTCTGGTGATGGATTTCGTCCGCAATCCGGGCAGAGCCGCGGGTACTCCATTCGGAACCTCCGCTGTGTTCCGTGATAGGCCTCCTCAAGACGGACCTGCACATCGTTTTCCACGTCCTGTCCACGCCGGGCGGCACGCTGCCGTCGTCCACGAGTGGCCCCACCACGCTCCCCACCGAACTGCTGACTGAACATATCCTCCGCATTCATTCCGCCCCCGCCCGAGTAGTAGTCCCCGAAAATCTGCTCGAAAAAATCACTGAATCCCGCTTTTCCGGAGAGATCTTCCCAGTGTACGCCGGATTGTTGCCGGCCCCCGCGGGCTCCCCCACCGAAACCACCCGCTCCCTGACCCTGGTACGCGTCTTCCCAGTTGGCTCCCAGAGAATCGTATCGCTGGCGCTTCTCCTCGTCGGAAAGCACCTCGTACGCCTCCTGAACCTCTTTGAATTTTTCTTCCGATCCTTTGTCTCCCTGGTTCAGGTCCGGATGATGCTGACGGGCTTTTTTACGATAGGCTTTTTTGATCTCGTCCTGAGAGGCATCTTCGTCCACTCCCAGGATGTCATAATAATCCTTGTAATTACTCATTGACCGAGGAGATCAATTTCGTCCGCCGTAATCGTCCCTCGTCGTCGATAAACGAGCAACACAATCGCCAGAGCGACCCCGACTTCAGCGGCGGCAAGCGCCATGATAAACAGGGCAAGCACCTGAGCGTCCATCATGCTGTGGTAGTACCCGACGGCTACTGCCGCAAGGTTGGCAGCGTTGATCATGATTTCAATGGAAAGGAGGATCACAAGCACATTCCGACGCAACAGGACCCCGGTCGCACCAATGACAAACAGGAGGGCACTCAGTATAAGATAATGTTCAAATCCAATCGTCATTCAATCACCTCCTTCCTTGACAGAACCACCGCACCAATGATCGCCACCAGCAGAAGCACCGAAATCGCTTCGAACGCGAGAAAATGTTTCCCGAACATCAGATCCGCAAATTGCGCGATCGATCCAAATCCCTCCGCGTGCACAGGAGCCTGGGTTTGCGCCGCCGTACCGCCGGCAATGCTCAGCAGGAGAGCCACGAACCCACTGATCGCCACCGCCACAAACCCCGTTAGCGAAAGCCCTTCCTCCGGTAACTCCTCTTCAGGGATGTTCATCGACATGATGATAAAAATGAAGATCACCGTCACTGCATCCCCGTAAAGGAAGATCTGGAGAACCCCGAGAAACTGCGCGTGCAACGAGAAAAACATGCCGGCCAGGCTCAGCACAAGGACCAGCAACCACATGACCGCCGTCACCGGCTGCTTGCGGGAAATAACCGCCAGGGACGCCACGACGGAGATCAATCCGAGACCGTAGAATACAAGTTGATCCATCAGTTCATGTCCAGAAGTCGTTCTTTGTCAAAGATGAAGTCCGTTCGTTCTTCCGCCGCCAGCTCATAGACGCCCGTATCCATTCGAATAGCGTCTTCCGGACAAGCTTCAACGCACAGACCGCAGAAGACGCAACGCAATTCGTCGATAAAAAACTCCTCCGGCCATTTTTCGATGGAGGGATCCGGATGTTCTCCCTCTTCGATATGAATACAGTCCGATGGACAGGCCGTCTGACACAACATGCAGGCCACGCAGCGCGGATCGCCGTTTTCCCGCTGAGTGAGCCGATGGAGCCCCCGATACCGGGAGGGCAGCGGACGCTCCTCTTCCGGATACTGCACAGTGGGGAGTTCCTGCCCGGGGTTTTTCAGGTTTCGAATCAGATGCCCGAGGGTCACGGCAAGGCCCTGAACGACCTCCACCAGATACGTCTTCTCGGGAAACGACATCTCTGTGTCGTCTTTGATCTCTTGCTCGCGCGTGTCAATCTTCATAACGAGGCGGACTGCAGGTGCGGGAAAAGACAAATAATCGTACGTGAAGTGTTGGGTAAGTGTAACAGGAATATGTCGTTTTCTCAAGATGGACAAATCGATGGAATAATTTGATTCCCCCATGCGTTATGATACTGAAGGAGGAGGAAAGTAGCTGTTGTCCGGATGTTTGAATGCGCTAACGAGGGTGAAACCGTGGCATCGCTTGACGAATTCGAAGACATTGTCGAACCGCACATGGATCGCCTGTACTCGTTCGCTTACTATCTTGCAGGAGATGAGGCGGAGGCCCAGGACATCTTTCAGCAAACCATGGTCAAAATTATGAACAACTTCGATCAGTATGAAAAAGGCACCAATTTTAAGGCCTGGGCGTCCCGGATCATGAAGAACCTGTTCATCGATCGGACCCGCAAAAAGAGGCCGGCCTCGACCGATTTCGAAAAGTACGAGCCGGCGGCACGGGAAGGGACCCAGCCGTGGTCCAACGTTGAATTGATGAACAACGAGACGCTCATCAATCGCTTTTTCAGCGATGAGGTGAAAGATGCGGTTCTGGATCTTCCGGAGTCGTATCGTATGACGCTACTCCTGAATGCGATTCATGAGCTGTCCTACGAAGATATTTCGGATGTTATGGACTGTCCGGTCGGAACGGTGATGTCACGGTTGTACCGGGCACGTCAGGAATTGAAACGGTCCCTGTCCGACGTAGCGGAGCGATATGGACTGGGGGAGGACATGGAAGAGGCGGCCGAATCAAGCGATTCATAAGAGCTACCTTAACAATTTAAAAAAAAGCAATTAAAAAAAATGAAGTGTGAAGAGGTTCGAAAACGCATTTATCCGCTTCTCGACGATGAGCTCGAGACGGAAACCAATATTGAGGTTCTGGCTCACCTGAACGTCTGTGATCGCTGCCAGGAGAAGTTCGAGGCGGAGCGGACGTTTCTCAGGGACCTGTCCAACGCTCTAACGGATCAACAGGTGCCGGTGGATGTGCAGGAGGATGTCCGGCGGCGTCTTGAGGAAGCTCGTGAACGAAACAAGGGACGGTCATGGCGGATGTCGGGGAACCTGTGGGGAAACATGATGTCCGCTGCCGTCTTTGTGCTTATGGTGGTGATGGCCGGGATTGTCAGCAATCAGTTTCCTCTCCACCGGGCCTCGTCGGCGGAGGAGGTAATCCGCACGTTTCCCGATTATCACAATCAGGTAATGAGCAGGAAAAAGGAGCAGTTCGCCCAGCGGGTGAAAGAAGGAAACTTTCGCACCCTGCAGGAGATTAAAACTCATCTGGTTCAGCGGTTTCCGGCGTTGAGAGATCAATTGCATGTTCCCGACCTGAAGGACAATCAGTGCGAGGTGCTGGATGCGGAAGCACTTTCTGCGGAGAACAGCCCGTTCCGATCCGCTAATTTCCATGTGATGTACTGTTATATGGGAGAGGATTTGCCCGACCATCTATCACACGAGGGCGTGATGTTGATCGGCGTTGAGCGAACGGACATTGATCTTGATCGAATCGCGGATCTGCGACGGGTGGAAGGGCCGGGCGGCTTTTATCTGAACAGAGAAGGTTCCGATGGGCCGCACTGCCTTTTCTGGAAAAACGAACGGTTTCTCATGGCG
>CAZQNZ010000096.1:0-2481 GCA_964594615.1 uncultured Planctomycetia bacterium
ATGCGCCAAAAACCGGATGTTTTCTTTGAAAATGCGTCTCATCGCGCGCTCTGCTGTGTCACTTCGACTCAGAAATCCACTAACAGCGGGATTTCATCGTCGAAAATCCGTGCAGAACACACGATGAGACGCACTGAGTGCGTGACACCTTTTCAGACGAGGTCTAAATAGGGTGATGCGCTCGAAGATTACGAGGTGAGGGTCATATATCGATCACTGCTGTATTCATTTGAACCCGTAAACCTTCATCTGTACTTATCAGGCGAGTCGATCCAGCTCAGTTTCAGCCGGTCCATCCGTTTCTTATGAGCTCATCAGATCCGAAGCACACTGGCATTCTCAACCCGGTTGATCATCCGGATAAGCGTCCGTTTGGGGCGCCGGGCTTCATGTACGCACTCTTTTCGTTCTTGCTGGCAACCGGTCTGGCGCTGGTGGCGAATTATGTGGAGGTGGTTCCGTATCCGCTCCAGCTGGTTCTTTTGTTGATTGCCGGAGGGTGTGTTCTGGAGAGTCTTGCACTGATTTTTTTCGAACCCAGTGTGATGCTTGGCGAGGACGGTGTCCGTTACAGGGCTCAAAAACCGTCCATCTGGAAGAGACCGCCACAGATGTTTCGATGGAGCGGGAATTCTGTGGATGAGGAGATCGCCTTCTCGGCGTTCAAAGGTGTTGAGTTGGATTACACGCGGGTTCCATTTCCGTTGCCCGTGTTTCCCTTTACCATGCCGTTTTTTCATATTACGCGCTGGATGTTGACGATAAAGCAGGAGGACGGGACGTATTTTCTTCTGGAGGTGGGTCCTTCGCCGGCATCGTTTCGGGAGGTGGCGCAGAAGGTCAGTGAGTACACGGAACTTCCCTTACGAGCACCGTGGTTTGATGGGTTTCAGGAGGAAGATACCGGTAGCTGGCTCTGGACCGCTGGAGATGAGAAAGTGGATGGAGGTGAAGTGACTCACGTGCTTCAGCAAACGTCTCTCAGGTGCAAACGCCGGGAACAGGCGCTTGAGTTTCCGATCGAGAATCGACTCAGCCGATTCTGGCAGGGAGCCGGGGTTGTCATGGCCGCGGTCTGTGTTGTTGCAGGAATGATTTCTGTTCTGGCGGGGTTTCAGTACGACCCCGGTACTCCGATGGGGTTGGTGATGGGGGTGTTCTTCATGCTCTGCGGGGTTCTGGCGGCGACACTGGCGATTCTGTTGCTGGCGGAAAGTGTGAGTTCCTTACGAGCAAAACTCTGTTTTCACCCGGACGGGATCCAGGTGGTCTACCCGGTCAGGCAAAGTACGTTCATTCCGTATGAGGATCTCGTGGCGGTCCGTGGGGTCACCCGAAACACGGGCAGTTCTCAGACGTTCGGTCTGGGAAAGCCCGTTCCCTGTCTGGAGGTGTACGGGAAGGAGGAGTGGTTTTTTGTTTCACTAAATGAGACGAGGCAACTCGAGGGATTTTCGGAATGTTTCCGTCACTTGACATAACTTCCAGCACTGGCGTACCATACATGTTCGTTGGTGCTGACATTGACGGAGCTCACGGAGGTGTCCGCATCCTGAACTTGTTCCGTTTGATGTACTGAGCCATGTCCGAGTGGCACCGGAATCTGATTGATGAGCTCGCCGATGAGATCCGGGCGGAGTTTGACGAACTTCACCAGCGGTTTTCTTTTGAAACGTATCTCGAAAAGCTTGACGCCAATCCCTACCGCTACACTCGAACCGCCTACCAGTACATTCGAGATGCGATTCTTCACTTTGGTACCTCGACCATCAAGGATTGCGGTCGTGAACTGACACGGTACGACCTGTTTGACGATCCGTTCTTCGGAGGAGAGAAGCGGTTGGTGGGTCAGGAACGGCCGGTGGAGGAATTGTTCAAGCATATCGATGCCTGTGCAAAGCAGGAAGAGGACGAGAATATTTTCGTCCTGATCGGTCCACCGGGCACGGGGAAATCGCGTATATTTTACCTGATTGAACAGGGGCTCGAGGCATACTCCCGAACGGAGGAAGGGGCCATTTTCACATATAACTGGTTGTTCAGGGAAAAGTTTGAACCGGGAAGTGAATCCACACGACTCGGGTTCGGGGATGTGGATGAAATGAAACAGGAGAAGCGGACGAGTTATGTGAATTTGCCGGAATCCGATATCTACAGTCGTTTGAACTGTCCGATGCGGGACAATCCGATTGCTTTGATTCCCGGCGAACAGCGGGAGGAGCTACTCCAGCGACTTCAGAAACGAAAACAAGAGAAAAATCGGTCCGGTCATTCACAAAGTGAGGAATTCGCACGAACACCGGACCGTTCCGATGAGTTTATGGTCCCCCGAAAAATTCGTGAAATGGAACCCTGTCGAAACTGCCAGAACATCCGGGATCGATTGATGGAACTGTACGAGGGAGATTGGCACCACGTCCTGAAACACGTGGAGGTGGTTCGGTTTCCCTTCAGTATGGAACAGGGGAATGGCATTGCGGA
>CAZQNZ010000096.1:2581-9127 GCA_964594615.1 uncultured Planctomycetia bacterium
GTGTTAACGGAAGGTCTCAGGGATCGTATCGAACAGATCGACGTTCCGTATCTGCTGAATTATTCCCGGGAACGGGAAATCTACCGACCGAATGTCGAACAGATTCGAAAGCAGCGTCACATCAGCCCGCATACGATTGAGATGGGAGCGCTGTTTACCATTCTGACCCGATTGAAAGAGCCGGAGATGGAAGAGTGGTTCCGCGGACGGGACCAGGAACTGGATCAGTTAAAACAAACCGACCCGTCCCGATACGAGCGCCGGCGTCAACGTCTGGACAAGCAGCAGGAACTGTTGAAGGAAATGGATCTGGAGTTGAAAGCTCGCATTTACACCAATGATTTTTCAACGATTCCCCCGGATTTACGATCTGCGATCACCGATGAGTTTGTACGGGGTCTTCGTTCCGAGTACGAGGACGAGGGCAAGACCGGATTGAGTCCACGATGGTTCAAGCGAAAGCTCGGAAACCTGACTCGTGAAAATGAGGAGGGATGTATCAACATTTTCCAGCTTTACGAGGCGATCCGGGAGGAAGAGGACGAGGAAACGGTTTCCCTGCTTTCCCTCGTCCGCAAGAATTACAATCGTCGCGCACTGCGTGAGGTCGAGGAAGCACTTTTTAACGTGCGGGAAGAGGATGTCATAGAACGTGTGGATCAATATTTACGTCACGCGAAGGCATACCTGCGGGATGAAACCGTCTTCGATGAGATCCGGGAGCAACAGGTTGAACCGGATGCATACCTTGAACAGGAAGAGGATTTCATCGGATTGGAGGAAGACGAAGAACGCCGGGAGAAGCATCGGGAATCGATGATTCAAACGTTTGGAAGCTACGTGGAAGAGGACGTTCCGCGTCCGGATCCACGTGAAGCGCTGCCGGTACTTGTACAGCGGTATAAACGGGCGATGTACGCGGAGATGAAAAGCGATTTTTCGGTCGAGCCGTTTCTTGCAGCGTTGAATTCGTACCGTCCGGATCGGGACCGACTGTTCGATCCACTGGATCTGAATGACGTGCCCGAGGAAAACGAAGAAAAGCGCTCGGTCTATCGGGCGCTGAACCGGATGTGTGAACTGAGCCGCAAGCGAATGAAAGAGGCGGATCGATCCCCCCGGGAAGGATACTGTAACAGTTGCGCTCGGGAGGTCATGCTTTACGTGTTAACCAACGAAGAGACCCTCAGCGAGTTCCGGGATGTCGCACCGGGAGATCAGGGTTGAGTACGAATTCGAGATGAACGGAACCATACGCCCCTGATGGGAGTAAGCATATCACGGGGGAGGGGTCCATTTTTATCGGTGAATCACGGAGCGTTCCACAGCGGTCTCTTCCCCCGCTGGGCGGGGAAATCCCTTTGGGTTCTCAGAAAACCGGGCTGAAAAATTACTGGTTCATTCACCGCCATTGCCACACGCCCGAACATTCACAGCATTGCTGGCCACTTCGGCTGCTGTGGTGTCCGGCGGGATCCTGCGGGGTTTCTTACGGCGTGTAGATTTCCTGAGAACTTCCTCCCTGTCCGGCGGAGGGACCACCTGAACCGGTGGTGCCGCCTCCGGTACCGGCATCGGGGTCTCCACCGTCTGCGTCGCTCTTCTTGGCTTCCTGAACGTACTGCATCTGAAGCTCTTTCAGAAGGGATTTCAGATGTTGATCTTCCTGCCGTGTACGGTTTCCTTCGGATTTCTCCTTCAGAATTTTCAGGCTGTCAATGAGGTGTTGTGCCTGCTGCAGATCCACCTCCGTTTCACCGGTGGAAGGGTTTTCGACCTGACCCAGTGCCATGGCGGTTTGCACACCGATTCCCGCCACAATGGAGGAAAAGCTGGCCTCAGGATAGTTCTCCTGGGCTCCCTGCTGCTGTTCGGCCTCCTGCTTCATTTTTTCCTTCTCCTTCTGGACCTGCTCCTTCCATTCTTCATCCACAGATTTCTGTTTTTGGGTTTGATCGTCCTGCCCTTCGGAAGATGCGTCGTTTTGTTCCTGTTCGGTCATGGCTGTTTGTTGGAAATGGATGTACAATTCATGGAGCTGAAAAGATCGTTGAAACCTCCGCTATTTCCGTCAGGGAGGGATTCAATCATTTCCTGATATCATATCGTTTGAGACTCCTGAGGCTCGGGATCTCGAGCGGGTTCCGTCTGTTCCGCTTCCGTATCGGTTTCCCGATGCTGATCCGACCGCTGCTTGTGGGCCGCCCGGATAAATCCACGGAAAAGGGGATGCGGCTCCATCGGTTTTGACTGGAACTCCGGATGGAACTGAACCGCCAGGTACCACGGGTGATCATCCAGTTCAACGACTTCGACCAGGTCGGAATCCGGATGACGGCCGGTAAATGAAAACCCGTTAGATCGGAGTTCTTCCTCGTAGTCACCGTTGAATTCATACCGATGACGATGTCGTTCGGAAATGACGTCCTCTCCGTATTCGTCACGAGCGATGGAGTCTTCGCTGAGTCGACAATCGTAGGATCCGAGGCGCATGGTTCCACCCATTTTGCTAATTTTTTTCTGTTCCTCCATCAGGTCGATGACCGGGTGAGGCGTTTCTTCGTCGAACTCTTTACTGTTGGCGTCGGACAGCCCGCACACGTTCCGGGCAAACTCGACGACGGCGAGCTGCATTCCGAGGCACAGGCCGAGAAACGGAATTTGATTGGTTCGTGCATAATTGATGGTGTTCAGTTTGCCTTCCGTTCCACGTGAGCCGAAACCACCCGGCACGAGGATTCCATCGACATCCTGAAGGTGTGATTCCGGATCATCTTTCTTAATTTCTTTGGCTTTGACCTTCTTGATGTTGACCTCGATACGATCGTCAATTCCTCCATGTGTCAGCGCCTCGAAGATCGATTTGTATGCGTCTTCGATCTCAAGATATTTCCCGACGACCGCCACCGTGACCTCGTCGGTCGGATACTTGAGCGCATCCACCATCTCACGCCAGTCGTCCATTTTCGGGGTGTGCAATTCGGACGGATTGATGTTCAGCCGATCGGAGATGATGTCTATGATGTTCTGACGTTCCAGCATAAGCGGCACTTCATAGACCGTGTCCTCGACATCTTTTTCTTCGATGACCGCTTTTTCTTCGACATTACAGAACAAACTGATCTTGCTCCGGATGTCTTCGTCAATTTCTCGTTCGGTGCGGCAGATGACCATGTCCGGCTGAATACCAATTTCGCGCAGCTTGCCGACGCTGTGCTGAGTCGGTTTTGTTTTGATTTCCTTGGATGGTTTCAGATAGGGCAGGAGGGTCAGATGAATGTACATACAACGCTCGGGGGAATCGTCCACACCGAGCTGACGAATGGCTTCCAGAAAGGGCAAGCCTTCGATGTCTCCGACCGTGCCGCCAATCTCATTAATCACCACGTCCACGTCCGGTTCGTCCAGGGTATGGATGGCTTCTTTGATTTCGTCGGTGATGTGAGGGATGACCTGAACCGTTTGTCCAAGGTATTCTCCCTGCCGTTCTTTCTCGATGACCGAATTGTAGATGGTTCCGGTGGTGTAATTCGAATCCCTGGAGATTTTACAGTTTGTGAACCGCTCGTAATGTCCAAGATCCAGATCCGTTTCACTCCCATCCTCCGTCACGAACACCTCACCGTGTTCGAACGGGTTCATGGTCCCCGGATCAACATTGATGTACGGATCGAGTTTCTGGATGTTGACGGTCAATCCACAGGATTCAAGCAGCCGGCCGATGGCAGCGGCCGTCAGTCCTTTCCCGAGGGAGGAGACGACGCCGCCGGTGACAAATATGTGTTTGGTGGAATTCGACATGGATTCGTATCCCCGATGGAAAACGTGGCAGGTACAGACCCCGGGATCGTCTCGATCGAATCAGGTACTTTCTGCAGGAACTGAAGCAGATACCCCGGGAATCACGAACGAAAATCTACAGTATTTTATAACACAATCGGCGGGCAACAGCAATGAGGACATGAGTTCAATGACCGGGTGAGAACGGGATCAGGAAGGGTCGTTTCGGTTCTGAAGGTCCCGCAGAACGGGCATTTCATCCAGGTCTTCCTCCTCAAGCAGGGACCAGTCCACCCCCTCAGGTTGGGGCTGTGACGTTTTGGTTTCAATGCACTGTTCGGGGGTGGCAATCCAATCCAGGACGATGTCATGCGGGTCAGTCGGGACGCGATCCTTCACCTGAAGAGCGTGAACGGTGGTGAGCACGGGCACGTCATCTCCTCCCACTTCCTTCATCAGGGCGTATTCCAGGTCACTGTACCCTTCCCCTTTTCCAATTCGTCCTCCCTCCTCCGATACGGCCACGCAGCCCGTGATGATGAGATCCACGTTATGCAAACGGTCCAGCGGTACCGTGGTACCGTAAGAAGACATGCCACGCAATGTGATTGCGTCGTCGATTTCATCGTCCGGTATGTCCTCGCCGTTGAGTTCGTAAAACCCACTCTTCAGACGTGGAGTCGGAACAAGCAGTGATCGGTTCGATTCCAGAACCCGTCGGCGAACCGGCTTCTGGGGGGCGTCTGGATTGACTTTCATGCAATTCGATTGGGCGAATGCCGGTATGGACGACAGTTGATCGGCCGCCTGTTCGGCGCCGTTGAAGTTCGGTATCCGACCCTCGACGGGGAACGGGAAGCGTGCTTCCCCACGGTTTTCCAGCATTTTCCAGACCTCTTCGCGAATCTGCTGTTTTGATTCCGTCATGGACCTATCAAGCACATTACGAGAGAAGATGTCGTTGTTTGAGCAGATTTATCGTACGACCGGCGGCTCCACTGTGAGCGATGATCGCTTGTTTCGCATTCTGACCGAGGGTTCGTCTCCTGTCGGGATCCTCGAATAGCCGCTGAACGGCACGAATGAATTCATCGTTGTTTTGTACTTCTTGCAATCCATCCGCTTCCTTCAGCAGACGTACTTCATCCCGAAAATTGGACGTGTGCGGACCCGTGATGATCGGTCTACCCAGCACCGCCGGTTCGAGCATGTTCTGCCCCCCGTGCTCAATTAAACTTCCCCCGACAAAGACCAGGTCGCCCAGGCCGTAGACCGTCGTGAGCACCCCCATCGTGTCCACGATGATGACGTCCGAGGGTGGTTCCTGCGGATTCGATTCATTCGACAGGCCCTTATGGGTCGTGAAGGAGAGGTTTCGTGAACGGGCAGCTCGCTTCAAACGCTCGGTGTTTTTCAGATGGCGAGGGGCGAGAATCAGGCGGGGGTGATCAAATAGATTTTGAAGCTGCTCAAGTGCGTCCAGCAGTGGTTCCTCTTCTGGTGGGTGTATGCTTCCACCGACCAGGACCGTGCTCTTCGATGAGAGCCCATATCGCCGTTCAAGGGCAGTAATCTGATCTTTGTCGGGCGCATTGGAGATGATGGAATCATATTTGACATTTCCCGAGATGTGAACCCGTTCGGGAGGAACACCCAGTGAACGAAACCGTTCGGCATACGCTTCATTTTGAGCGATGACACCGGCGAGTCCCCCGAACATTTGATCCCGATAGCGCTTGGGAAGCATCTGGAAACGGGAGGTGGATCGTTCCGTCATTCGCCCATTCACGACGGCCACCGGGACGTTCCGCCGATGTGCTTCCTGGAGGAAAGTAGGCCAGATTTCCTGTTCCACAAGTAGAACAAGTTCGGGATCGAATCCCCGAAACGCATTTCGGACCGCTGAGGGCAGGTCCAGGGGGAAATAGGAAATGAGGACGTCATCGAGATGCTGACGTGCCACTCGTTGACCGGTCAGGGTGGAGGTGGTGACGACGAGATTCGTGTCGGGGGAGTGCTTTTTCAGTTGTTCCGAAATCGGGGGGATACACATCACCTCTCCCACGGAGACCGCATGGATCCAGATGCGTTTTCCATCAGCGGATGGGATCTTACCGTATCCACCAAACCGCTGTTTGAGGATGGAATAAAGCGCCTGAAGATCCCCCTGTCTGAGCGTATATATCGAGTAGTAAAGAAACCAGGGAATCAGAAGAATCGGGTAAATGACATACTGAATGACCGTCAGCGGAATGGGACGGTCATCGCCGGAGTTCGGATCTCCGTTTCCGGAGCGTGATGAGACCGATTTTTCATCCCGTGACGTGTCCATCGGTTTGAACGTTAACGAAGCCCGGGAATAGATGGGGTGAATGAATCATTGAAGGATGTTCGTCACTGGATGGATGTCCGTTAGCTCCGGGATCGAGAGCCGCGTCCGCAGCATTTCTTGTATTTCGAGCCGCTGCCACACGGACAGGGGTCATTTCGACCCACTTTTTCGCCTTTCTTGATGGGTTGAGGTTTCTCGTCTTCTCCTTCCGCTGTTGCATCCTCATAGGCCGCGGTCGTGTCAGCGTCTTCGTCCGGGACGGGGTTGAATTCCTCCTGCCCGAATTCCGTCGGGGACCAGCGGCTTTCCAGGGCGTCTTCCTCGTCCTCCACTTCGACGGAGATCTTGAGGATCAGGTCGGCCACGTCCTGCTTCACATTTTCCATCAGTTCTTCGAACATGGCGTATCCTTCACGCTTGTACTCGATTTTCGG
>CAZQNZ010000097.1:0-9090 GCA_964594615.1 uncultured Planctomycetia bacterium
CGATCAAGCCTCGCCCGGGATGTCCTCAATCATCTGACAGATGTCCTCCTTGGTCGTGGGTTTGGAAAAGTAGTACCCCTGTATTTCATCACAGTATGCCTCCACACGTTCTTTCTGCTCCTCCGTTTCCACCCCTTCCACTACGGTGGTGAGATCAAATCGATTCGATAGCATGTGCATAATTTCCACAAGGTCAAGCATATCTTCTTCCTCGACGACGCGAGACGTAAAGTAACGGTCAACTTTAATCGTATCCACGGGAAGTTGGGCAAGGTATTTCAGCGATGAGTATCCCGTGCCAAAATCATCTACAGCAACCCGGAGTCCGATCTCCTGAAGCTGATCCAGAATTTCGGAGGGGTCGTCGACCTCCCGCATGAGCGTGGTCTCCGTCACCTCAAGCTCCACGTTCTCCGGTTTGAGGTCATGACGGTCCAGCGTGGACTGCATCATGTCCAGGAACGTACGGTCCAGTAGCTGTTTGGTCGACACATTGATCGCGACGACCGGGGTGTGCCGGTGCTCCTGTTCCCAGTGCTCCGCGTGTTTGATGGCCTTTTTGAGAATCAGTTCGCCCAGTTGCACAATCAGCCCCGATGATTCCGCCGCCGGCACAAACTCCCCTGCATCAAGCAGTTTGCCATCCGGATGCTGCCAGCGCGCCAGTGCCTCCACCCGGGTCAGATGCTCTTCGGACGGGTGGAACACCGGCTGGTAATAAATTTCGAACGCTTCCTCATCGATGGAGCGACGGAGCTGTGAGGTGCGTTCAACCCGGTCCTGAATACGTTCAATACCCCCTGGGTCGTAAAACTTGAGGGAATTCCCGTCCTGTTTTTTGGCCTCGTACAGTGCAATGTCCGCCTTCGTAATCATCTCCTCGGGCGTGGCACCGTGTTCGGGGAACATCGCCACGCCGACGCTGCAGAAAACTTGAAACTGATGGTCCTCCACCTCCAGAGGAAATGCGATCAGGTGAAACAGTTTCTGGGCAAGGGAGTTGATGTCTTTTCGGGTGGTATGCTTCGGGGTCATGATAGCAAATACATCGCCACTCCAGCGGGAAACGACCACCTCCTCGGAAAGCTCCTCCTGGAACGTCTCGGCGAGGAGACAGAGCACGCGATCGCCGTAGGAATGCCCAAAGGCATCATTGATCTGCTGGAATCCCACCAGGTCAAGGAACATGACCCCTAAACCCTCACCGGTCTCCCCCCGGTGTTCAAGTTCCTCCTGCAGGACTTCCTGAAATAGAAAGCGGTTCGGAAGATCGGTGAGTGGATCGTGGAACGCGAGACGCTCGACTTCCTCCTGTTTTTCCTCCTTGATCTGTTCAATACGGCCTTTCAGGTTTTCCCGCTCTTCCTTGACATCCCGGTGTTTTTCGAGAACCACTTCGATGGTGGACCGCAGTTCCTCACTGTTGAATGGTTTTTTGAGGTACGCAAACGGACCCGTCTTCTTTGCTTCATTCAGAATTCGTTCATTCTGATGCGCAGTCAGGTAAATGACCGGGATTCGACCGTTCTCTCGGATTCGTTCCGCGGCATCAATTCCCGTAAGTTCTCCGTTGAGCTTGATGTCCATCAGCACCAGATCCGGGTGTTTTTCGCGAGCGATATCGACGGCTTCCTTCCCTGTATCCACGCTATCCATCACCTCAAACCCCAGACGGTCCAGCGTGTTCTCCAGATCCTTAGCAACCACGGGCTCGTCTTCAACAATCAGTATGGACGACGCCGACATGGTGCTTATTCCCCCAGCGGAAACTGAATGCGAAACCGCGTGCCCCGGTCGCTGCTCTGCATCGAACAGGACCCGTCGAGCTCTCCATCCACCAGAATTTGTACGAGCTGCAATCCGAAATGGTCCGGATCGTCCGCATCGATTTCATCCGGCAGACCCACCCCGTTGTCCTCCACAATTAACTCATAGAGGTTCTCCTCGTTACCCTGTTCCTCCGGGGACAACGACACAGTAATCGTTCCGCCCCCCTCCGGAAAGGCATGTTTCAGCGCATTGGATACCAGTTCATTTACGATAAGCCCACAGGGAACAGCACGCTCGAGGTCCATATGTGCTTTTAACGGCGACACCTCCATCTCGATTTTGGTGTTCGATCCGGAATACATGGTTTGAAGCTGTTTCGTGAGCTCTCTCAGATAGGATTCAAATCCGGTTTCCGTAAGATTTTCGGACTTATACAGGGTTTCATGAAGACTTGCGATGGCATGGACCTGTGACACGATGTCGTCCACAGCCCCCTTTGCGGACTCCGGAACCTGATGCATCTGAAGGCTAATCAGACTGGAAATAATCTGCAGGTTGTTTTTTACCCGGTGATGCAACTCTTCAAGCAGCATCTCTTTCTCCCGGATGGACGCTTCGAGATCCTGTTCCACCTCTCGGTACTCCGTGATGTCCTCACAGATCCCTCCCATCATCGTGACCTCCCCGTTTTCGTTTTCAATCGGATAGCTCCTGTCGTGCACCCAGCGAATCGTTCCATCCGGCTTGACCACCCGGTATTTGACGTCGAGTGGCTGTTCGGGCATCTTCCTCGCGGCGTCCCTGACCCGTTCTCGATCCTCCTCATGGACGCCCTCAAGCCATTTCCAGCGATCCTTCATCAGTTCTTCTGCGTTTCGACCCCATATTTCCTCCACGCCCGGACTCAAATACAACAGGTTGGCGGCATCCGAACTCACGAGGTAGAACACTTCGTTAATGTTCTCCACCAGCCTCTGAAAAAGCCGCTGCTGTTCCTGCAATTCCTCCCGCACTTTCTTGCGTGCGGTGACGTCATCAAAAATGTATACAATATTCTCCACGCGGTCGTCATCGTCGAACACCGGAGCGATCGAATGTCGAACATACACCCGCTCACCGGAACGGGTGGTCCTCGGCGCTTCCCGTGATTCAATCGTTCCCTCCTCCCGCACCCGCGTGACGTCCTCGACAAACTCCTCCTCCTGTTCATCCGAGAGAAAGGGAGGCAATCCCCCCGAAGCCTCTTCCTCTTCGTACCCGAATATGTCCTCACACTTCGGGTTCCAGGTAAGCACTTCACCATCTTTTCCGGCAAGCGAAATTCCGACCGGGGCATACTCCTCGATGGCGCGAAGTCGTTTGTTGATATCGCGCAGCTTGCGATCGAGCTTCACACGGGGCGTGATGTTTCGACCCTCTGCAATGATCCCTGTCACCTCGCCGTCTTTCTGCACCGGCGTAAGTGAGAAGTCAATCCACACCACCTCGCCCTCCCCCGAAGATGTGGTGGTTTCGAACTGCACAAACTCCCCGGCACTCGCCTTTTCCACCCCCTTCTTGATGTCCTCTCGTACGCTGGCGGAGTGATCAAACCAGGGCGACTTCCAGAGCGGGGTCCCCTCCACCTCGTCCAGTTCGACGTCCTGAAACTCCAGTGCGGACCGATTTCCAAACTGAATTTCTCCGGACGCCGAGAGGGCCCCCATGAATTGATACGCGTGTCCCAGAACCGCCTCGTACGTTTCGAGCCGCCTCTCCGCTTTCGATCGCTTTCGCTCCGATTCCATCAGATTCCCCACCTGCCGGGCTCCGTTCTGGAGGACGGATTTCTCCCGTTCCGAGATCGATTCGTCGCGATCATCCAGCAGTAGCAACACACCGACTGGCTGACCATCCGATGAAGGCACGGGAACGCCGGTAGCCCGGTCAACGGATCCGTTCGATGCGGAAGACGAATCGACGAGTTGCTTCAGGGGACCGGGGGCCCCAACGGCCAGCGCCTGGTTCAGACGGACTTTCCGAACCAGTTCTGCCCCCTCCATCGATTTGACCTCGGGCGACGACTGAGGATCGGTCACAACAACCACCTGATCCTTCCGTGCAAACCCGGTTGCTCCCCCATCAAAATAAAGAAGAAGGTTCGTCAAGACCGGTTCCAACTTCTCTCCCAAACCGGACAAATTCAGCCCATCACGGTGAGCTTTGGGACCCTCTACCATGCAAAATCACAATTTTATGACTGGAGAGCGATATCGAGTGCACTTCTTTATGTGTATCAGATATGATCTGGATTTCACAATTTGTACCCAAAAACCACTCCCTCGTTTCGCTCACAGGTCGTACCGGTCCGGCAGGGCCGGACGGTTCCGATTTGTCAATTGAAACGATCACCGCCGATATTGCGCGTCGGAATAAATTGAATTCGTGCTTCGTTATAATAGACCTCGTCTGAAAAGGTGTCGCGCGCTCAGTGCGTCTCATCGTGTGCTCTGCACGGATTTTCGACGATGAAATCCCGCTGTTGATGAAAGATGATGCAACATTGAGTTGCATCCTGCTTTCATCGTACTACGTACGGCACAAAACGGCGTTATTTACTCGTCGACAATGCACTCTTGCACGGCATTTCCTCCTCGAAATGCCTTGTTAGGCACCAAAAATCGGATGCTGAGAACGCGACACCTTTTCAGACGAGGTTTATAATAGTGCATCTTCCTCCGAAGTTGCTGGCTCAATTCGTTTCCATTCACAACCGGGAAAACCAGGCCATTGCTAACTCGATGGCCTCCGGTGACAGTACCCGTTTTCCGATCTGTCCATACCGAATCAATTTTTGACGAAACACCCTATGCAACGCAAGATTCCGACCGGAAGCAGACACTCCTCCCCGCTATGGATCCTATGGAGTGTCCTTTTGCTGATGTCGTTCCTTCTGTCAGGGGGGCGATCACTGACAGGACAGTCTTTTGCTGATTCCACGAAGCACGCTTCCTTCTCCATCGAATCAAGCCGTGCCGGTGAACAACCCGGGACCTCCATTCTGACCGCGTTGATTCAGATTGATGACAACTGGCACCTGCAGGCAAATGAAACCCGCGATGACCTGATCCCCACACGTATCTCCGTATCCGCCCCTGAAGGAGCAACGATTTCGCAGACCTCGTATCCGGACCCCCACAAAATCGACCTTCCCGGATTCGGTCGCGTCGACGTGTTTGAAGGTACCGTTCGGGTGGACGTCACCGTACAGGTTCCCGAATCCGCACGCGAAGGGGGCTCCGCCTCGCTAACCCTTCAGCTTCGCGGGCAGGCCTGTGACGACAGCAGCTGTCTTCCCCCCGGGACGTGGTCGACAACGGTCAACGCACCAGTGAAGGAAGGAGCCGTTACCACATCCAACGACTCCGAGGATCAAACGTCAAACAAGCAACCCGCTGACTCCGGGTCCCCCAACACGGAACCGTCCACTACGGGGGGCAACACCCGCTCCGATACAGGCGGCATTCAGTTTTTGCTTCCACAGACCACCCCCGATCAACCACCCGGGGAGGTAATTGAGCAGGTGGGCCTGTCCGTCGATGAAACAAAAACGTCGGCGTTTCAGGAAAAGATCAAACGTTCTCTTATGCTGGCGCTGCTGTTCGCCTTTCTCTGGGGCCTGGTGTCCAGTCTCAGCCCATGTGTCTACCCCATGATCCCGCTTACTCTTTCGTATTTCGGGTCCCAGACGGATGCGTCGGACGATGAGGGAGAAAAGGAAACCGAACCCTACGGACGGGTCGTCGGGCTGGCCATGGTCTATTCCCTGGGCGTGTCGCTGACGTTTGCCGTGATGGGCGTGGTGGCGGCCTTGATCGGCGTGGAGCTCGGGCTTGCACTGGGAAACCCATGGTTCGTGGGCTTCCTGATCGTCCTCTTTTTCCTGCTTGCGTTGAGCATGATGGAACTGTTTGAAATTCCCGTTCCCTCGTCCCTGCAGGGAATGGCCGGGGGACAGCCCGGTGTCATGGGGGCCTTCAGCATGGGCATTCTGCTCGGATTCATTGCGGCGCCGTGCGTGGGTCCGTTTGCGGCCGCGATTCTGGCCTTTATCTCGGCCTCCGGGAATGTGTTGCTTGGATTCGCAGGTATGTTTTCGTTCGGTCTCGGCCTGAGCATGCTATTTTTGCTATTGGCCATCTTTGGAGGCTACACGTCGGCACTCTCCTCCGGCACCGGATGGCTCAAAAACTTCAAAATTTTCTGGGGGTTCGTGCTTCTTGCCGTCAACATTTATTTCATTGACCTCTGGCTGGGAATCATCGGCCAGGGCGGGCTGGCGACCTGGTTGACTCCTCTTCTCGTGGGGGGCATCAGTCTCATGTTCGGATGCTGGCTGTGGAGTGTCAGTCGCGATACGGAGGGCGTATCCGGCGGCCCCCTGGCCCTTCGATCCGCCGGACGGGGCATCGCTGCGTTGCTGCTTCTGATCGGCTCTTATTACAGCCTCGGGGCTACCGCTCGCAGTGAGTTTCTGTTTCCGGCACCGGACTGGTTAAAGATCAATGTGCAATACAAGGGCAAAGCCAATATCGAGTCGTTTCAGGCGGCGGTTCAGCGCGCACGCCAGCAGCGGAAACCCATCTTCATCGATTTCTACGCGGACTGGTGTATTCCGTGTAAACAGATGGATCGTACCGTTTTTTCCGATCCCTCCGTCGGTACCTTCATGAACGAACACTTCGTCAGCATCAAGCTGGATGCCTCGGACGGGGCGGGCTGGAACACGAAACTAAAATCGGAGGTGTTCAAATCCGCCGCGATGCCCTTTTACGCTTTTTTCGATGCCAATGGGAATTTCGTACCAGCCTCTTCCTTCGGTGGAAAGGCGTCTAAGAAGGAGTTCCTCAAGCGAGCGAAGACGGTGTTGAATCCGAGCAAAACGAAACAGTAAAAGCCAAGTGTGGCGGGGAGGTTGCGGATCGATCTCCTGTTTCGTGTGCCAGGCCTTTTGTGCGTTCACCGATTCGCCTCCTCCATCTCTGTACGAGACGCTCGAGTTATGCTTGGCCGAGGACCTTCCCTATGGAATTTCGCCCAGCAGTCAACAGCCACGTCCAACCATTTTATCTACGCCGTCAATTCGTTATTATAGTAGGCTCAATTGTCGCAGAATGCATTTGCTATCGTCCATCTACGTCTCCTCGGCCCGTGATGATTCGTAACGGACCGATTGGGCGACGATCTCCGGGAGCTGATCGTTTCGGATCTCACCCCCCGACCTATTAACTCCAAATACATTCGATCTTGTTCGATGAATCAGACCACGATCGGTCAACAGGCGCTGGATATATTATCGTTGACCAAACCGCGCATCTCCGCACTGACCCTGGTGACCACGTTCACGGGCATGTTCATGGCCGGAGCGGCGGTGCCCTCCATGTACCCCATGCTGCTCACTCTGATGGGAACCGCACTGGGCGTCACCTCCTCCTGTATGCTGAACAACTACGTGGATCGACACCTGGACCGGAACATGTCGCGCACCGCTGACCGTCCCCTCCCGGATCGCCGGCTGCCGGCCGGGCCCGTCCTGGATGCCGGAATTCTGTTCGGCGTATTGGGGGTGCTCCTCGTATCCGTCGTCAGTGTGATTGCGGGGATCCTTCTTGCCATTTCCGTCCTGAATTACGCGGTGGTCTATTCGGTGTGGATGAAACGAACGTCCCCGTATTCCACGGAACTTGTCGGACTCTCGGGAGCCCTTGCCCCGGTGATTGGCTGGACGGCGGTGACGGGGCACGTGGATGGAACGGCCGTGATTCTGATGTCCGTCCTGTTCTTCTGGCAACCGGCCCATTTCTGGACCCTTGGCATTCTGTATCTGGATGATTACCGGAAGGCCAAACTCCCCCGTTATCCGGTCGTGCACGGCCGGAAGAAAACCAAAAACCGGATGATTATCTACAATACGCTGCTGGTTATGTCGTCACTCGCTCTTCTGATGTCCGCCCCGGTCGGTGTACTGTATGCATCCATCGTTCTTCTGGCAGGCGGTCTGTACATCTACGGCACGGCCCGGTACGCTCCCTGCACGGAACGGCGCTCCCACCACCTGTTTCTCTTCTTCTCGTCCATCGGCTACCTCCTGTCCCTCCTGCTTGCCGTCTATCTCGATCTGGTTCTGATCTGACGTCAAAAGGGCCGTGCAGTGATTTTCTGCATGTAGATCACAGGAGCCGCCTCCCTCATTGATGGCTTTCAGCAGATCTGACATAGCCTTCCCTCGAACCCCATCTCGTTCGTTCTCGTCATCCGGCGTCTCTCCTCTTTAACGGTCCCCGGCCGGAACGCACGGTTGGCGTAGACGGATCTCCTGAAAACCCCATACCGGAGGTGACATCCTCAACGTACCGTCACACATCGGAAGGAAACGGTCCATGTATTTAAAGGAATTCTAACATTAACCCATTCGACGGGAACCGGCTCCGCCCGTGTCACCCCTTCCAGGAGTTCGAACATATTTAGGATTCACATCTGAACATGGAATATCATCCCGATCTACGATTCTTGCACCCGTTCCACGGGTGCATTCATAACCGGCTGCAGATTCGGTAGGATTGCACAGGAGACAGAGCTCCCGAAGGGAGCGAAAGAATCGAAGCCCCCGGTGACCGAGGCCGAAGGCGGAGGGAACCGGGGGTTTGATATCACTCAAAATCAACGGGATTCCCGAGCGAATGCGAGGGAATGGATCGCCCTGGAACGCACCATTCAGTTTACATGATCATCAGACGGTCACAATCACGATATGATTGAAAAATATCTGAACGGAGACCGATCATAAATACGTAGCATACCCGGAACAAAACAAGCCCTGCTTTCGTCTTCAGATACCCACCCCGTTGGAAACGGCTGATTGACCAATTAACATATATAAAGATGTTGAAGTATTTGAGCGTTCGAAAAAGAACGTTGATGGATTGCAACACTCTGACGACCTATCGTCACGTATTGCTTACTGTTTCGTCGGGAGATTCACTGTGCTCTCTGACCTGCAACCGGTGTCGTCCTCGCGGTGGGGGCGGGAACTGGCCTCACACCTGCTGAACCGTGCCGGATTCGGATTTCCACACGCCCGTGCACGGTCCCTGTCACAATCGTCACCGCAGGAGGCGATTTCCTCTCTTGTCGATTATCCCGCAGCCGACGAAGGTCCGCCCGCGCCCGCCTCGGAGGACATGCCGCCCGAGGTGTCCCGGCAGGAACTGAATAAGCGCATCAGGGACCTGCCGCGGCCCGAAAAGATTGACCGCCGCCAGGAATGGCGGCGAAAGCAGC
>CAZQNZ010000098.1:0-9083 GCA_964594615.1 uncultured Planctomycetia bacterium
GGATGGGTAAATCATTAAATAATGCTGTTTATCGACTGTGAAACCGGGAAAATGCACCATTTAAAAATATTTACTCTTAATCATACCGGGGTAAGATGAGTTAAAAGACAACTCTGTGTGGGCGTTCTTGTGAAGTCAGAGGAAAGCTCAGTGCGGTAGATCCGCACGCTGAGTTTGACGAGAGGGAAGGATGTCCCCAGTTTTCTGGGTGCATCCCTTCCCTACTCTACTTTATACTAAACCAATGCATTGAACCCCGGCAGGGGTGGCACAAAATATGTGGGAGGGGAGGGAGGATGGCCCAGACTACAGAATGTCACCCGTGTCAGAGTGTTGAACGTAATGAGAGCCCCGAATGGGACGGCAGAAAATAGCCCCTTCTTATCAAATCACAGTCTCGTTTGCTTGCGTTGTCATGCTGGGCGGGATTCGATTGGGGAGACAAATCAGATGCCGGTTCCGGACTCGACGTTGTTCCGAATGTAATCGACGATGTTCTTGAGCGGGGCGCCGGGTCGGAATACCTCGGCGACCCCCTGTTCCTTTAACTGTTCGGCATCGTCATCGGGTATGATGCCCCCCACCAGCAGGGGGACGTCCGACATTTCGTTCTCCTCAAGCTCGGTGAGCAAGTCCGGGATCAGGGTCATGTGCGCGCCGGAGAGGATGCTGATGCCGATGACGTCCACGTCTTCCTGGAGGGCGGCATGTACGATGTCTTCAGGTGTTTTGTGGAGCCCGCTGTACACGACTTCCATGCCGGCGTCACGAAGTGCACTCGCGATGACTTTTGCACCGCGATCATGTCCGTCCAGTCCGATTTTTCCGATCAGTACTTTCATCGTGCGTTCCTCAATAAGCTTTCTTGTGTGTCGGCGTGGTTTGAAGGGTCAAAAGGAAGGAACCTCCTCCCATGTGCCGTAGACCTCTTTCAGGCAATGCACCGTTTCCCCGAGGGTTACACCGGCGTCGGCGGCGGAAATGATCGGGTACATCAGGTTCTGATCCGCTTTCGCGGCCTGTTTGAGGTCTGAGAGGGCTTCGTCGACGGCTCGGTCGGACCGCTCGCTCCGGTAACGCTGGAGTCGTTCTTTCTGGCGCTCTTCCACGTCTTCACCAATTTTCAGAATCTCGTGATCGTCTTCGGTTTCGTCCCGGTATTTGTTCACCCCGACGATGATGCGTTCACCGTCTTCGACCTTCTTCTGGTGATCGTACGCCGATTGAGAAATTTTATTCTGAAAATACCCTTCACGGATGCATTCGATCACACCGCCGTGCGACTCGATTTCGTCGAAATGTTCCTCGGCCCGTTCTTCCATTTCATTCGTCAGAGATTCGACGTAGTACGAGCCGGCCAGCGGATCGATCGTATCGGTGACATTGGTTTCCTCGGCAATGATTTGCTGGGTGCGCAGGGCGATTTTGACCGCTTTTTCGGACGGAAGCGCGAGGGCCTCGTCATAGGAGTTGGTGTGCAGGCTTTGAGTCCCCCCGAGCACGGCAGCCAGGGCTTCGTACGCCGTGCGCACCACGTTGTTCATCGGTTGCTGTTCGGTAAGGGATACCCCGGCCGTCTGGGTGTGAAAACGGAGTTTCATGGCATCCTCGTCGGTCGCACCGAACTCGTCCTTCATGTGCCGTGCCCAGATGCGTCGGGCGGCCCGAAACTTTGCCACTTCTTCGAAGAAATCCATATGGGAATTGAAGAAGAAGCTCAGCCGGGCGCCGAATTCGTCAATGTCCAGTCCGCGGTCCTGCGCCCACCGAACGTACTCGAATCCATTGGCAAGCGTAAACGCCAGCTCTTCCACGGCCGTGGCGCCCGCTTCGCGGATGTGATAACCACTGATGGACACCGGATGCCATTTCGGCATTTCCCGCGTGCAGAATTCGATGGTATCGGTGACCAGTTTCATGGAGGGTTCCGGGGGAAAAATGAATTCTTTCTGTGCCTGATATTCTTTGAGAATATCATTTTGTGTGGTGCCGCGCAGTTCACTGCCGTCGATGCCCTGTTCCGTACCGATCAAGTAATAGTATCCGAGTAAGATGGGGGCCGGTCCGTTAATCGTCATGGAGGTACTGATCTCGCTGAGATCAATGCCGTCGAACAGGGTACGCATGTCGTCCGGGTGACTGACGGCCACGCCTTCCCGACCCACTTCCCCCCGCGACAGCTTGTGGTCACTGTCGAGGCCCATCAGCGTGGGCATGTCGAAAGCGACGGACAGTCCGGTCTGTCCTTTCTCCAGCAGATAGTGATACCGTTCGTTCGTGTCCTCCGCCGTTCCGAATCCCGCGAACTGTCGCATGGTCCAGCGACGGCCCCTGTACATGGAGTGATAGGGACCTCTTGTAAACGGGAATTCCCCGGGCATGCCGAGGTCGTCGTCGTAATCAACATCCTCCAGATCCTCGGGTGTGTATAGCGGGTCAATCGGAATGCCCGAACGGGTTCGGAACGAATCGCTTCGTTGCGGACTCTCTTCGAGGCGCTGTTCCCATTTCTCCCGATCGGTCCGGTGTTCGTCCTTTCTGTTATGCTGTTCGTTTTCTTTGTTCATGGAGGTCAACGTGAATGTGGATCAGGACGCCGTTTCATCATCGGAGGGGAGCCCCAGGGACTGAAGGAGATCCCGGACGGCACTGTAAGCGGACTGCTGTCCGGTTCGAATTTTGTCAAGCGCGTCCTCCTTCAACCTTTTGACATGTTCGCTGTTTTTCAGGATCTGCCTGACACGAGTCTGCAGAATGAGATTCAGATGCGTGCGACGTTTCACGTCCATTTGTTTCTCATCCGGTGGAGATGCCGAAGAAGTCGTCCAGCGTTCCTGTATCAGCTCGAACAACGTGTCCAGGTTTTCGTCGTTGCGAACAGAGGTTTGAACGATGGACTCCTCCAGATCCAGTTCAGTATCATCCTCCCCGGCTGTTTCCGCCCGACGCATGCGAAAGATGGAACGTAGTTCCTGCTCTACGCGGTCCGCCCCTCCCCGGTCTTTTTTGTTAATGACAATGATGTCTCCGATCTCCATGATCCCCGCTTTCATGGCCTGTATCGAGTCGCCGGATTCGGGGGTGAGCACCAGTACGGTCGTATCGACCAGATCTTTGACATCGACGTCGGACTGGCCGGTTCCGACGGTTTCAATCATGATGAGCTCCTTGCCGGAGGCATCCAGCAGATCACACACCTGAAGCGACGTCGGGGCAAGGCCACCGGACTGGCCGCGTGAGGCCATGCTACGAATAAAAACCCCCGGGTGTCTTATTTCACTCATGCGAACACGGTCTCCGAGAAGGGCTCCACCGGAAAACGGACTGCTGGGATCCACCGCCACGATGCCGATGGAGGGATCGTTATCGATAAACTGATCCGTGAGTGAGGTCACAATACTGCTCTTGCCGCTTCCGGGGGCTCCGGTGATCCCGATGCGGTATGCCTGTCCAATGTCATCGGAAAGCAGATCAAGCAGTTCGCAGGCCCCCGCCTCACCGTTTTCAATCATTGAGATGGCCCGGGCGGTGGAACGGGTGTGTCCGGACCGAATCCGTTCTGCCAGGTGTGAAAGCTCTTGAGTGTCCATAACCGTATTATACTTTTGTGTTTCCGATGGATCAAATATTTGCAGTTCTGGCTGGTTCGAGTGGGAATTTCTATGTCGATTCTTGATTCATCCGGGGGGGTCTGGTAGTGTGGATGAACTGCGTTGGTCAGGATGGCGCACATCAGGTACACTCCGTCGAGAGGTCAGCAGGAACAACCACACATGAAGTTCCATTCAGATGAGATGTAGTCAAGGCCATGGACTTTTTTGAGTTTCGAAAAAATTTGCCCGATCTTGACGGGTGCAAAGCAGTGTTTGTCACAGGGGATGAGGCGTACCTGCGACGAACGGTTCTGGATCTTCTATCAGAGGAAAACGAGCTTGATACACATCGAATCGACGCGTCGGATACCGATCCGTCTCACCTTGACGAGCTGCTGCAGGGACAGGCGTTTCAGGATCGGAAACAGCTGGTTTGTCTGGTGGATCGTGGTGGATCCTTCATAAAAAAACACGATGATTGGGTAAAAAAACAGGTAAAAAACACATCTTCCGACCATTATCTGCTTATCGAAGCGCCTGACGCGAACAAAAATTTAAACATTCGTTCCTGGTTGACGGAGGAGGCGGTTCACGTCTCCTGTGATACGCCGGAACGAAAACGCGTCGAGCACTGGATCAAATCGTTTTTCCACTCGGAAGATCTCCGCATTGCTTCAGAAACGGTTGCAAATCTTGTTGACCGCGTGGGGATGAACCTCACACTCCTGCGGGAGGAGATGGAAAAGCTCGCTTTGTACTGTCGGAATGAAGGACACGTTCACCCCGACGATCTCAAGGAGGTGGTCGTGGATCGCAGTGAAATGGATTTTTTTGACTTTACGGATGCATGGTTAGAATCAAAAGATGAACCGGTGTTGAAGGAAATTCGCCGTCAATTGCTCCGGGGGGAAACGGATGTCAAAATCACCGGCAGTTTGCTCTGGGCATTCCGTCGGTTGAGATCGATCATCGAATTGTCAAAAATGGGGCATTCTCCGGGTCAGATTTCACAGGAACTCGGGGTGAAGAAATGGGTTGCTAAAAATACCTGCCGGCAGTTTCGCTCGCTGGACGAGGAGGAATTGACAGGAAAGGCACGGGAATTTTTGAAGAAGGATTTGATGGCAAGGACCGGCTCACTGGAGCCGGAGATCGCGCTGGAATTAATGGTTCTCGATGGACTTCAGGAGTTACCTGTTCTGGAGGACGGATAAATGGTCGCTTTCTGCTGTAACTGCAACCACAGTCTCCCATTCGCCGACGTGCACATTGTCGATGGGGAGGAAGTGCCGGAGGTGGATTACGAATGTCCGCACTGTGAAACACCATCCGGTGTGAAAGCCGAAACGCTGGTTGAGCAGGTACAGGAGTCGTCCGATGTGATTGTTCTTGATGGTCAAGAAATTTAATACATTATGGGAAATCCGATGGGTAACAGGTCGGGAGACGAGGAAAATTCAGATGGGTCCGAATCGAATACTGCGGCATCCGACGGAGATCGTCCGGAAGACGGGCAGTCGGACTCAGCTCACGATGGTCCGGATACAACGCTGCCGAGCGGGTCAGATCGTGACCGGCGAAGACACAGTACTCGGAACAAGGAGCAGGCTGATGCGAGTTCCGGAATAACCCTCGAGGGGATGATTACGTTTTTTACATATGGAAGCGGGGTTCTGCTTGCACTGATCATCGGTTTTTTTATTTACAATCAGCTGGTTGGTACCTCCAGTACCGGGGAGGAAACCTCGTCCGATCATTCCCCGAGTGAACGAGAGTCGGTCAGTGTGAGTACGGCTGAGGATACCAGTATCCAGTCGGTGGAAGAGGATGAGATCGACCTCAAAACCGAGGCCGGTCGCCGGGAGATCAATGATGCAGTGGAACGTTCCATTCGTGAAATCCGTGACCTTGATTCATTCCGTTCCCGACACGCGGCTCACCTGCAGGACATTCAGGAGTATATTCGGACCATGATCGATCATATCAGCACGGTTAGTGATACCGGATCCACGGATGCTGATCTCAAGGAGCGAGCGGATCAGGCAAGTTCGGAAGCGGAACAATTGATGCAAGAATTACTCAACGCCTATGATGGCAATGAGCAGGTGAAAAGTAAGATCAAAACGCTCAACTATAAAGTCCTGTGGGAGGTGCAGGAGCAAAGGGATAAAATTACGGGTGGTCAACGGTAATTCGATGGGGCGCATAGCACGGAATGTTGCAAACCTGGTGCTCGTTGTCGTTGTCATGGGTGTTTCCGGTTGTGCTTCCACGTCTTCTTCCACCCCGTCGGGTTCCAGTTCCCCGCCCTTGCTGCAGCGGGCTCATAAGTCGTATCTCACCGGGATACGTGAAGGTGGACAGGGGCGTTCGGAACAGCTGAAGCAGGCACGCCGATACGCAGAAACGTATCTGAACCGGCATCCGGATGGGGCACATGTTGCGGAAGCCTGGTATCGCATCGGTCAGGTTGAGTTTCACCGTCAGAATTACGATAACGTGATACAGGCAACGGAAAACGGTCTGGAGGCGGTCCGGCGGCCTGTTGTCCGTGCTGCCCTGCTTATGCTGAACGGAAAGGCAAGTGCGGCTGGGGGAAACCCGAGATCAGCTCTGGAGAGGTTTGAGGAAGCGAAAGAGTTCATCTCATCCGATCCATCCGCTTCGGACTGGATCAATAAGGCGGAACTGGAGTACCATCACGCGGGTGCTCTGGTCCGTACTGCTTCATTCCAGCGGGCCAAAACCATCTATCAGACCCTTCAAAACACGTATCCCGATACGGAGTTCGGTCAGCGAGCAAAAAAGAAGCTTCCGTTTTTCAGGGAGTTCTTTTCCGTTCAGGTGGGTCTGTTCAGTGAAGAAGACAATGCCATCAACATGAGACGGAAGCTGGAGCGAGATGGAATGAATGCATATATTCTTTCGGCTAAGAGTGACGGACGTATGCAATATAGTGTGAGAACCGGAAAGTATGATACGTTTGAGGAGGCGAAACGGATGTCGCAGCGCCTTGAACGGCAGGGGATTGAAGCCATCGTCAAGCCGTAAGAACTTTGATATCCCTCCTCCGGCCTGTGGAATTTTGTCATTGATCTTCATTCGTTGATGTCGTCGTACCATGAGTACACCCCTGATGGAACAATACTGGGAGATGAAAGAACAGTACTCGGACGAAATCCTGTTCTTTCATCTGGGGGATTTTTACGAAGTATTCGAGAAAGATGCGGAGATTGTGTCCCGGGAGCTGGAGATCACCTTAACCAGCCGGTTCCAGGGCGAGGATGAAATTGCCATGGCGGGCGTGCCCCTTCAGCGGGCGGAAACCTATATCCAGCGCCTGTTGAAGAAAGGGTATCGCGTTGCCATCTGTGATCAGGTGGAAGACTCGGACGAATCCAGTGGATTGGTGGATCGTGACGTGGTTCGCGTGATCACTCCGGGGACGGTCACGGAGGAGGAATACCTTGCGGAGAAACAGAACAATTACCTCATGAGCGTGTTTCTCGACGGGGATGACAGTGCACTTGCCTGGACGGATCTGTCCACCGGCTCATTTCGCCTGGAAGAAATTCCGTCCACCGACATGATGGACGAAATTTCCCGACTGGACCCGGCGGAAATCGTGGTACCGGAGTCCTTTCGGCATCGTGAAGATCAGCTTTACTCCTCCATCGATAACGTGAATGAGGCGGCACTGTCGCCCGTTCCTGATTGGCAGTTCGAGGAGGACACGGCGTTTGAAGCGCTGAAAGACCATTTTGGAACATCCCTCCTGGATGGATATGGCATTCGTGATCAAACGGAGGGGATCCGGGCGGCGGGAGCGTTGCTGAAGTATCTGCAGGAAACGCAGAAAGGAGAACTGGGTCATATCAGGCGGATACGGCCGTATCACCGGGACGAGACGATGATTCTGGATCAGGTGTCACAGCGGTCCCTTGAATTGACCAGAACCATACGGACCGGTGAGGAACGCGGGTCCCTCGTGTACATTCTGGACGAAACCTCCACGGCAATGGGGGGGCGTTTGCTGCGGAACTGGTTGCACTCCCCGCTTACGAATCGTGAGCGGATTCAGCAACGGCAGGAGGCGGTGGACACACTGGTTTCGGATTACGAATTGCGCAACGAACTGACCGACCTGCTGACGGATGTGTATGACATCGAACGGATTACGTCGAAACTGGGAAGTGGACGGGCCAACCCGCGAGACCTGGTATCACTCCGTCAATCACTGGAATCCCTGCCACCGATACTGGAGGCCCTCGAGTCCGCGGACGGATACCTCGGAACGATTCAGGAATCCATTGATCCTCTTCCGGAGCTTCACGATGAACTTGAACAGGCACTGGTGGACAGTCCCCCCTCTGTGTTATCGGATGGCGGCATTTTCCGGGAGGGGTACGACGATGAACTGGATGAGCTGAAGGAGATGATGGAATCCGGTAAAGAGTGGATGGCGTCCTTCGAGGAACAGGAGAAACGTGAGACCGGCATTGACACGCTGGAGGTCGGGTTTAACAAGGTGCACGGGTACTACATTGAGGTGACAAATTCCCAGACGGACAAGGTCCCCGAACGATACAACCGAAAGCAGACGCTGAAAAATTCAGAGCGATATATCACACAGGACCTCAAGGAAAAAGAAAGTCAGCTGCTGAATGCCGAGGAACGGTCGAAGGAGCTGGAATATGAGTTGTTTCTTGAATTGAGGACACGCACGGCCGGGCATATCGATGCTCTTCAGGAAACGGCGGATGCACTCGCACGGACCGACGTGCTTTGCTGTCTTGCCGATGTGGCGGAGGAGAAAGATTGGGTGAAACCGAGTATTGTGGAGGAGCCGGTTGTCAACATTCGGCAGGGCCGTCATCCGGTGGTCGAGGAACTGCAGGATCAGCGGTTCGTCCCGAACAATACGGACCTGTCGGTGGAGGACGACCGACTGCTCGTGATTACCGGGCCGAACATGGCCGGGAAATCCACGTACATCCGTCAGGTGGGACTCATTTCCGTCCTCGCTCAAATGGGAAGTTTCGTGCCGGCGAGGAAAGCGGAGATCGGCATCGTTGATCGGATATTTACCCGGGTGGGGGCTTCGGATGAGCTGACAAGAGGAGCCAGCACGTTCATGGTGGAAATGACGGAGACGGCGAATATCCTGAACAACGCAACGGAACGGAGTCTGGTCATTCTTGATGAAGTCGGTCGGGGGACGAGTACGTCGGATGGCATCAGTATTGCCCGGGCTGTCTGTGAACACATACACGACCGCATCGGGGCACGGACGTTGTTTGCCACGCATTACCATGAACTTTCCGTGCTCGAAGAGGAACTGCCGGGGGTGCAAAATTACCACTTCGGCATCAAAGAGAAAAACGGCCGGATGGTGTTTGACCGTAAGTTGATTCGCGGGGCAAGCGACCGATCATATGGCATACACGTGGCGGAACTGGCAGGGATTCCCGAGGAGGTCGTGAATCGGGC
>CAZQNZ010000099.1:0-8871 GCA_964594615.1 uncultured Planctomycetia bacterium
TGCGCCGTCTTCGACGGCTTACCCTGGGCTGAAAAGTATGGGCCCTTCGGGCCCGTCCTCCAATTTCTCCTCGGCGGATGCCTTACGCATGAAACCGGCCCCACGGCCCGGCATTTGATGAAAGATGACGTGACATCAGGTCACGTCCTGCATTCATCGTCCTTCGGACGGGTTTCGGAGTCGAAGTGACACAGCAGAGCTTACGATGAGACGCATTTTCAAAGAAAACATCCGGTTTTTCGCGCATAACGGCGTTATTTACTCGTCGACAATGCACTTTTGTGCGGCATTGCCTCCTCGAAATGCCTTGTTATGCACCAAAAATCGGATGCTGAGAACGCGACACCTTTTCAGACGAGGTCTAGTTACGTTGGGCAGCATGGTTTCTCGTTTCTGGATGCCGGCCTATACCGGTGGAAGCCCATGCAGGATGTTGATCACACCGAACGATTCCAGCCCCATCCAGACCACGAACGACAGGTAGATCAGGACGAGAATCCAGGATTCGGAATAGCTCAGGGTCATGTCCGTTCTCAGGAAGGCAAACAGAACAATCGTCGCGACGATCAGGATGCCCATCAGCGGAGCGGCGATGGTGAAGTTGATCACCGATGGGCCGGCAATCAGCACGCCGGTGGGGATACAGATGAGCAGATCAAAGATGTTGCTGCCGAAGACATTTGCCATACTGGTAATGGCGCGGTCTTTCTGAGCGGCACGGATGCTCATGAACAGGTCGGGAATGCTGGTTCCGGCTGCGACAATGGTCACGCCCCACAGCCAGGAAGGGGCACCGAATTGATCACCAAGTTTGATAGCGGACTGAATCAGTCCTTCCACGCCCACGAGGATGATGATCAGACTGATCAGCAGATATCCGAATTGGACGGAGAGACGGATCTCCTCCGGGTCGGGGCCGGACGGGTCCGTGTAATCCATCGAGTCCTTGTACTGCACAAAGACGTACAGTCCGTACAGCAGGATGGGAAACGCGGCAAGTACACGGGTAATTTCCCCGCGTATTGCCAGTTCCGGCCCCTCCACGGGGTAATAGATCACGGCAAAACAGAACATCAAAAGGAGACAGGCAACCGATATGATGTAGAACTGTGCCTCCTTGTAAACGAGGCTCCGGGAGGACCCGAGACGATCTGCTGCCCCGAAGTTGGCCAGGGCCGGTATAAACAGGATGTTAAATATTGCGGAACCGACGATGGCCGCTACACCGAGTTCGAACGTTTCGTGCACGATCGTGGACACCAGCACGGTGGAGAATTCCGGGAAACTGGATCCAAGGGCCACGATGATGGCTCCCTGTACCACGTCCGGCAGTTGAAAATACCGTGAAATCCGTTCGCTGGCGTACTCCATCCAGTCGCTGCCCCACCAGACCACCCCCGTGGAGACGACGGCCAGCAGGAGATAGAGAAAAAACGATATCATGGGTCAGGCAGTCGGGATAACGTCGTCGCAGAGCGGGTGAATACGTGTTTAGCACATCTTAAATGGACCGTGATCGCGTTTCGAATCACACCGTTTACTCCGAGGCCCTCATGAGAAATGTGGACCGACGTGCGGGCAGTGAATCACGTTCACGGACTCGTTCGGCGAGCATGGCCTTCAGGAATCAGGGTTTTCCGGTACCGTCGTCGTTGAGGTCCTGCATGATGTCTTCTGCCTGACTTCGGCGTGACCAGTCGTCCGGAGCTTTTTCGAGAGCCGTTTGAAGATGCGTAAGCGCCTCGGACCGGTTACCGGATTTGGCCTTGACGGCGCCCAGGTTGAAGTAGACATTCGGGTCATTCGGTTTCAGCCGGACCGCTTTCGACAGGTCGGCTATCGCGCCCTCCACGTCGCCGGCTTTCTCCCGAAGGACGCCGCGGTGATGGTACGCGTCCCCGTATTTCTGATCCAGCTCAATGGCCTGATCATACGCACTGATTGCGTTCTGAAGCCGGTCCCTGCGGGCCTGGATCTGGCCGATCTGATAAAATGCGCGAGCCCTGCGATCCGACTCCAGCTCAGTGACCCGCTGAAAATCCGATAGCGCCCCCTCCAGATTGCCCGATGCCTTCCGGGCCATGCCTCGAAAGAAATACGCTCCGGGATGATCGGGATGGGTGTCAATCACGGAAGAGTAATCGGAAATGGCTCCTTCAAGATTCCCTCTCTGTGTGCGAAGTTGTGCACGCTGCACGTAGGCGTCCGTCAGGCTTGCATCCCGTTCCAGGGCTTTTGTGAAATCGTCAATCGCTTTCTGAACGTTTCCTTTCTGTCGATGAAACTTCCCGCGGAGGAGGTACGCGCGGGCCTGGTCGAGACCGCCTTCGATCGCCTTGTTCATGTCGGAGATGGCTGCGTCGACCGATCCGGTTTTGTATTTCAGTTTTGCCCGTTTGAAGTATGTGCCGGGATCATTCGAATTGAGCTCGATCATCCGGTTCAGGTCCTCGATGGCTCCGTCCAGATCGTCCTGACCGATGCGAGCGTCCGCTCGCATCCGATAGGCTGCCCGAAACGAGGAATCCTTCTCTATGGCCTTCGTGAAGTCCTTAATGGCCGTCTCCGGATTGTTTTTCTGGAGATGGGCCTGTCCGCGGAGGTGGTATGCGCGAGCGGAGGATTCGCGTTCGATGGCTGCCGTGAAGTCCGATATGGCCCCATCCAGTTGACCCTGCTGAAGACGGGCTTTCCCGCGGAGCAGATAGGCACGGATGTTCTCCGGTTCCTTCTTCAGAACGGTTGAGAACTGCTTGATGGCCGGTTCGGGTTGATCATTCTCCATCAGGAGCGAACCGAGCTGGAGGTGGGCATTGGTGTTGTTCGGGTTTTGCTCGACCACCTTCCGGAAGGCATCAATGGCGTTCTCAGCTTGATCGGTGTTCGAATACAGCCGTGCGAGAAGGTAGCGGGCCTGTACGAAGTCCGGGCGCAGTTCGAGTGTGCGTTTGAGGTCGTCGATGGCGGACTGCGTGTTGTTCTGCTGTGCGTCGATCCTCGCACGGTAGAACCGGGCCCGCACGTTCTTTTCGTTGCGGGAGATGACCTCGCTGAAATCGGACCGGGCCGCTTTAAGTTTACCCTGTCTCATCCGTGCACTGCCCCGGTTGCTGTACGCATCGGTCAGGTCCGGGTTGATCTCGATCGCCCGTTCGAAGTCCGAAATGCCCTTTTTCAGGTTGTCCTGCTTCACGTGAATGACACCACGCTGGTTATACGCCTGAGCATTGTTCTTGTTGTTTTTGATGACCTTGTCCAGATCCTTCAGGGCTTTTTTATAATTTTGCAGTTGGGCATGGGTGATGCCGCGCTTGATCAGGGCCGTCTCGTTCTTCGGCTGTTTGTCAAGCACTTTGCTGAGATCACTGCGGGCCTGCTTGTCATTCCCGAGCTGCTGGTGAACCACACCGCGGTACAGGTAGGCCCGAAGAAAATCGGGATTGCTGTCAATCGTGTGGGTCAGATCCTCGATCGCCTTCTTTGCATTGCCGAGTTTCGTACGGGCGACGCCCCTGTAAAAATGTGCCTGGAGATTGGCGGATTTTTTGTTCTGCTTGATCACCGTGCTGAAGTCCGCGATGGCCTTCTGATACGATTCCTGCTGGAAGTGCAATTTCGCTCGGTTGCTATAGGCCTGCGTCAGTTCCGCATCCAGATCGATGGCCTGCGTGAAATCCTTGAGGGCTTGGTTCGGTTGATCTTTCTTATTGTGGGCAATGCCCCGGTTCAGGAACGCACGGGCATATTTGGCGTCCTGCTGAATGGCGCTGTTAAAATCCGCGATGGCCGCGTCGAAGCTTCTCAATTGTAGTTTGGCCCGGCCGCGGTGGACGAGTGCTTCCGGGGCTTGATCGTTTTGCTCGATGACCCGGTCGAAATCCGCGATGGCCGGCTGGAGGTTCCCGAGCTTCAGGCGAAGCTCACCACGCGAAAGCCGAGCTTCTGTGTTGTTGGGCCAGACGCGCAGTACCTGGTCAAACTCATTGATGGCTCGCCGGAATCGGTCCCGTTCCCGGTATATCTTTCCGCGTTCCAGGTATGCGCTTGCGTAATTCTCATCATAGGTGATCGCCTTCTCGTAACTTTTCAGGGCCTCCTGAGTGTTTCCGTTCTTCTGGAGGATTTGACCCCGGTGAAAATGTGCTCCTGCATGCTCGGGATATTCGGAAATGATCTGGTTATACGTGGTAAGGGCCTGGTCCGTTTTGCCCTGCTCCTGCAGTTCGACGGCGTTTTTAAACTTTTTGGTGATTTCAGGAGGGGTGGTGCTTGAGCAGGCAAACAGCGTTAGAACGGCTGCTGCGGTGATCAGAAGAACCCATGTCTCATTCATCCGGGAAATCAGGGTGCTGATGGGCGAGGAGAGAGCTGTATCTTTTGCTGGACGTTCCGTGATCATGAGTTTCAGTATAGAAGCGATATGTGTAACGAATCCGAAAGGCGGTTTCAGTCGACGAGCAGTGTATTAAGCAAAAACATAATATCACAAATTCCGTACGATTTTTCGGTGTATGAAACGTGAGGTTTCGAGTGCGAGTAGAATGAGATGCGGGTTCGGACAGCCGGCTCCCGATATGAGCTTGTTGCACTCCATACGAAAACGCCCGCTCCTTCAACCAAGTGTCAAATACTCCTGCAGGAGGAGGGCCGCGACCGTCCGAAGGACGACGAAAGCAGGACGTGAGTTCATATCACGTCATCTTTCGTCCGATGTGCGATGGAAGTAGGATGCCACTTGACGTTCCATCATCCTACATCGTGAGCGGGCTGGACGATGGGTTTCATCCAATCGAACTCCCTGCGGAGCACTCGGTGAAATTATTGTGTGCGTACCCTGCTCTTCTGTGTCTGGTTACCGGTTCGGACGCTGCTTTTGACGTGCCCGTGCAGCGGCTCCAATGGCGACGGCCCGATCGCCGAGCTCTGCGAGCCGCACCTGAAACTCGTCCGCGAACACCTCAAAGGAATCGTCATGCACATGTTGTTCGAGGGCATCCGTGAATTGTGGAAATCCCTCCGCCACACTACCTCCCAGCAGGAAGCAGTGCGGATTGAACACATTGACCAGTCCGGCTCCCCACGCTCCCAGAATCTCCCCGGTACGCCGGACCAGGTCCTGAGCGAGGGCGTCTCCAGTCGACAGGGCCCTGGAGACCGTTTCCGCCGTCACGGCATCGCGGCTGCCGGCGATCTCCACGAGGGTCCGTCCGCGTTCCGGTTGGTCTGCCACCTGCTCACGGGCTCGTTCACCGATCGCCCATCCACCGGCGTACGCTTCGATACACCCCTGGTTGCCGCAACTGCAGGTACGTCCCCCTTCAATGATCGGCATGTGGCCGATTTCTCCGGCCGAATTGTGTTCTCCAGCCAGCAGACGACCGTTGGCGATCACGCTTCCGCCCACGCCGGTCCCGAGGAACGCCCCGATGATCGATTCGGATCCCCGGGCGGCGCCGTGTTTCCACTCTCCGTACGTGGCGGCGTCCACGTCATTGAGCACGAGCACGGGTCGGTCGATTCGTTCCGATAGCATGGCTCCGATGGGGGTGTTTTTAAGCTTCAGGTTCGGGGCGACCGTCAGAATTCCTTCCCGCTCGTTGACAATGCCCGCCACACCGATGCCGGCCGCAGTCACGTCCGGAAGAAGTTCTGCAAACTCATGTTCGACACAGTCCATGATGTCATCGACGATGCGTTCAGCTCCCCGTTCCGCGTCCGTGGGCCGGCGGAATCGATCGAGCACCGTTCCGTCCGACGCGAGTGCCACCACTGCGATTTTGGTGCCTCCAATGTCAATACCGAGGGACACATCACGGGATGTTTGTTCAGTCATGGGGATCAACAACAGATAACGCAGGTGATTGTGTATGTCGACGTTCCCGTTCCCCGAGCTGAGACGTTCGGTTCCGGGTTCGGTGGCCGGGAAACCGGGTAATCATCGTGCCTGACGTTTCATCAGACGAAACACACGCTGGTAACGGGGGTTGTTCGGGAATTCATTCTTCAGGGTGCGTGCGTATTCAACGGCTTTCTCCATCTGGCCGTGGTCTCTGTGAACGGTCACGAGAGTATACAGGTAACGCGGGTTATCCGGCTGTAAATCGCGGGCCCGATTCAGGGCGTGATCCGCTTGATCGACGTCGCCCATCTTACTGTAGAGCAGTCCGAGATTGAAATGAGCGCGTGCGTTATTCGGGGTAAGACGGACGGCGCGTTCCAGGTAGTTGCGGGCCGAGGTTCGGTTGTTCAATGGTCCGGCATTCAGTAAGCCGAGCTGAAAATACACACGCCCTTTTGCCCGGTTCCAGGTTTGTTCGGACATTTCAGGCGGACGCTCCTGCCGGATCACCGGTTGAAGAACCGAGGCAGCTTCGGACGGACGTTCCTGACCGGCGAGGAGCTGTGCCAGTGTCGTGCGAGCGTCGAGGAATTTTGCGTCCATCCGGATGGCCCGGCGCAGATAGGTAATGGCGTTCTCTGGCTGTTCCTGCTGGGCGTAAAACTGACCCAGCGAGAACAGGCCGCTGCGGGTGTCCTGGTTGGTGAGCAGAACGGCTTCGATCTGATCCACCAGGTTCTCCACCCGTTTTCGCTGTTCATCGTCAAGGCCGGACAGATCCATGGTTGACAGGGAGCGGGCGGCGGCGAACCGAACGCCCCGGACCGGATCCGACAGCAGGGGCACGAGGGGATCGGGGGAGACATTGCCGTTGTTGTTACGACCCGCGATAAACAGTCTTGCACCGGTTCGACGGAGCAAGGGATCCGACTCGTCGAGCAGGTTTCTGATGCTGGAACGATTGCCCGGATCGGTAACCAGTTGACCGATGGTGTTCGCTGCGCTGGCGCGGAGGAAGGTGGGTTTCTCCTGATTTGTAAGAAAGGAAATCAGATCCGACCGAACGTCGGTATCGCCGTTCCAGGCGGCATGGAACATCGGACCGTAACGGGAGGAGCTGCGGTTGTCCCCGGACCAGCGGTCGACGTGTCCGGCGGCCCACTGCTGGCTTTTGTCCGTGTGACAGGAGGTGCACGCATCCGGCGAATCAACCGCATCGGAAACGGCCGGGTCGGGCACGTGAAACTTGTGGTCCCGTCTCGGGTCCACCTGCATGAACGTTTTTTCGGTCATGTGACAGTTGACGCACGAAGCCCCTTCACTTGAGGGGGGATGATGGTGATGGTCCGGCGTGTTGTACTGTTCGTCCCCGTGGCACTGTGTGCACAGCTCGTTTCCCTCAAGTTTCAGTTCGCCGCTGTGCGCGTTGTGACAATCGGTGCACCGCACTCCTTTCTGGTACATTTTGCTCTGGCGGAACGAACCGTACACGTACACCTCCTCCTGAACCTGGCCGTCCGCATGATAGATGCCCTCTCGGAGCAGGGACGGTTCGAAATGGTCGAGGAACCGGTCCCCGTGTCGGTGATGCTTCGACAGGTCGGACCGGCGGCCGTGGCAGCGACCGCATTCCGTCAACTGGGCGTCCGACACCGTACGGTTCGGATTAACGCGTTCCGGTACACCATCCGATCCCGTGCGGAACGCCACGTCCCCGGACGTGAACTGAACCGGGAACCCATGGTCGTTGTCCTGCGACGTGGCCGCCTCATCGTAGTTCTCCGCATTTTTCGCCATCTCCACGTGTCTGGAACCGGGGCCGTGGCAGGACTCGCAGCTTACGTCGATTTCGGACCATGAGGGATCGTAGGAATCGGATTCGGGGTCATAGTTCTTCTTGTAGTTCGTCGAGTGACAGGAAGCACAGGTGGAGTTCCAGTTCTGGCTCTGGTTGGTCCAGTGGAGCCAGTTGTCTTTCTCGAACGTTCGGTCCGGGTACAGACTGAACCATTCGTTCTTTTGTGAATCCCAGGCAATCGTCAGCGCCTGCAATCGGCCTTTCGGAAACTTGAGCAGATACTGTTGAAGCGGTTGGACGCCAAAGGTATAAGGAACCGGATAGGTTTCAGCGTCATCGCTATTGACGGACTCCACCCGCACGAAAAACTGACCGTCTTCCTTATCGAATGTGTATTGGCGATTGTCATCGGTGAACGTACTGCCGCTGAAGTCCGCCAGCACTGTCTCGTCGGTTGCTTCCTGCATTGCAAGATCATGGTGGGATCCGGCGTACGCTTCGGCTTCTTCTTCGTGACAGCTTACGCAGTTCTCGCGTCCCACGAAGGAGGGATCGGCGGTTGAATCGGACGTGTCGTTAGAACAGGAAATCCCACAGATGGCGATAGCCGGAAGGAGCAAAATCGCATGCCAGCTCGATGGGATTCGCTTGAAAAGGTTGGTAAAACGCAATCGACGGTCACCGGTAATTGAACTTCGGAATGTAAGGAAGCTGATCTTCAGGGCCCATCGTGTAACAGTTTCGTCTCGGGATTGAATGAGTCAGTGGGTTGACGAATCGTTATGAATCTCTCGCTCCCGACCCATGTGGAATCAAACTAGAAGAAGGTGCGGGGGGTTTCAACATTTTCGTTCCAAACGGGCACCGGTCAGACAACCATCGAACAGCATGTATCGATGAAGTTCCGCTGTAGCAATTTTTCTCATGATCTGTTCATGGTGTTTTAACAGAGGAGTGGTCGGGTTAAGCTTTGGATATAAGTTCTGTTCATATAAATTGTGTGTTCTCATGTAAAGAGCATGCATGTGAACTCCCCGTCGATCGATTGAGGTCACATTATTGATCCTGTTTCAGGAGATTCTGATGCGATCAACGTATCGATGTGTGTTGCTGTTACTTCTGGTGCTCGGATGGTCTGGAGTGACATTAGCCCCCTCCCAGGCTGCAGAGCCTCCCAATATTGTGTACATCCTGGCGGACGATTTCGGGTTTTCGGACGTGCAGGTCAACAATC
>CAZQNZ010000100.1:0-6272 GCA_964594615.1 uncultured Planctomycetia bacterium
CCATCATGCAATCCGATGAGATACCGGTCGTGTACGACGCCACACACAGTGCTCAACAACCGGCATCCGGCGGGGATCAAACGGGAGGCACGCGGGCCTACATCCCCGAGATGATTCGCGGCGCCGTGGCCACCGGATGTAACGGGGTTTTTATGGAGGTGCACCCGGAGCCGGATGAGGCACTGAGCGACGCGGCCACGCAGTATCCACTGGACCGGGTCAAACCGGTGCTCCAATCCATGCTTGACGTGAGATCAACGCTTTGATCTGCAGGGTAAGAAGGGAGACCGGGTCGGTGAAGGCTCAAGAATCGGTTTGTTCGTCTCGCCCCTCGGTTTCTCCGGCAATGCAAATCCGATCTCGACCGCTGTTCTTGGCTCGATACAGGGCGTCGTCGGCTCGATCGACAATCGTTTCGGGATCGTTGTCCGTCGGACGGTAGTCGGAGATCCCAATACTGCAGGTCAGCTGAAAGGTGCCCTCATCTGTATGAAACGTATGGTTCCGGAGGTCGTTCCTGAATCGATCGGCAAACGATTTTGCGTGTTCGATGTCCGTTTCAGGCAGCACGGCGATGAACTCCTCCCCTCCGTATCGACCGATGATATCCGTATTTCGACTGATGTCGAGTAGTTTGTCACCCGTTATTTCGAGTACGTCGTCACCGGCCTGGTGACCGTACTGATCGTTCACCGCTTTAAAGTGATCCAGGTCTAGAAAGACGACGGACATATCCTGCTGATACCGTTCCGCACGATCGAACTCCGACGATAGTTGTTTCTCCAGTTCGTCCCGGTTCAGCAAACCGGTTAAGTCATCCCTTCTGGCCATCTCCCGCACCTGATCGAGCAGCTCTTCTTTTTCTTCGTTGATCGTTCTGAGCCGTTTTTTTGTTTCTTCCAATGCGTTGTTTTTGGCTTCGATGTGTTGATTTTTTTTCTCCAGAAGATGCTTCTGGAGTTCGTTCTCCATCTCTTTGAGAAGCCGGCCGATTTCATCCGCCGTGAATCGGTCGAGGGCCGTCCACCTGCGGCAGGTGCTGGAGACAATCTGGGTCCATGCGTCAAAGGAATTTCGCGGGGAGAGTTCACCGCTTTCGCTGACCTCCACCGGATTTCGGGGGTCGCCTCCCCAATCGATGGTTTCACGGTGTTCCGGTCGAAACCAGACGCAGAAGGAATCGGCAGTGTAGGCAAGACGGCATGCGTAAAACCCACTGATGCGGTCGGAATGAGACCAGTTCGCTTCCCATTCGTTTTCAAGAGATTCAACAGCGAAAGTGTCCTGTTCACTGAGTCGTTCCCGGATCCCGTCCATGAGCTGTTTTGCATACTCAATATCTTCATCCTTATCACTCAACCACATGGATTTTCCGTCCAGATGAAGACAGAAAACAGTGGCATCCATCAGGGAACGGAGGGATTTTGAGGATTGTTCAAGCTGATCAAAAAGGTGCTTGTAATCCGTTAACGCTTCATCTATATGCTGTCGGATATGAGTAATTTTCTTGTACTGTCGTTCCCGATCCGTGGCAATTAGTTTTTCGATCTGCTGGGCGGTGGTCCGGGCAATCTGCTTGCAGGCGCTTTTCTGAGACGGATCGAGCTGATGAGGGGACGTCGAATGACAGGCAATCATGCCCCAGAGGTCGTTGTTAACGATCAGGGAAAGGGATAGAGAACCCTGAACCCCCATGTTTGACATATATTTTCGATGTATGGCCGGGACCGATCGAAGCTCCGAGTACGTCAGATCAAGTTCCTCTCGATTCCGCTGACCGTCGGGGCCGAGGATCGGGACAGGATCGTACTCCACGTTCGGAATAATACGAATTGTATTTTTCCGGTAGATCCGTCGCGCGGGTTCCGGAATATCCGAGGCAGGGAACTGTAGTCCCATGAACGATTTGAGATTCTCCCGTTTCTGTTCTGCAACCACGGATCCATGGCCCTCTTCGTTGAAGCGATAGACCAACAGTCGATCATAATTTGTAAAGGATCCGAGACTTTCAAGGGCTCGGTTGAATAGTGTGGAACGGTGGTCCTGGCCCCGCAAATGATCAAGCTGATCGGTCAGGTTTGTAATGAGCAGATCCGTATGTTGATCCGGACCGGGGTGGCGTTCGATTTCCATACCCGCCCGGTCTCCAGCGGGAAAGATGTATACATTCAGATTCGTACTGTCATATTCAATTGTAAAATGTTTGCGCTCTGGAAAGCGGTTCTGGAGATGGGACTTCAGGCTATTGACAAAGGGGGCGGGGAAACAGGAATCAAGTGATTGCCCGATTAACGCTGAAGCCTCGGGTTCGATGAACAGATCCACATTCTGTGCTGCAGAATGGATTTCCATCGATTGCGGATCGATTTCCAGGAAGGTGCCGTGCGGCTGGATGAACGCGGTGTGATGAATAGGGTCCGTGTGACATCGCTCAAGCTCATCCTTGAGATCAAGGTCCAGGGAGCCGGTTGTTTTGAACTGTTGCTCGTTCAACTCAGCCACCGTCTGTACAGGTCAAACGTTTCTCGCGCGGAGGAAATGGTTCGTGTAAGTTCGTTGTCGTCTCGTACACGCTGATTGAAGAGGGCGCGGAAATTGTTCCATCGGGTACGGGTTTCATCGGGATTATCCCGATAGAATGCGTCGGCCCGAAGGGTTTCCTCGTCCAGCATCTCCTCGAATCGCCGTCTGATGATACTGCTTCCCAGCTCCGATCCCTCCACCACATACAGGCATCCGAGGGTCTGGAACGCATCTCGCAGGGACATCAGGGCTGTTGATGAAACGCGGGGCAAGTTCGCCCGTTCCTGGTCCGTCCAACCGAGTGCACGCAGATCGGAGGCGATACGATCCGCTCTGGACTGGTAGGAAAAGGTTGTCAGGTGTTCCCGTATTGCCGGCTCAAGTCGCTGTTCAAGCGGTTCGTACAGGCCATACATGCTCGCGAGGATTTCCTCGTACCGCTCGCGGGTAATGGAGTCCGTACCGAAGTATTGCGCACCAAGCTGTTGTTCGAGATTCTCGTGCTGATCGGAGGTCGCTTCCTTCAGGCGTTTGATCGGATCTTCAGAACCCGTTGGGTTGGACATGATAGACCTCCATGCGTCCGTGAACGCGTGGTGTCACCACGGACGAATCAGAACGATGAGAGTGGACAGGCGAAGGAATGCAGGGTAGTCCGATACGACTTGGGTTTCAATGAAAATACATGGTTCCGGTGGGAACCGGGGTTCCGATCGGATTCATTCAGTGAGACGTCCGTTCCAGTTCAGCTTCCTGATAGGTGGATTCGTCGAGTTCCTGAAGAAACCTGCTCGGGTTCTGAAACGAGTCTCCCCTGCGGCGCTGTGAAAACAGTGGATACGTCAAATACAGTTCGTCGCGAGCCCGCGTGGCGGACACGTAGAACAAGCGCCGTTCTTCCTCCACGTCCTCCTGATCGTCGATGCTGCGATGGTGGGGAAATTCTCCTTCCGTCAGCCAGATGCTGTACACCACATCCCATTCCAGTCCCTTGGCCTGATGAACCGTCGACAGGACGAGAAAATCTTCGGAGTCCGGCTGATCCGGATCCACCTGTTCGGAGTCGAGGTTGGAACGAAGGGCCATTTCACTGAGAAACGATTCAAGATCCGGTTGACGATCGGCAAAGTTGGCGAGTTGATCGATGTCTTCGAGACGTGACGGTGCATTGTCGTACTGATCCCTGAGGTACTGCCGATAGAAATCATCGAGAAGGGTATCGAACATGGCCGCGGCCCCGGCGTCCTCCGCCTCAAGATCCCGCAACTGCTGCATAGTAGACGTCAGATCCTGCCAGGAGGAACGATTTCTTGCGTTGAGTTTGTCGTCGATCACTTCAGCATCCATCCCTTCAACGGGATTTTCCATCCGGGATAGGGCGGTGTACAGCTTGGCCGCCGTCTTTGCTCCGATACCGCTGTACAATTTCATGACTCGTTTCCACGCGAGTTCATCCGAGGAGTTCAACATTGCCTTCAGATAACTTGTCACATCCTTAATGTGGGCCTGTTCGAAGAAACGAAGGCCGGACCGCACGTAGTACGGAATGCCCCGCTGTGTGAGCTCGACCTGGAGGGTCAGGGAGTGGTGGTGCGAACGGTACAGCACCGCCTGATCGTTGAAGGCGATGTCTTCCTCCCGTTTCAGTCGCTGCACGTGTGTTGCCACGAACTCCGCCTGTTCGGATTCCGTCTCAGGCACGAGCAAAGTGGGTAGATAGCCGGAGTCCCGCTGTGCTTCAAGTTCCTTCGGGAACTGATACTCGTTGTTCTGGATACTGGAGTTGGCGAGGGACAGGATTTCCGGGGTCGATCGATAATTGAGTTCCAGTTTGTAAATGGACGCGTTCGCATACCGTTCGTCAAAGCGGAGAATGTTCTGGAAATTTGCGCCGCGGAACGAGTAGATGCTTTGCGCGTCGTCCCCCACCACCATCAAGTTGTTTTCATGTTCGGAGAGGCGATCCACAATCTGGCTCTGCAGCTCGTTTGTGTCCTGGAATTCGTCCACCAGGATATGCCGAAACTTCCGTGCGTACTGCTCACGATACTCCTCGTGTTCGTCGAACAGCCGTAGCAGGTTCACCAGCAGGTCGTCGAAGTCCATCACGTCCTGCTGCTGTTTTCGGACACGGTACTCGTCGATGACCTGTTCGAATGCTTTGATGTGTTCAAGATGATAATCAAACTGATCTTTCACCACCTCTTCCACACTGCTCATGGTATTTTCCGAAAGACTGTAAATGGTGTGGATCACGGAGGTTCCGGGCAGATCCGGATGACTCTCGTCCATGTCCAGGTCGGCGATCGTATCGTCCATCAATGTTTTTGCGTCCTCCGCATCCATGATGGTGAACTGGCGCGTGTAGTCCAGTTCCGGAGCGTGTCGACGGAGGATTTTGTTGGAAAGGTGATGAAAGGTTCCGCCCCAGATGTCATCCGCACGACCGCCGGTGAGCCGGTTTACCCGGTTGACCATTTCATTGGCTGCTTTGTTGGTGAAGGTGGCGAGAAGTATTCGTTCCGGATCGACTCCCTGTTCAATGAGATAGGCGGCACGAAACGTGATGGTGCGGGTTTTCCCACTACCGGCACCGGCCAGGACCAGCATGGGCCCGCCCTGATGGCGTACCGCCTGGAGCTGTTGTTCGTTCAACTCCGATTCGTAGTCGATGCCAAAGTCATGTTCAGCAGCGGTGTCGTCGATGTGAAAATCTCGGCTCATGGTGGATGCGTCCGGAGAAACGATCAGTGCAAAACAAGGACAAAAGGCCTGGGGGCGCGGAGGTAACCGAAAGAACGTCCCGGGTAAAAATCAAGTCACTTCGCACAGGACTCATTCATCATCGTTATCAGTTGATTCATCCGTTTCTTGATCCTTCGACGCGTCGTTGTTGGTGTCTGTATCGGTGTTCGGAGGTGTTGTATGAACGGCCATGTCACTGGTTAAGTCTCCGATCAAAGAGCGTGTTTTGGGCACCGCAAAACTGAACGGATACTCCTCGTCGTTAAACACCTGTGTTACGTTTAACGTTCCCAGTACTTCACCGTCCTCCACAACGTACAGGCTGGATCCCTTCTCCACCCCGTGTTTCCCGAACAGGTTCGTCACCACGCGGCCCTCTTTAATCATGATGATCGATCCTTCGTGGTGGGGGCCGGAGGAGGGGGCTTCTTTTTCTTCTTCGCTGGATGATTGGCTGGAATTTGAATTGCCGCTGTTTGCGGATTCGGCCCGGTTCTCGTCACCTTCTGATTTGTTTTGATCCGGGTCTTCCGTAGAGGGGTTCTCGTTGGTGCCGGCGGTTTTCTTGACGTCCTTTCTTGCGGAATCTTTCGTGACCGATTCACCACCCGTATCGGACGGCGAAGGATCCGCGGCACGCGTGCTCCTGCCGGTACGATTACCCAGCAACGTGTTGTAGTCTTTCTGCAGGGACATGTATTTTTTTCGAAGTTGTTTGTATTTTGTTCGGAGATCGTCCGCCTCGTCGAGTTTTTGGCGTGACCTCTCAAGTTCGTTTTGAAGCTCATTGCGTGCTTCACGGACACTGGATAATTTTTCTTCCTGCCGGGCCACCTTCTGTTGCAGTAAGGTCATTTTTTCTTGCAGCGTGTTAATCCGGGAGTCTTTCAGGGACAGCTGCTGACGAAGACGGTCAAGCTGGTCAGTGATGTTGCCGAGCTGCTGGTCAATGGACTGGAGGTGTTGATCCGTCGATGATTGGTCGTTTCCGGATTCGGATCCAG
>CAZQNZ010000100.1:6372-8756 GCA_964594615.1 uncultured Planctomycetia bacterium
TGGGTGCTCTTCGAGAAAGGCGCTTTCCGCTTCGATTTTCTGAAGTTTAAAAACGGGGGTCCGCACCAGCAGTTCACGGTTTTTCCAGGGACCTTCAATGTCAGAGGATCTGGTGCGGGTGCGGCCCATCGCCTGAAAATCGATGACATCCATCGCCTTATCGAGGTGCAGTTCACGGCTGGATCCATCCGGTCCGAGCCGATTCCAATCGTGCAGACGGTACGTCACGTCCGAGTTTTGTTCAATCTCAAAGAGCAGCACGTCGCCACCGATTGAATGAATGATTCCGGGGGGGATAAGAATGACGTCCCCCGGCCGTACGTCGATGCAGTTCAAAACGTCCATCGGTCGATCTTCTCGAATCGCCTGGACGAACTCTTCCTTACCGACGTCAGGAAGAATCCCCCGGATCACCCGGGCGTCCTCGTCCGCTTCGACAATATACCATGCTTCAAGTTTGCCGGAATCCTTTTCGTTGAGTTGAGCGTATTCATCCCCCGGGTGGACCTGCAGTGACAGATTCTCGTAGGCGTGCAGAAACTTCACCATCAGGGGGAATCGACCGAAGGAATCGAGGTTTCGTTCCTCCCCGAGAACGGCATCCGGTGCTTGCTGAATGAATTCCCTGATGTTTTGGCCTTCGTGGGGGCCGTTCGAAATTTCACTAATGTGATCGGATTCCCGGTCCACGACATTCCAGGTTTCTCCATACGTACGATCCGACGGCAAATCCCGGTCAAAAAAGGAAGCGAGCCGCCGTCCTCCCCAGATTTTTTCCCGGAAAATGGGCTCAAGGCGAATCGGATATAGTTGCATGTAACAGGCCCGGAATGAGAGCTAAAGCGTGATAGCGAAGGAGAAAAAACAGTTCCAGCGGGGATGAGGAGTGAAGTTATCCTTCCTCGCCGGTGTCTTCTTCGTCGTCGGAAGATTGGGCACCGGGTTGAACCGCATCCGGCGTGAGATCCGCGGATTGCAGTTTCGATAGTCCGAACACACTATCTTCGTCTTCGTCAAAGACCCCCAGTTCCATCAGTTTCTTGACTCGTTCCCGGCGCGTCAGGACATTCCGTTCTCTTTTGAGTTCATCCTGGGATTTGAGAGATTTATGTAAAGACATGGCTGATCAATGAAAATTTTGCATAAAAAATTAAAGAGTGATGGGATTATATTTTGGATAGACACGCCAATTTTTCAAGGAAAAGGAACTCCGATCCAGACTATGAACCGGCAATGCGGCGAGCCTGCTCGGACGATATTTCCAGAATATCCTTCGTGTAATCGTTCCGGTAATCCGTCTGATTGAGATTGTCCTCGATCTCGGCCAGTTTCTGCTTGGCGGTTTCGCGGTCTTGAAAGTAACCAACCACGACCCAGATTTGACGATTTCCGGTCGGGTTCTCCACACTGGAGACGTACCGGAGATTTGCATCTTGTCGCAGGCTCCGCTGTACCGTGGACACGTAGTTCTGTACGTTGTTTTGAGACGCTTTATACGCAATCAGTCCAATGGTGTAATACGTCTGACCCGGAACGATCCCGCTGTCATTGTCATTGCTGGTCGAGCTTTCCTTTCCTCCGCTCTGATTGTTTGTAGAAGATCCCCCTCCGTCCTGAACGTTGCCGGTGGGGGTTTCATTGATGTCCTTGTTGGCGGGTGTTCCTTCCGAGGTGGTAGCGGTTTGGTTGTCGACGATCTGTTGATTCGATCCCGTCTGAAGGCCAATGAAGTACGCACCGATCACAGCGATAATGGCCAGTATAAGCAGAAACACCGAAGCCCCTCTTGACAGGATAATTTTTCCTTCAAGCTCTTTTTCGTTCTCCAGATCCTTGATGTAAGAACCGGTTTCCGTATCCGGATCTTTCCCCTCCTCCTGGGCAACGGTACTGGAGGGTGGGGCCTGTTTCGACGAGGAAGGGGACGACGTGTTCTCCGGCCCGGAGCGATCCTCGGAATTCGACGACCGTTCGCTGTTCGGTGGGGCGGAGTCCGTTGAGTCCGGGTCGGGTTCAGGCGATTTGTCAGCAGGGGCGTCGGTTCCGGGTTTTTGCCCGGGCTGTTGCTGTTGATCGGTGGATTCATCCCGCTCGTCTTCCTGGTTCGTATCAGCTTCCTGATCGTTTTCCTCGTCGTCGTCTTCCTGGTCCTGATCCAGATCGACTTCGTTCTGGAAAATCTCGAACAGTTCGGAGTTATCGTTGGGATTTGTCATCGTCGGGGAGGGTAAAGAAGATCGTCGGATTCGATGGTGTGCCTTGTAAATCCATCTCTGCTGCTCATGACCATGCTTCTCAGCGAGAAAACATCAGCACCGTCAAACCACTCAAAGAGGACAAGAAAATTATCATATCACATGCCGAAACTGAATTAAACGGATTTC
>CAZQNZ010000101.1:0-8739 GCA_964594615.1 uncultured Planctomycetia bacterium
TTTTAGGGGAACCATGGATCAAGTGTACCAATTCTTCTACACTTCGGACGGTGTTCAGCCCTTCGTGTTCGTGGGCTGCCGGGGGGTTCGAGGGACTCTCCACGCTATTTTGGTATGCCGTCGAGGGGGGTGGCTTATGTTTCCGTCCGGCGGAACAGTAAGGCGTCAACTGAGAGGTGGTTGTGCCGTATATTCAGCAGAAGCAGATAGAGGCTAAGCGCATAGATCATCTGGAACGCCACCGTGTCCCAGTTCTGCTTCAGGGTCATGCCGAAGATCAGGGTGGCCATGAAGAGTTCACCGGTGACAAGCGTCCATTTGGTTCCCAGTCCGGTGATCAGGAGGATGCCGAGAATCAGCTCGACGAGCGGGATCACCCAGCCGTACGCCGTGGCGAGACCGCCGGACAGTATCGTTCCTTCGAAGGTTTGTGTAACCCAGCTGACGAACCCGGCATAATCGCCGAACACGCGCACGGCACCGTGCATGAAGAAGTTTACACCGACAACGAGCCGGAAACTTGCAAAACCGAGTACCGGAGCATCGGTTAATTGTACCTGGTTTCCTGGTGATTTCATGGGTTTTTGGTCCTTTAACGGAACGATTTCGGTCTGGCGCGATCCAGTCGTTGCACCCTGCACCTGGTTGTGCACGGTCCTTATCTTTTTTCTGGTTTTCAACCCGGGGCCTCGCTCGCTTCGCTCGCTTGCCCCGGGCTATTTGCCGTCGCCCACGTTGTGGGCTCTACACAAAGCCTTCTCGTAACCGACATGGATGAACCCAACTCCTGGCGACTGATAAACCGGAGATCATTTGATGCTTCACCCCTTCTGGCCCGCTCCCTCACGGTCGCGGTTCTGTATATGTTTGGTTCATTTGCAATTTTTCAGGGGATCCTGCCAAAAATCCCTGTAATCAGTGGGGCAGAGAGGATTGAAGGAGTCCTCTTATTCCACTTCGACCGTTTCGACGACGGTTTCGGTCGTGAGGGTGCGGTGAACGGGGCATTTTTCGGCAATTTCGATCAGGCGTTTGCGCTGTTCTTCGGAAAGATCGCCCTCCAGCTGTACGGTGCGCGTGATGTGATCCACCTGTCCGTCCTCCGTCTCGCAACGTTCACAGTCCTCGGCGTGGATCCGTTCGTGTTCAAGGTCCACGGTAACCCCTTCTAGCGGCCACTCCTTTCGATCCGCGTACATGCGGAGTGTCATACTGGTGCAGGCACCGAGTCCGGAGACGAGGAGGTTGTACGGCGTGGGTCCCCGATCGGTGCCTCCCGAGGAGGCGGGTTCGTCGGCCACCAGTTCGTGGGGACCGACGTCCACTTCCGTGTAGTACTGGTCCCGTCCGGTGTGAACCGTCACGACGCCCCGGTCGTTCGTGGAGTCGGTCGGTTCCTCCGTCCGCACGTATCGCTCGGCCCAGAAGCCAATGGTTCGCCCGGCGAATCGAGGATCTTCTTTGCCGGACAGCAGATGGTCGGCGCCGTCGACGCAGATGAAGCTTTTCGGATGATCCGCCGCCCGGTACAGTCGGGCCGCGCTCTCGATGCCGACCACCCGGTCTTCCGGTGAATGAAGAATCAGCAGCGGACAGTTGATCTGACCCAGCTTGTTGCTCAGGTCCGCCTCCTCCAGGGAGTCAACGAACGGCCGGCCCAGCTCGATGTCCGAGCCGCCCAGGTTAATGGTGGTACGCCCGTTTGCCTTCACTTCCTCGATCGCTTCCGGGAGGCGGGTTTTCAGGTGCGTCAGGTCGTCCGGCGCGGCCACGGTGGCCAGCGCCCGGACGGATGGACGCTCCGCGGCGGCAAACACGGACGCAGCACCGCCCAGAGAATGGCCCAGAAGCAACTGCGGCGCCTTCCGTGTTTCGGCAAGGAAGTCCATGGCCGACAGCAGATCGTTCACATTGGTTGAGAAGGTTTTCTCTACGAACGCCCCTTCACTATCACCGACGCCGGTGAAGTCAAACCGAAGTACGGTGAATCCGAGTTCCGACAGGGCTCGTGAGATGCGGCGGTGTGAGGCGAGGCCTTTGCCGCAGGTAAAGCAATGGGCGAGCACGGCACAGGCCTTTTCCCGACCCTGTGCCAGGTCCAGTTCCCCGGCCAGCTGGCGGCCTTCCTGGTTGGTGATCGTTACCGATTCGGTGTGCATGATGAATGTACGAATTTATGGCGAGACGCAGGCGGAACGAGTGGGATTCGTTCGCGTGTATTGATGGGGTTCGGGCATGGAGCGTTCCATGCGATCCACCATGCACCTGGCGGTGCATGGTCCTTCTGTTTTTTCTTGTTTTCAACCCGGGGCTGCGCTCGCTCCGCTCGCTTGCCCCGGGCTATTTGCTGTCGCCCCTTCGGGGCTTACAGCAGTCGGTTCCGAACCCTGGACCATCATTACGAACCGGGGAGGTCCATGCGGTCAATGTCGTAGCCGATCGTGTTTTCGATCTTGCTGAGGGATCCCCGATCGTCGGGGGTAACCAGTGTGAATGCAGCGCCTTCACGGCCGGACCGTCCGGTGCGTCCGAGACGATGCGTGTAGACGTCCGGATCCTCCGGAATGTCATAGTTGATGACGTGCGAGATGTGCTCCACGTCCAGCCCACGGGCGGCCACGTTGGTGGCAACCAGCAGCTGAAACCGTTCACGGCGGAACGAATCCAGCGTGGCGTCACGTGCGACGGATTCCATGCCGCCCTGCAGACCGCAGGCGTCAAATCCCTGCTCCCGCAGGTCGTTCGCGATCGACTTCACCGTCTTGCGCATGCGGCAGAAGATCAGACCGGAATCGATGTCCAGATCGTTCAGCAGGGTCACCAGTGCCTCTTTTTTCTCGTTCGACGACACATTGATGACATAGTGGTCCACCGTGCTCGTCGGGGCCTGGCGACCGACGGAGACCTTTTCCGGTTCCTGCAGAATATTGTCGGCCAATTTCTGAATTTCGGGCGGTATGGTGGCCGAGAAGAACAGGTTCTGGCGATCGCCCGGAAGCCAGCGCATGATTTTCTTGATGTCCGGCAGAAAGCCCATGTCGCACATGCGATCCGCCTCATCCAGCACAAACGTGCGGACGTCCGTCAGCTCGATGTAGTTCCGCCCCATATGATCCAGCAGACGACCCGGACAGGCCACGAGCAGATCGACGCCTTCCTTCAGGCGCTCCTTCTCCGCGTGAATGTCTGTTCCGCCGTACACGCTGTCAATCTTCAGATCCAGGTGGTCGGACAGCACATTTGCTTCTTCTGTGATCTGTTCGGCCAGTTCGTGAGTGGGCGCAAGCACCAGTGCTCCGGGGTGGTCTTTATCTCGCCCCTCCAGCTTCTGGATCATCGGCAGCAGGAACGCCGCCGTTTTGCCGGTACCGGTCGGTGCCGTCCCCACGAGATCGTTGCCCTCCAGAATGGTGGGCACCACTTCCTCCTGAATCGGTCGGGGTGCGGTAAATCCCGCCGCCTCGACGCCTTCTTTCAGGATGATGTCCAACCCGAGGTCACCGAACGATTTGTCGGTGGCCGGTTCCTCCTGTTCCTGCATTGTCGCCGATCCGTTCTCCGAACCTTTTTCAGCAGCGTCAATCAGCTGTACTTGTTCAGCAGCCAGTCCTCGATCGGTCTGCTCCGTCTCGAACTTCACCGGATCTCCTTCTTCCGGATCCACATCTCCATTCGTCGATAGTGTTGATTGGTGAAAGAATACGTCCTCATCCTCCTCTTCCTGCTGGATGAAGCCGTATCCCTTGCTTCGGTCAAACCATTTTACGTTTCCAGTTTTCACAAAAAGTACCTTCAGTCGCACAAAATTCAAAAACAATCGAAGTCTAATTATCGCTTACATGGGGTGTGAATGAAAGGGCACGGCATTCCAGTGGGACGATCTTCGGAGATTCCGGACGAAAACGACGGGTTTTTCGGAAGGGAGAATGGTATTTGTATCGAGCTAGCGCTCAAATTTTTTTCGATTGCATAACCGGGTATGTTTTTTATTTCTGGTCTGGACCGCGGATGAACGCAGATTCACGCGGATGAAAAAACACAACCGTTTGAATATCTGTGTCCATCTGCGTCGATCTGTGGTTTCTGAGGTTTGACCACTGATCGGATCACCGGTGCCCTCACTGTTTTTTTAAACGAATTATTTCTTCCTTTGTTTTCTTCTTCAGGGTTATATCGCATGGCATTTGGGTGCTCGGTGCTCAGAATACACCTATGAAGAAAGGTAACGGATTGGGTTGGAATGAACTGCGCCGGTGAGGGCACCGGCGCTCCAATTTTTTCGACTGCATAACCGGGGATGGCTTTTATTTGCCGTTTGGACCGCGGATGAACGCAGATTTGCGCAGATCAGAAAATACGATAATTTAACTATCTGTGTCCATCTGTGTCTATCTGTGGTTCCTTCCGTTTATTCGATGCATTGGTTGAATGGAGCGCTGATGTTCCGGTATGTAGATCATGGTCTGTTCGAACGGCGACGGGAGAGCAACGCCGTATCCAGCCCGACGCTCGCAAGCTTCGCGTCAAGGATGGAGCGATCCATTCGTTCCACCATGCACCTGGCGGTGCATGGTCCGCCTGTTGTCTACTGTTTCGATGCCCCCGGGCTGCGCTCGCTACGCTCGCTTGCCCGGGGCTTTTTTGTTGCACCCGCTTCGGGGTGCCTTTCACCTCATGGAAAGAGCGACCCTGTCCCTATCAGTGCACAGGGGAATGAAAAAAACCACTGCTGAAACGTTCACGTGTTGATCGCTGGAGGTGAACCGGTGGAGGAGAAGCGGGGTACTGACCGGAGAAAGATCAATCAGTCCGAGGACTGGTGGCGAACGATTTCGCCCCGTTCCATGTAGATGACGTCCTCGGCGATGTTCGTGGCGTGATCGGCGATCCGTTCGAGGTAGCGGGACGCGGAGAGGTTCTGAATCGCGACTTCGGTGACGTCCGAATTCGCCTTGATCTCGTCCGTCAGGAACTGGAACATCTCCTCGTGCTGACGATCCACTTCATCGTCCATGTCCCGGACCGTCCATGCTTTCTCTTCATCGCGCTCGATGAGTGCGCTCATGCTGGTTCGGATCATTTCCTGGACTCGTTGGGTCATGTCCTCGAACCGCTCCCGCGTATCCAGTTTGTTGTGAGAGGATATGTAGATGACCCGTTCGCAGATGTTGGACGCCAGGTCCGCGATACGTTCGAGATCGTTGTTGATCTTCAGCGCGGACATCAGGAAGCGCAGGTCCGAAGCGATGGGCTGGTACAGCGCGAGGAGTTTGAGACACTCCTCCTCAATTTCGATTTCGGCTTCGTCGATGCTGCGATCGCTGTCAATCACTTCCCTGGCCCGTTCCTCCTCCCGGTTCAGCATCGCTTCGATGGCCCCGGTGATCTGTTCCTCGACGCGTTTCCCCTGCTCCAGCAGGTCCTCGCGCAACTCATCCAGTTCCTTGTGAAAGTGTTCCGACATGAGCCTCTCCTGAAAAAATGATGATCAGCCAAATCGTCCGGTAATGTAGTCCTGCGTCATTTCCTTTTCGGGATTCGTAAATAGTTCGTCCGTGCGGGCCCACTCGATCAGTTCCCCCTTGTACAGAAACGCCGTGTAGTCGGACACCCGCGCGGCCTGCTGCATGTTGTGCGTGACAATCACAATCGTGTAGTCGTCCTTCAGCTCGTGAATCAAATCTTCGATCCGGGAGGTGGCGGTCGGGTCCAGCGCCGAACACGGTTCGTCCATCAGAACCACCTGCGGATCAATCGCAATGGCGCGGGCGATGCACAGACGCTGCTGCTGTCCCCCGGAAAGCGCCAGTGCGGAATCACCCAGCCGGTTCTTCACCTCATCCCATAGGGCCGCCTGTTTGAGACAGGTTTCCACCAGTTCATCCACTTCTCCGTCGTATCCGTGGATCGAAGGCGCCCAGGAGATGTTCTTGTATATCGATTTCGGAAACGGGTTCGGTTTCTGGAAGACCATGCTGATTCGATGACGGATTTCCATGGGATCCACGTCGTCCCGGTAGATGTCGATGCCCCGGTAACTGACCGTCCCCTCCGTTCTCGTACCGGAAACGAAATCATTCATGCGGTTCAGCGAACGAAGCAGCGTGCTTTTGCCGCACCCGCTGGGACCAATGATCGCGGTGATGTTCTGCTTCGGGAACTTCAGCGACACGTTATCGATGGCCTGGTTGTCGCCGTAGAAGACATTCAGTTCCTTCGTTTCCAGCACCGGATCCTCGATCTGTTCGGGGCGTACGAGATCCGTGTCCGGGTCGTCGTAATTCGAATTCATGTTTGAAAACGCGACCTGTTCTTCGTCAGTACCGTTCATTTGTCCCCTTTCTGGAATGTATAACGGATCCAGATGGCCAGAGAGTTCATCACCAGCAAAACGACCAGCAGAACAATTATAGCGGAGGCCGCCAGGTATTGGAACTCTTCCTGTGGCCGCTTGGCCCATCCGTAAATCTGTACGGGCAACACGGTAAATTTGTCCATGATCCCGTCCGGTGCATAGGGCATGAACGTGAAGGCCCCTACCACAAGAAGCGGAGCCGTTTCCCCGATGGCTCGGGAAATGGACAGGATCACACCGGTGAGTATACCCGGAATCGAAGCGGGCAGAACGTGGTACCAGATCGTCTGCCAGCGAGACGCCCCCAGCGCATACGCCGCCTGCCGGACCGAATCCGGCACCGAACGGATGGCCTCACGGGAGGAAATAATAACGATCGGCAGGATTAGAAGCGACATCGTGAACGCCGCGGCGATCACACTGCGTCCGAGCACGAAAAAGCGCACGAACATCGCGAGGCCGAGGATGCCGTAAATGACCGAGGGAACCCCGGCGAGGTTGGAGATGTTCACCTCGATGAACGTCATAAACGGACCGGAGGGTGCGTATTCCTCCAGGAACACCGCCGCCCCAACGCCCACTGGAATCGACAGCAGACCCGTGGCCCCGACCACCCAGACCGTGCCCATGATGCCGGACCACACCCCGGATTCCTCGGGGGTCGGCTGTGGAAAGCTCACGAGAAAATCCCAGCTGAGGTGCCGCATTCCGCCCCGGAACATGTCCCACAGCAGGAGGAGCAGCATGATCACCCCGAACCAGGTGAGCGTCATACAGAAATACCGGAAGACCACCCCTATCCGCCGGCGCACGACTGCACTTCTTGTGCTGCGGCCTGACGGTTGCGCCATCGTTACTCGTACTCCTCCTGAAAATAATGTTTGAAGGCCTGTGACAGCAGATTCATCACCAGCGTCATGGCAAACAGCACCAGCCCGACAGCGAACAGCGATTGATACTCGACCGATCCGGCCGGCGTATCTCCGGCCGTCACACCGACGATGTAAGCGGTCATCGTTTGAATGCTTTCAAGCGGATTGATCGTGATTCGTGGCGTCATGCCCGCCGCCAGGGTCACGGCCATGGTTTCACCGATCGCCCGGGACATGGCAAGGATGAACGACGCCAGGATGCCCGAAAGCGCCGCCGGCACCACCACCCTGACGGATACTTCAAATTGTGACGCCCCCAGAGCGTACGCGCCCTTTCGAATGTCATCCGGCACCGCCTGCAGTGCATCCTCCGACAGCGACGTCACCATGGGCAGAATCATGATGCCCACCACCACACAGGCACTGGCGGCGTTGAAGGTGGCGGTCTGGGGAAATACCGTTTCGATGATGGGCGTGACGAACGAGAGCGCGAAATAGCCGTACACAATGCTGGGAATGCCGGCCAGGATTTCCAGCGCCGGCTTGATGAGGTCCCGCACCCCGTCGGAGGCGTACTCGCTGAGGTAAATCGCGGAGGTCAGACCGATCGGCACCGCAATCAGACTCGACCCGGCGGTAATCAGCAACGTCCCCGAGACCAGCGGCAGCACACCAAACGATTTTCCACCGCCACTGAACTGCGGGGACCACTCCGTGCCGGTCAGGAACGACCAGACGGAGACGTCGGTGAAAAAAGCATACGCGCCCTGGCAGAGCACGAATATGATAGCCAGCGTGGTGATGATCGAGAGCACCGCACACGTGAACAGCAGCCATTTGATGGCTTCCTCATGCCACCGCGTGGATTTCTGCAGCGCTCCGATCTCCTCCTGGTTGCCCGTCCGCATCATCTCCAGAGGCACTCTAACAGGATTGATTCAGGGTAAATGGCCGGGATCCCGCTAAACCCGGGTAAAACCCTAAAAATACGATGTGAAAAATGAGAACAGCGGATTATAACAGAGCGAATATCCGCCTTCAAATGCGGTCAGAACGTTGTTTCCCTGATTGTCTTCTGGTTTCCGTATGCCCGCAAACGAAGCGTTGCTGAATACAGACACAGGCTTTTCGATCGGGTGGAATGCCGTTTCTTGCTTCCTTCCTCCCGGACCGAAACTCTCCCTTTTATGGGACCGGCCAGTGGTAGGTGAATCCAGGAGGAGCGTCCGTAATCATTCATCCAACAGTTGTAGAACAATGTACGCCACTTCCCCCTCTCTGGACGAAAACGCCACTGAGGACGTACAGAACGGAACATCCTCAGCACGAACTGTCGATCACGATGCCGGAGAACGGGAGCACCGTATTACCGTCGGCGCTGTTCATTTAAACGTCTTTTCCATCTTTAAATAAAAAGAGCCGCCGGGGACGGCGGCGCTCCCTCAAGATGCTCGTTATCGCCACGGCTTCCGTGAGATCGGAGGGTTCTGTTTGATGCACCGTCACTCTGCC
>CAZQNZ010000102.1:0-8667 GCA_964594615.1 uncultured Planctomycetia bacterium
GCCGCCTGCTTCAGAGCGGATGTGATCGGATTGTGTCCGCATCCCGGACAGAGTCGTGCATCCCCGCCGGACTCGTAGTCTTTTTCGCTGAACTGCGATTCTTCCTGTTGATCCGTCCTGTCTACCGCTTTAGTTGGGCTCATGACTTATCTTCCAGTATGGATTGAGTGATGTCACTGGGTTCAAGAAAACTTCCATCGTATCTGCGGATGGGACGCAGACCAGACTCTTTACCTAGGTTCTCATGAATTACCCCCATCAGTTGTCCGGTCATATTCTGCTCGACCACATACGTCCGATCATGCGACTGGATAAATTCCTGCATTTCTTCTTCCGGAAACGGCAGAACGTATGCATTGTCCATGAAATCTGTTTCGATTCCCTTCTCGGCAAGCTGATCCTGGGCTTCACGGATCGGATCGTAGCTCGACCCCCATCCAATAATTCCGATGTCGGCGTCCTGGCCATTCGTGCTAAAGAATTCAGGTTCGGGCAGGTCCTCACTTTGATATGCCGTATCCAACTTCTTAAACAACCGCTTCATTAAATTCTCATAGACTTCCGGATCTTCAGTATAGGTGGTATCCGGGGCGTGTCCGGACCCTCGAATCACATGGGTGCCTTCCTCTGTACCGGGGAGCACACGGTAACCAATACCGTCACCATCTACGTCCTCGAACCGCTTCCATTCACCATTTTCGCGATTCCACTCTTTCAATTCATCCTCATTCAATATTTTACCCAGCTCAGGAGGATCATCCGGATAATCAAACCGATCCACCGTATAGGCCCCCATTCCAAGAATGAGTTCCGACATGACAAAGACCGGCATCTGATACTGGGCCGCCAGATCAAAGGCGATACGTGAATAATCATAGATCTGTTCGACCGTGCTCGGGGTAAGCACCATTCTTGGCGCTTCGTCGTGACTGATATGCATCAGGGACCGGAGATCACCCTGTTTCGTATGAGTCGGCAGGCCAGTACTCGGGCCCACACGCTGGAAATCAAAAATGACCACCGGGGTTTCAGTGAAGGAAGAATACCCCACGAATTCAGCCATATTGGATATTCCGGGTCCGCTCGAGGAGGCGGCACTTCGGGCTCCCGCCCATGACGCGCCGATCGCCCGGCCCAGGCATGAATCCTCGTTTTCCCCCTGCTCAACAATCAGTGGAGTATAGTTGGAGAGCTTCTCCATGTTCTCCCCATGAGAGCTGGCCGGGGTGATCGGATACCAGCTGGTGTAAGTACATCCACCAATCACGGAACCAATAGCCGATGCGTCGTTACCGGTCATAAAGAGCTTGTCATCATGAGGCTCTTGAGCCGTGACCTTGTACGGATCCCTCTTTTCAATATGCTCTTGAACGTATTCCCGCCCGAGATCGATTGCGTCAAAATTGCTTTGAATCACGCTTTCGCCCTTGCTCTCGAAGTTTTCACGTACAATATCCCGGATATAAGTCACGTCCATATCCAGAAGTTCGTAGAGGGCCCCCACGTATATCACGTTCCGCATGATCTTGCGGAGCTTCGGCTTCTGAAACTCCTCTTCTGCCAATTCCTCAAACGGAATGGCATAGTACGTAACATCTTCCCGGTACCATTGGCTATCGGTGTCTTGCTCTGCACGAGCTTCGTGAATCTGTTCGCCAAAGCGAGAGCTCTGATCGTAAACCACCACCCCTCCTTCCCGAACCCGCGCGATGTCCTCGGCTGCATTTTCTTCGAACAGGACAATGGTGAGATCCAGCTCATCTTTGATGGCCTGATACCCCTCTTCATTTACCCGGATCAGGTATCTCGTCGGGTCCCCTTCAATATTCGAAGGAAAAAATCGTTTCGTACTAACCGTCAAGCCCATTCGAAACAGGGAAAACGATAAGGCATCATTGGTCGAGACACTAAAATCCCCATTCATGCTGGCAATAGAGATCTGAATGTCATTGACCACCGGGTTACTGTTGTCCTTGCTCATCGCAATCAGCGGGAACTAGAAAAAAAGACTGGAACGCAAGAGGGAGGAATCTCAAGCCGAAAACAAGTCCCTTCATCCTCCCATTTCATACAAATAGACACGGAAAATGAACAGTATTATATTGTATCAATTATAGGCAATAGGATAAAACGGTTGATTTGGCAACGGGTGATTAATCCTCTCCACGCTCATTCCGTCGTTCTGGTCACGGTGACGAGTTCTGTCTTGATGTCCGATCCCAAGGCATCAAAAACGATGCTCTCGGCACACAAAGTGTATTTGAGGAACCCGGCAGATTGCTGGAGACAGAAGTCCCCTCATGTGGAAATCCGAATCAGACCAGGCAATATTACACAGTTGTGATTTACACTTACACCTGTATCAGGACAAAGCTGGACAGGAGTGACAAACACTCGTCTTCGAGGGACTCCACTTAACCTTCATCCGGAGAGGAACGCTTCATCCACTACAGTGATTCCACGGTCTCTCTGATTTCGTCCGTCGGTGGGAACTGACCCGGATCCTCGGACTCCCAGCTGAACTGGATCACGCCCTCCTGGTCAATCACAAATGCCGCCCGGTTCGATACGTCCTTTAACCCCAGTAGCTCATCACGTTTCACATCATACGCTTCAATGGCTTCACGGTTAAAATCCGATAGCAGCGGCAGGTCGAAGTTCTCCTTCTCCTGCCAGGCCTTCTGTGAAAAAGGAGAGTTGACACTGATCCCTACCACTTCTGCGTCGAGTTGCCGATACGCATTCAGGTCTTCACTGAAACTGCAAGCTTCCTCCGTACAAACGGACGTGAAGGCCATTGGGAAAAACAGCAAAACAAGCTTGTGTCCCTCTGCGTCCGATAATGACATGCGGGCTTCGGGATCTCCCGCCGGTGGCAGATTAAACGATGGAGCCTCGGTTCCTTCTGAAAGTACCATGATCATACCTCAAGAAAATGAAGAGTAAGAAAAGAGCCCCCGGAATTACCTCGTTTCCCGGGGGCATATTATTTGCGCTGATGCTACAGGTCAAACCGGTCAAGCTTCATCACCTTCGACCACGCATCGACGAAGTCCTGAACGAACTTCTCTTCGGCGTCATCCGCTGCGTAGGTCTCAGCGATCGCCCGGAGCTCAGCGTTCGAACCAAACACGAGATCTGCACGGGTTGCTTCCCACTTGGCCTCTCCCGTGTCTCGATCACGAATTTCGAAGAGATCTTCGGAGTTGTCGGCTTTCTCCCAGTCGTACTTCATATCGAGTAGGTTCTGGAAGAAATCGTTGGTCAGCCTCCCGGGATCGTCGGTAAGCACACCGAGATCGGACTGCTGATAGTTGGCATTCAGCATCCGCATACCACCAACGAGCACCGTCATTTCAGGGGCCGTCAGTGTCAGCAGATTGGCACGATCAATCAGCAGTTCCTCAGCCGGGTATTCCTCATACTCCTCCCCGTGATAATTCCGGAACCCGTCTGCTTTGGGCTCAAGCCACTGAAAGGAGTCCTCGTCGGTCTGTTCCGGAGTGGCGTCGGTTCGTCCGGGTTCAAACGGAACCTCGACGTCGTAACCGGCTCGTTCAGCCGCTTCCTCAACACCCGCAGCTCCACCGAGCACAATCAGATCGGCGAGCGATACCCGAACATCATCGGACCGTGAACTGTTGAAATCCTCCTGGATCCCCTCAAGGGTTTCCAGCACAGATGCCAACTCCTCCGGTTCATTGACCTCCCAGTTGCGATGGGGTTCAAGGCGAATGCGCGCCCCATTAGCACCACCACGCTTGTCGCTATCCCGGTATGTGGAGGCCGCAGCCCAGGCCGTTTTCACGAGCTGAGAGACGGAAAGTTCCGAATCAAGGAGTGCTTCCTTCAATTCGGCCACTTCCTGCTCTCCGATCAAGTCATGATCAACGTCGGGCAGGGGATCCTGCCAGATCAGATCTTCTTCGGGCACTTCCGGTCCTAGGTACCGGTCCTTCGGTCCCATGTCCCGGTGAATGAGCTTGAACCAGGCACGGGCAAACGCCTGCTGGTACGCCTCCGGATCCTCACGAAATTCTTCGATAATTTCCCGGTAGACCGGATCGCGCTTTAACGCAATGTCCGTTGTGAGCATCATGGGCGTCACTTTCTCCCCTTCCTTATGGGCATGAGGAACCGTGTTTTGAGCTTCTTCGTTCACTGGGGTCCACTGGTATGCACCGGCCGGGCTCTCATTCAACTCCCAATCATAATCCAGTAGGTTGTCAAGATAGCCTGTATCCCACTGAATCGGATTATCCGTCCATGGACCCTCAAGGCCACTGCTGATCATTTCGGCGCCTTTCCCGGAACCGTAATCACTGATCCAGCCAAGACCCTGCTCCTCGATTGGAGCGGCATCTGGCTCGGGTCCTTTGTGATCTTCGGACGCCGCACCGTGTACCTTTCCGAATGTGTGTCCTCCGGCAATGAGAGCAGCCGTTTCCCGATCGTTCATCGCCATACGACCGAACGTCTGGCGAATCCGAAACGCGGACCACTTTGGATCCGGTTTCCCGTTAGGTCCTTCGGGGTTTACGTAGATTAATCCGATCTCGGAGGCACCGAGCGGCTTTTCAAGTTCATCCTGTTCTTCATAGCGTTCGTCATTGGTCAACCACTCTTTTTCATCTCCCCAGTACGTGTCATCCGGCTCCCAGTCATCCTCACGTCCGGCCCCGAAGCCAAACGTTTCAAAACCCATCGTTTCCATGGCCACGTTCCCCGCCAGAACGATCAGATCAGCCCAGGACAGTTTACGGCCGTATTTCTTTTTTATCGGCCAGAGAAGACGTCGTGCCTTATCAAGATTCACGTTGTCGGGCCAGCTGTTCAGCGGTGCGAATCGCTGTGTTCCACCACCAGCCCCTCCACGACCATCAACAACACGATACGTTCCTGCGGCGTGCCAGGCCATCCGGATAAACAATCCACCGTAGTGCCCGTAATCGGCAGGCCACCAGTCCTTCGAATCCGTCATGAGCTCCTCAAGATCCGCTTTCAGCTGCTCGTAATCCAATTTCTGAAACTCCTCGGCGTATTCATAATTGTCCCCCGTGGGATCAAGGTGGGGCGAATTCTGTTCAAGCACCGAAAGATCAAGTTTATCCGGCCACCATTCTCTGTTGCGCACCGTCGATTCTTCACTGCCCGGGTTTTCGGACCCGCCCACGACAGGACAATCACTGAGGTCGCCATCGTATTCCGTCGAGTGTTCTTCTGTCATAGCTGCTTAATTCCTATATAGTATGAGTTTCGATTTATGTTCGGAGAGCATCGGACGAATGACTTCGGAAATGAGGTGTGCCGTATCGAAGATCACCTCTCCTCTCATCATTCATTTATCAATTTTATACGGAGGAAAGTGCCACTGTCAAGCTTAGTTTGAAATGATATCAATAAGTAGTTATTATTAGTTAACAGAAATAATCAATTGTGAATCATTTTCAATAGGAAACTGATGACGGAGCTTGATCACAAGATGAAACAACTTGAGGAGCGCTGCGAAGAAGAAGGGCTCCGTCTAACGGTACAGAAGCGGAAAGTGTTTTCGTCGCTTCTGGAACATGACGACCACCCCACTGCGGATGAAATCTTCAAAAGCGTCGAAGAGGATATTCCGGGAGTGTCGCGTACGACGGTATATCGAATTCTCGAATCCCTGACCGATGCGGGGCTGGCAAGGCGAGTATATCATCCGGATGATCAGTACCGGTTTGATCCAAACACAGGTCATCATCACCATCTCGTCTGTACGTCCTGTGAAAAGGTCGTAGACGTTTCGGTACCCGATCTTCAGGAGGTGGCGCCTTCCGACCAGGAGCTGGATGACTTCCATGTCGAAGATTATTCCATTTATTTTCGTGGAACGTGTCGGGATTGCCAGAACGATCCGAATCAGAATCACACGGAGGACACCCCATCATGATCCGTCAACGCCACAACATCCAATTTGATCCGACCAACTCACGACGACGTATAGTCACGATTAATTCTCTGGCCCGTGAACGAAGCGGCGGAAGCCCTCCCTCCGGACACTTTCGCCGTGATGAACCAGGTGACGCACCGCCCAACAAAAACCCGTAACATCTCGATCTTACCAACTGGGGGTTCTCCGGAACATGCCGTCCCGGTTCCCACCCTTAGCCGGGACGGCATTGTTTCGGTTTTTACTGAAATAACAGTTCTTTCTTCAACCCAAGCTCGTGAGAGTGCGGCGTTTCAGCGACCCTCACAATCCTCCCTTTTCCGTGCGATGTCTTTGCGAACGGATCACTTTTTTTAACACCTCACAATAAGACAGTCCGTCCTGATGTCACGGAAATTCCAACCGTTGCAAAAATGAAGTATCTCGCGTAGGATTCACATCACGGTCCTGTGAGACTGCTGAGAAACCCCGAAACGTCCGTGCTGATTTTTCGTCTCCACCGACTGGAGTCAAACGGAGCCGATATAGCTTGATTCTTAACAAGTGTTATCGATCACACAGCGTTGATGACTGCTTCCACATTCCGCCCTCCGCAGCCTCCCATGGATTTCAGATCCATCCGTGGAAAGGGCATAGTAAGGGGCCGGTCACCTCTCTTCTTCAAAGAAACGAATACTCATTTCGAAATTTCAAGGATTTTACTCAAGATGCATTGAACACCCGAACGTTCCGAACGAGTTCTACTTCATCTGATGAGGACGATTGTTAACCGCGATGCAACGAATCTGCCTTGTCGACGTGGTCGGTCTCACACCAGAACAGATTAGCCCCGCCACCCCGGTGCTCCAGGATCTGGCTGAATCCTCAGGGGGACACGGTGCTCAGTCGCTGGACGGAGTGTTTCCAGCCGTTACCCTTCCTCCCCAGGCGTCCATCCTTACCGGGAGTCCACCCGCACAACATGGGATCGTTGGAAACGGATGGCTATACGACACACAGGAAATCCGTTTCTGGCAGCAGGCTCGTCAGCTCATGTCCGGTGAAACGGTATATGAAGCGGCTCGTTCGGAGTTTGGGAGCTCGTTTTCGAGCGCCCTGATCTTTTTCTGGTTCAGCCAGGGAGCACGGAGTGCCGATTTTCGCGTGATTCCAAAACCATGGTACGGTTCGGATGGAAGTAAAGAGTTTGACATTCACGGGGCCCCTTCGACCTACGTAGAGGAACTCAAAAACGAGCTGGGTTCGTTTCCCTTCTTCACATTCTGGGGACCGAATTCCGGCCCTCCGGCAACAAAATGGATCGCGGAGGCCACTGCCCACACGCTTGAATCACGCCAGCCCAATCTCACCTTCTCATATCTTCCCCTGCTCGACTATCCCCTCCAAAAATACGGTCCGGACAGTAACGAAGCTCAGGAAGCGCTTTCCAAAGTAGATGATTGTATCCGCATCATCAGAGATGCAGCTGAACGTACGGGCACGAAACTCGTGCTTTTTTCCGAATACGGGCTATCCTCCGTTGAACAACCGGTTCATGTTAATCGAGCGTTTCGAAAAGAAGGATGGCTAAATGTCAGGCACGGTCCCTTCGGAGAGAAGCTTGACATCGGGCAATCCTCCGTATTCGCCGCTGCGGATCACCAGATTGCTCACGTATACGTGCGGGAGGAGAACCGGCTCCCTTCAGTTCAAGAGCTACTCGAAGGACTCCAGGGAGTGGATCAAGTCCTTGATGAGGAGGGAAAACGCGAACTGGACATCAACCATCCACGTTCCGGGGACTTTATTGCGATATCCAATTCGGACGCATGGTTCACCTACTACTTCTGGCTCGACGATCAACGTGCACCTGATTACGCTCGCACCGTGGACATCCATCGAAAACCGGGGTATGATCCCGTTGAGATGTTCGTCGATCCGGCGATTTCATTCCCACAGGTGAAAGCAGGTTGGACGGTCTTTAAGAAGAAACTTGGCTTTCGTTATCGGATGGATCTGACCCCGCTGGATGCCACTCTTGTGCAGGGAAGTCATGGACGTCCTCCTTCCTCACCGGAAGACGGTCCCCTGTTTCTATCCCCTGATCTGGAACCGCCTGATGAGGTGAGAATGACGCAGATCAAACCATGGCTGTTACATCAGTATCGATCCTCCTGATTTGAAGAAGGCGGTTCGAAACCGGGCTACAGTCAGTAGCCGTGGAATAACCCCAAGCCAGCAGCGATCAAAATATTGGCGGTTTGACCGGGAGGAAGCGATATCAAAAATGCATCGTTGACACCGGGGAACAACGGAGGGTACGGCGATGCCCCCCAACTCTTAGAAGGGGGATCTCTCAGCTTAAGTGAGAGATGATGGGTATCAACGAATCAGGTCAGATGATCGTAAATACTCAGAATGCCGCTGGGCTCGTCTATGCTTTTTCTCTGTGGCACCAAACGCATGTCCGCAAAGGTGATATGGTTTTTTAAATGGCCTCCTGAGACCGATTAGACGTAACGGGGTTTCGTATCAAAGAATGGGGGCTACGTCGTTATACCAATTGAGCCTGACTGACCCTCACGTACTTCCCCGATCACGGTTCCCCCCTCCGGATAATACGAAGGACCGGGGGCAAGCGCGTCCAGTACGCCGTCCACCTCGGACGGATCCACACACATTAACAACCCACCGGAGGTCTGAGCGTCCGCCAGGATGTGTGCCATTTCGTCCGTGACGTTCTCGTCCATGCTCAGGTG
>CAZQNZ010000103.1:0-8531 GCA_964594615.1 uncultured Planctomycetia bacterium
CGGGATAGTGGCAGCACCTGGCGAAGGAAGTGAATACGGGCGGAATCGGGGGTCAAAACGTTCGGAACAAAAGGAATTCCCCCGCTACGCGGGGATATGGATCGATCGGGACCGATCCATGCTTGACCGACAAAAAAATGGAATATTCTCAGATGGTTCGCTAGATTCACCGTGATTGACCCCAACGGTTTGAACGGCGAACTCCTTTTCGTGAGCTTCTTCGACGTATGTTTTGGCGTAATTTGCGTTGAAACAAAACGGGCCTGAAGGTATAGTATTTTTCTCGATTCTCCAACTCACACCACACACGTGCTGGATTCATGTCTGTTGAACTCGATTCGGGTTGGTCCCGCAGGGATGTGGAACATGTCTGGCATCCCTTCACTCAGATGCAGTCCTATGCCGAAGAGGAACCGCCCATCATTGAACAGGGTGAAGGGGTGTTTCTGATCGATACGGACGGAAACCGGTACTACGACGGGGTGTCGTCCATCTGGTTGAACGTCCACGGCCACCAGAATGAGGCGATTGACCGAGCCATCCGGGACCAGCTGGATCGTATTGCACACTCGACGCTTCTTGGTTCAAGCAACGTCAAAGCGGTCGAATTCGCCGAACGTCTGACGGACGTGACGCCCGAAGGGCTCGAACATGTCTTTTACGCGGACAGCGGGGCGAACGCCGTGGAAATCGGAATGAAGATGGCGATTCAATTCTTCGCCAACCGGGCCGGGGAGCCGACGTCACGGCAACGGTTTCTCACGTTTGAAGGGGGGTATCACGGCGATACCTTCGGTCCGATGAGTGTGGTTCCGGACGAGACGTTTCACTGGCCATTCGAAGGAATGTTACCGGAACCGGTGCAGGTGCCGTTTCCGCATCCGTATCGCTGGCCGGGAACGAGCGATCCGCAAACGGTGCTGGACGAGTGTCTGACACAGGTCGAGGACAAACTACAGGCGCACCGGGACCAGCTTGCGGGGGTCATGGTGGAGCCGGTTCAGGGGGCGGGAGGGATGATTGTTCCCCCGGCCGGGTTTCTGAGTGGACTCCGCGACCTGTGTACGGAGTACGATGTACTATTGCTGGTCGATGAGGTTGCAACCGGCTTCGGTCGAACCGAAAAACTGTTCGCCTGTGACCATGAGGAGGTCTCCCCGGACATCATGACACTCGGAAAAGGGATTACGGGGGGATACCTGCCGCTGTCCGCGGCGGTGGCACAGGACGCAATATACAATGAGTTCCTCGGTGAGGTCGGGGAGCGGAAAGCCCTGTTTCACGGACATTCGTACACGGGGAACGCCCTTGCCTGTGCGGCGGGGATTGCCAGCCTGCAGGAATTACAGGATGATGTCATGCCGTATCTGCCCGCAAACGCCCTCACGATTCGTGAGGGGTTGCAGCCGCTGGAAGCGGAACCGGTGGTGGGGGAGTACCGCCAGGCCGGATTCATGTGCGCGCTGGAACTGGTGCAGGACGAGGAGGGGACCCCGTTTCCGTATGAACGTGAAGCGGGACACGTGGTACGACGGCGAGCAGAGGAGCGGGGGATGATCATTCGGCCCATCGGGAATAATGTGCTTTTCCTACCGCCGCTGGCGTCCAAAGAGGCGGAACTGCAGGAGATGACGGACATTCTTCGGCAGGCCGTGCGAGCGGCGCAGGACGAGCTGCTCGCGTAATCGAATTTGATCTTTTCATGACTGTTCAAGGACGGTATGTCCCGCCTTCAGCCGTATCAAAATCGGCTCGAAAGCATGGAGCGGCACGACCTGCTCCGTGAGCCGTTTGCCCTCCACTCCGGACAGACACCGGTGGTGAACAAAGAGGGCCGGGAGCTGCTCTGTTTTGCGTCGAACAACTATCTCGGGTTGACGGAACATGAACAGGTGAAGCAGTCGGCCCGGGACGCCATTGATCAATTTGGTACGGGCTCCGGGGCCGCTCGACTGATCACGGGAAACATGTCCGTTCACGAGGCACTGGAGCAAGAGATCGCTGCCTACAAGCAGACGGATTCGGCCATTGTGTTTGGCAGCGGGTACGCCACAAACCTGGGAACGATCCAGGCGCTGGCCGGACAAGGGGACGTGATTTACTACGACGAGTACAACCACGCCAGTCTGATCGATGGCATTCGGTTGAGCGGTGCGGAATCGCATGCGTATGACCATGCGGATCCGGATCATCTGCGCACGTGTATTGATCAAGCACCGGATGACGTGAACCGGCAGTTTGTGATTACGGATGGCGTCTTCAGCATGGATGGAGATCTCGCTCCGCTTCCGGAGATCGTGGAGGTGTGCTCGGAGGAGGAGGCGTTGTTGATGGTGGATGACGCCCACGGAACGGGGGTGATCGGCAAACGGGGCCGGGGCACGGTACGGCACTTCGGATTATCCCAGGAGGAGGTGCCCATTCAGATGGGTACACTGAGTAAAGCCCTCGCTGCCCAGGGAGGATTTATTGCCGGTTCGGAGACGCTGGTTCAGTTTCTCCGGAACCGCGCACGCTCCTTCGTGTATTCGACGGCCCCCGCCCCGGGGACGATGGCCGCAGCGCGCACGGCGATTGACGTGGCACGGGAAGCGTCGAACCGGCGCGACCGAATCAGCGACCATATCACGCATCTGCACGGTACGCTCCGGGGCGGTGGATTACGTGTGCTTCCCGATGAGCCCCGGACGGCCATCATGGGCATCCTGGTGGGCGATCCGGAACGCGCGCTGCAGTTGTCCGAACACCTGGAGGAGGAAGGGCTGCTGATTCCCGCCGTCCGTCCGCCCACGGTCCCCCGGGGAATGTCCCGGTTGAGATTGACGGTCATGGCGTCTCATTCGGAGGAACAGGTCCGTCGTGCCGCCCGAACGATCAGGCAGGTGGCGGGGGAGGTGCTTTCGTGATATTTGTAGTTGTCTTCCGTTCCGTTCGACATTACCCGGTGAAAGGCGGTCGTCGGAGACCGGATCAATGTCAATGCCCAGGTTCTTGATTGCGCAAAAAGGAGTTTCTCTAACATGAACCACGAACCGGCCATCATCGGTACCGGCCACTACGTTCCGGAACGTGTGGTATCAAATGAAGAGCTGGAACAGGAGTGGAACAAGCCGGAGGGGTGGATCGCCGCACGGACCGGCATCCGCGAGCGGCGGATGGCAGGGGAGGGCGAAACGACCGGCATCATGGCGATTGAAGCCGGGAAACGGGCACTTCAGAACGCGGGCTTATCTCCGGAGGAGGTCGGGTTGACCCTGCTGGCAACCAGTACACCGGACAAACCACTGCCACCAACGGCCCCGTCCGTCCAGGACGCACTCGGTGTATCCGGTGGAGCGATGGATCTGGCCGGTTCCTGTGTGGGGTGCCTGGATGCGCTTGTAACGGGCAGTCAGTTCATTCGAAGCGGGGCGCATCCCTACGTGCTGATCATCGCGTCGAACCACCTGACCTACCGGGTAAACTGGTCCGACCCGAACACCGCGTCGCTGTTTGGAGACGGAGCCGGGGCGATTGTTCTGGCAACCGGCGGAGCACAGGGGGAAACGTCCGGATCCGGGCCGCTGGAACTGGTTCACACAACGCTGGGCAGCGATGGATCCGTGGACTCGCTGGACGTGCCGGCGGGGGGATCGAAAGAGCCCTTCACGCCGCAGGCATGGGAGAAGAACCGGCACCTGATGCGTATGACGGACGGGCAGGACGTCTTTAAGCTGGCCGTACAGAAACAGGTCGAGACGGCGCGGGCACTCATCGCCGAGGACAGCATGGAAGTGAACGACCTGGATTGGTTGCTTCCTCACCAGGCCAATCAAAAAATTATGGACGCCGTCGTCCGGCAGCTGGGACTTTCCGAGGACCGGTTGCTGAGCAACATCGAGCAATACGGTAATACGTCCGCAGCATCGATCCCGATCATGCTGGACGAGGCCGTGCAGGCAGGTACGTTCTCGGCCGGTGACCGGCTCCTGCTGGTGGCGTTCGGCTGTGGAATCCGATTCGGTGGCGCTTTGTTGCGATGTCGCTGAGGGATGATTGTGGGGGGCGCCTTCTTTTTTTATTTCATCATTTAACATGGTAAGATTGCTTTCGATTACATTCGCTTGACCCGGTTGATGATCCGATCATGAAGCGTCTGTTTATCACAGGAACGGACACGGGGGTGGGCAAAACCGTTGTGACGGCGGGCCTTGCGGCGTGGTGCCGCGATGAAGGCATCGATGCAGGCGTCTTAAAGCCGGTGGAGACCGGTGTGGAGAACGGGATTCCGAAAGATGGTCGATTTCATCAACAGGCGGCGAACCTGGAGGAATCGCTGGACGAAATCGTTCCGGTGCAGTACGACGAGCCGCTCGCACCGAGTGTGGCGGCGGAACGAGCAAACCGACCCGTTCCCATGTCCCGGATTCAGGAAGCGTTTGAAAAGCAGTCCGAAGCACACGATCTGCTGTTCGTCGAAGGAGCGGGAGGGTTGCTGGTACCGGTGAATGAGCAGAAAACGATGGCCGATCTCGCCACGGCGTGGCGCCTTCCTGTGCTCATCGTCTCCCGACCCTCGCTGGGCACGCTAAATCACACGGCTCTGACCGTAGAGGTCGCCCGACAGCACGGATTACAGGTGCCGGGCATCATCATCAGCGGGTTTCCGGACGAGCCGGATACCGCCGAGAAGACCAACCCTGCGGAACTGGAACGACTGACCGGGACGTCGGTTCTGGGCAAATTGCCTCAAATCCAGGGCGTTGATACGGACGGGGAACCGTCGGATCAGGTCGCTCAACGACTCGTTGAATCGGTGGGGCAGACGGTCAAGATGCGAGATATTTTGCCGGAATTACTTGTCAACCACATTTTCTAACGGAGGTACAAGACGATGCTTGATCTGGACGAATCGAAGGACACGCGCTGGAATGCAATTGCGACCCGGATTCTGGACGGGGGATCAATTGAGGCGGAGGAAGCCGTCGACATTCTGCAATCGACCGACGATGAACTCATGGATCTGCTTGCAGCCGCGTATCGATTGCGACGGGCGTCGTTTGGCAAAAAGGTCCGCCTTCATTTCCTGATGAACGCCAAAAGCGGACGGTGTGAAGAAGATTGTCATTACTGCTCACAGTCCCGGATTTCGGATGCGAACATCGACGAGTACGAACTGATGGACAAGGAGACGATTCTGGACGGGGCGAAACAGGCCGAAAAGCACAACGCCTGTACGTTCTGCATCGTCGCTTCCGGTCGTGAACCCCGGCCGGGCGAGCTCGATCAGGTGTGCGAAGCGGTGGAGGAGATCAAGCAGAATTTCGACCTGAACGTCTGCACGTGTCTGGGCCTGCTGACGGATGAGGATTCGGATCAGCTCCAGGAAGCCGGCGTGGATCGGGTCAACCATAACCTGAACACGAGCAAGGATCATTATCCCGAGATCTGCAGCACGCATACCTATGAAGACCGGGTGGATACCCTGTCCAACGTCCGTGACTCCGGCATCGAGCTCTGCAGCGGTGTACTGCTTGGCATGGGGGAAACCGAACGGGACATGGTGGATGTGGCACTGCACCTCAGCGAGATCGATGTCAAATCCTTACCGGTCAATTTTTTGAATCCAATTGATGGGACCCCGCTCGAGGACAAGTGGGACCTGAACCCCCGCAAGTGCCTGAAAATACTCTGCATGTATCGGTTTACAAATCCCGAAACCGAAGTGCGCATTGCCGGTGGCCGGGAGGTACACCTGCGTTCCATGCAGCCCCTTGCACTTTATCCCGCCAACTCCATGTTCGTCGGTGATTATCTAACCACATCCGGTCAGGAATCCAACGAGGACCTGCAGATGATTGAGGACATGGGATTCGAAGTGGAACTGGCAGAGGGACAGGAAAAAACAACAGAAACCGCACCCCAGCAGCAGGGAGCAAGTGTTTAAAGGCGCACCCATGACTGAAACCACCGATTTTGAGTCACTGAGAGAGGATTACAACGGACGGGAACTGGACCGTTCCGACCTGAACGAGGATCCGTTTGACCAGTTTGACGAATGGTTTCAGAATGCGCTGGATGCCGACGTGCATCTTCCGGATGCAATGAGCCTGGCAACCTGTTCCCCGGACGGACAACCCTCCGTTCGTACCGTTGCTCTTCGTGGGCACGGTCCGGACGGGTTCCGTTTTTTTACGAACCTGAACAGCCGGAAAGCACAGCACCTCAACCAGAACCAGAAGGCCTGCCTCACCTTCTACTGGAAGCCGTTTCACCGGCAGGTGCGAGTCGAAGGGACGGTGGAATCAGTCGCACGGGAGGACGTTGAACAATACTTCGCCACCCGTCCGCGTAACAGTCAGCTCGTCGCTCACGTGTCCGATCAGCAGGAGGTGGTGGAGGACCGGGACGTCCTGCAGACCGAACTGGACAACACCCGCGAACGATTCGACGGAAAAGAGGTGTCCTGTCCGGACGACTGGGGGGGATTCCTTCTGAAACCACACCGTTTCTATTTCTGGCAGGGACGTTCCGGTCGCCTGCACGATCGATTCCGCTACGAAAGGTCGGACGACGGCGGCTGGAAAATCGATCGCATCGCCCCCTGAATGAAGCGAGTGGGACATCACTGAATTCCACGCCCATTATCCCCTCACACGAGATACATATGTCTCCCCATCTGAGCTGTGATTCACAATGGGTCATAAGTATGCTTATGGCTTGGGGGACGAAACATATTGTAACCTGCTGGTTCCCCACTCTTTTAAACGAGAAACCCCTGTTCTTGACGTTGCAATAACCCGGGGTTCTGGCCTAACATGAATTATACGTAACTTGAAGAAATGCTTCATAACCCCAAATCTATCAAAAACTTTTAAATACGTTTACACGAGGCCAACCAATGTGCGCTGAAAACACCGAAAACCAATTACAGGAAAAGCTGGCATCGCTGAAATCCTTCGTTGAGCGCAGCAGTGAGATCGAGCGAAAAGCTCAATCGACGCTCCAGGAGGTGCAGGAGATTCGAAATGAACTGGAGTCGCTTCTGGCGAACCTGGGAGATTTACAACGAAGTACGCTTACGCAGGCGATTGACGGAGAAACCCCCGACGTTCCCGACATCAATGACACACCCTCCGAACCGCAGGGGGGCACCCGTGACGAGGACGCTTCCTCCGAAGATTCAGAGGAAGAACAAGAACAACTTGAACACGAGGGACCGATCAAGGCCGGTGAGTTTCCGACCACACACGACGATGAGTGGGATGGGGCGGCCGGTTCGGACGACAGTTTTGACGAAATTTTATCCGAAGAGGACGGCAGCCGTTCGACGTATCAGCGGCGGATGGTGCGAAAGGATCCCCGGTTGAAGGACGTACCGGAGGAGGTGCTGGAAACCATTGCCGATGCGAAGGAGCTGTTTCAGGAAGCGGAACGAGGTATACAGGTGCTGGAGTCGCTCTCCGTGAAAAGCCGATCGGCCCAGCTGGCCATCTGGGCGGGTCGGGCCCGGAAAATACAGGACGAACTGGAGGAATGGTCGGACGTGCTCCCGGATGATTTCTCTCGTGAAATGCACGTGTTCTTCGGCAAACTGACCACCGTCACCCGCGAAAACGAGTGTAACTGGATCGACGCGCTGAAACGCAGTTACGACACCGACTGGGACCGGTATCTCGAAGAACAGAAACGAAATCTTCGCATGAGTCTGAAACGCGAAAAACGCGCCCGGGAGTTTCTTCGTGAACCGCCGAAAGAGCGGAAGAAAGATCGAAAAATCTGCCGTCGTCGTCTTCGTGAGCTGGCGTCCGAGGAGGATCCCGACGAGGACGAGGTGAAGTCCGTTCTGATTGAAGGGATGGATCTTCTTGCCATGGATGATCCGGCGGTGACCGAAGTGGCTGAGCGGTTCAGTGTTTTACTGGACGAGGAAGAACAGCTGGAACCACTGCAAGAAGTGGTGGAGGAGCAATCGTCATCATCCGGCAGGGACGTTGACGAGTCGGATCAGCCGGAGGTGTATCGCCGTCCGACACTCGGGCCGGACGTCCGCGAGGAGATTCTGCGGACCACCCGCGATCAGCGCGCGCTGGCCATCGCCGACGACGTGACCAGCGAATGGAAACGCCGGATTGAGGATGCATTTCAGTTTGAGAAACTTTCCTGGCTGGACGTGGTGGAGGAAAACGGCCGTTCCATTGAGGACCGGCTTGACGAGCAGAAGGTGCAGCAGTATGATTATATACTGTTAATGAAGAGTCGGCTTCAGGACGAGTATTCCCGTGTTCTGGAGAAAAGCCGCGATCGACGCCCGAAGATGATCGTGGTGGAGGAAGGGATTGGCGTGGCACCGATTCGGGATGCTATCGAAGAAGAACTCGTGAAAAAGGTGTAGCGCCACGACCATCCGGATCCGCTGTGAAATCAATTGAGTGGTAGCCTTCCAGACAGCGGTATGAGCCGGGTTCGGATGAACCGTATGCTGGGGTAGCTCAACGGCAGAGCTCCGGTTTTGTAAACCGGTGGTTGTCGGTTCGAATCCGACTCCCAGC
>CAZQNZ010000104.1:0-8513 GCA_964594615.1 uncultured Planctomycetia bacterium
AGCCCTCGTCATCGAGATCCATACGAAGATAGGCTTCGATGAACGGACCGATTTCCCCATCAAGCACCGGTTCGATGTGGTGTGTCTCCTTTCCTGTACGATGATCCTTTATCCGTTCTTGCGGATCAAAGAAATAGGAACGGATCTGATTCCCCCAGGCGATTTCTCCTTTCTCACCGAACATTTCCTTCAGTTCTTCTTCCTGCTCCTTTTTCTTGAGGGCATGGAGCCGTGAACGAAGCATTTTCATGGCCATCCGTCGGTTCTGGTGCTGGGATCGTTCGTTCTGGCACTGAACGGTCAGGTCCTTTGGCAGATACGTGATGCGTACGGCGGAGTCGGTCACGTTCACATGCTGTCCTCCCGCTCCGGAGGCACGGTAGGTGTCAATTTCCAGGTCGTTTTCGTTGATCTCGATGTCGATGTCCTCCTGTTCGGGCACGACATCCACCGCACAGAACGATGTATGTCGTCGCCCGGAGGAATCAAACGGGGAGATGCGGACCAGTCGATGAACCCCCATCTCCGACTTCAGGTAACCGAATGCATAATCCTCCTTTACATGGGCCACGACCTGTCTGATGCCCGCTTCTTCACCTTCTCGCATGTCCACGATCTCGTACTCGTATCCGTTGTCGTCAAAGTAACGGGAATACATGCGCCAGAGGACCTCCACCCAGTCGCAGGCATCCTTCCCGCCGGCCCCCGCCTGGATGCTGAAAAAGGCCGGTTTCTGATCATTGGGGCTGTTCAGAAGGGTTCTGGTTTCAAAGGTGGAGAGCTTCTTCTCAAGCTCCTGAAGCTGATCTTCCGCCTGACGGATGGTGTCCTGATCGTCTTCTTCCTTTCCGAGTTCGAGCAAGACAGAGGCTTCCTCCAGCCGCTGTTTGAGATCGTCATACGTTTCGAGCAGGTTCTTCAGATCGCTGAGGGTATCCACCTTTTCCTGGGCTGCCTCCTGGTGGTCCCAGAAGGTGGGGTCTTCCATTTCCGTCTCGATGTCGTCCAGTTGTTCACGTTTCTCAGACAGGTCAAAGAGAATCCTGGAGGGCCGACAATCGATCCTGAAGTTCTTCCTGGAGACTGGCAAGGTCGGAAATGGAGGTTGTCATCAGTGATTGTGTGCAATCACAGAACGTTTCATTACGAAAAGACGGAGAGGAAGGGATTCGAACCCTTGGTGCCCGAAATGCCGGGCACAACGGCTTAGCAAGCCGCCGCATTAAACCACTCTGCCACCTCTCCGAGATTGCTCGTATTCTATCGTATCCATTTGCTTACATCAAATATCAAGTGGAGGGAAAAACAGCGGGTGATGAAGGCGCAATTCGCGAGTGACACTTCCTCTTTCTTCTGTCGCTGGGGATCTGTTCAATGTGGATTCGCACGGAGCGTCATTCCGTTCTTCAGGCAGTTGACCGGGAAATTGGATTTCGTTGAAGCAACTTCGTGGTGGAAAGAGATCAGGTCGTATTATTTGATATATCCCGGTGGTGTACGTAAAATTCAGTTTATGAGGTCTGGTGCACAGGTGATCTCGGTGGCGGCACGACTTACCGGACCAGCGCGTTCTCCGAGTGAGAACATTGGTGGTGTAGTACCAGGGACACATCGTTTTTGCGAAAAGTCCATTCGTGTCTTAGCCTAAAAAGGAAGCATGAATACTTAATTGTTTAAGGGACGTTCTTGAAAGCAGTTATTCTTTGTGCGGGATTTGGGTCAAAATTGTATCCGATCACGGATGATCGTCCAAAACAGCTTCTGCCGGTCGGTGATCGTCCTATTCTGGATCGGATTGTTGATCGACTCCATCCGATTCATCAACTTGATCAGGTGTACGTTGTCACCAACGAGCGGTTCTACCCGCATTTCCAGAGCTGGTTCGATGAGCAGGAGCACGAACTCGACCTGGAGCTGGTCAACGATGGTTCATCCACGCAGAGTGAACGGCTCGGGGCGATCAGAGACATTGAATATGTGATTGAAGAGAAGAATATTCAGGAGGATCTACTGGTGATCGCCGGGGACAACCTGCTCGAATTTGAGCTGACCGATTTTGTTTCATTTTTTGAGGAGCACGGTACGGCGGTAGGAATTACGGAGATGGGAGAGCGAGAGGTGGACAGTTACAGCATTGTTGAAACAGCGGAGGATCATCGTGTCATTGATTTCCAGGAAAAGCCGGCGGCACCCCGTCAATCTACAATCTCCATCGGGTTATATCTGTTCAAACATCAACACCTGATTAAAATTCAGGAATATCTGGACGGGGATCGGAACCCCGATGAACCCGGATACCTGATACAGTGGTTGCACCGACAGGTTCCGGTGTATGGATTTCGATTCGACGGACCCTGGTATGACATTGGTGACATCACCTCTTACAATGAAGCGAATGCGTATTTTGAGCAACAGTAACGTGAGAGTGCATGATTGAGTGTTCTGGCCATTGATTTTGTCTGAGCGAGCGATCGAAGCAAGATGGAGTACCCGGAAACATTGCTCTGTCATGTCAAGTTCTGATTCGGAAATACGGAAAACCGTCTGACGTTTTCAACGAATTCGAAACATGTTTGGTGGTACGTCAAAACTCGGGCTCGACATCGGAAGTCGCTACATCAAAGGGGTTGAACTCACCGAAGAGGGGGAGGACTCCTTTAAGCTCACAGGCTACGGGGTCATGAAAATCGATCCTGAACTGGATCCTGCTCAGAACATTGAGCGGTTCCGGGAAGAGCATGCATTTTCCACCAAAATGGTGAGCACCGCCGTGTCCGGTCGCGCGGTGATCATTCGTTATGTCAATATGCCGGAAGGAGAGGAGGGCCAGCTTGATTCTCAGCTTTCCGAACAGGCATCCAAGTACATCCCCTTCGAAATTGAAGATGCAATCATTGATTACGAGCGACTGCCTCAGGAGGAGCATTCCCCGGTTACGTCGGAGGATGAAATGCGGGTGCTGATCGTGGCAGCGAAGGAGCAACTTGTCAATGAGCATGCCGATATCGTCGAACGGGGCGGGTATAAGCCGCAGGCCGTGGACATCGATGCCCTTGCTCTCGGTAATTCGTTTGACTTCTTCCTGAGGAACAACCGGGAGGGGCATCAGGGGGAAATTGTCGGTCTTGTGGACATTGGCGCTGAGAAGTCACTGGTTCACATCATGGATCAGGATCAGTCTCAGTTCGCACGGGAATTTGACATGGGGGGGGATGAATTTACACAGAGCATTGCCACTCGGAAGGGTATTTCCAACCAGGAGGCCGAGGAGTTGAAGGTGGGGGGAGACGAAGCGGATCAGGATGAGATTGCGGAGCTAGTCCAGGATAAGATCGACGATCTTTGCCATGAAATACATCTCTCCTTCGACTTCTTTGAAACACAGTTCGACAAGGAAGTGGATCAGATCTACGTTTCGGGTGGGGGGTCGCTTATCCGTGGGCTTGATGGTGTGATGAAAGACGTGTTCGATCTGGAGCCCACGTTCTGGGATCCGTTTCAAGGGCTTAACGTGGATCTGGAGGTGGGATCTCTCGATGAACTTCAGGATGCAAGCCGCTACCTGCCCGTAGCAACCGGATTGGCCTGGAGGGGGATGCAGGAATGAGACATCTTATTCAAAAGATGTGGCGGCATATAGCCGATAAGAAAACGGAAGTTGTTCGGAACAAAAAACGATACAAGCGGAGCAAACATGTTAAAAGTTAACCTGTTACCGGAGGATCGCCGTCAGAGGGAGCGAACCCCTCTGCCTCGGTTCATTATCCTTCTGATTGGCGTGGCCATTGTTACATCGGAAATTGCCATTTGCGGTTACGGATACATGGAATGGCAGAACCTCCTCACGGAAAAGGAGCGTCTGGAGTCAAGGAAGCAAAGTTTGCAGCCGAGGGTTGAGACGTATAATCAGTTGAAAGAAGACATCAACCAGCTGGAGCAGCGGAAAAACATCCTTGAAGAAATTCGTCCGGAGGGGCTGAAAGAAAAGTATCAATGGTCCTATGCCATCGATCAGCTGTTCACGGTCATTGACGAGTCCCCGGGGGTGTGGATTGAGAACCTCTCCGGGCAAATGGAAAAAGGTGGTGGACGTGGAGCGAGCGCGTCCCTCAGCCTGAGTTTCAGCACAAAAGGAGCCCCGCCGTTTTCGCGATTGACCAATTTTCAGCAGCAGATGAAGCGATATCTGATCGATGAGAAGGGCGTGTTTACCAACCTGGATCGAACCTGGTATCCATACGATGAAAATGAGTCGGACGTGAGCACGTACTGGAGCACGGACTACAAGTTAAAACGGGTTACAGAGGAAAATTAATTTGATCTTCAACGCTTTTTGTCCACGGATTTATGTCTGAGAACACGAAGCTAATCATCTGGTCGTCGGTGATCGGGGTGCTTGTCCTTGCCCTTGGTGGTGGTGGGTATTACTTTCTCTGGATGAACCGAATTCAACCCACCAGAAAGGAGATCAAAAGCTTGAAGGACACCGTCAGTGATATGGAGAGGAAGGTGGCTGAAATTGACACGTTGCGGAATAAGAAGCGGGACCTGCAAGACTCCGTTGATGAATTTCGAAAAGAACTACCGTCTCTGGAAGAGAATACGCCCGAGCAGTTCATGCAGCAACTTCACGCGATTGCCAGTGAAGTGGGGGTAAACGTTAGCCAGTACAGCCCGGGAGGGGGCGGGAGCAATGCGCAGAGGGGAGGGGGGAATGCCGGTTATGAAACCATTACGATGAACATTCAGGCAGAGGGGGAGATATTTCGTCTCTTCCGGTACATCTGGACGCTGGAAAACCAGGAACGTCTCATGCGGGTGAATTCATTTTCCATTTCACCGGAGGAAACGGAGCTGACGATGGCCCAACTGCAGGAATTGAGGGGCGCAGCTTTCGTGGGGCCGTCACCGGAGTCGGGTGAAAAATCCCTCACGAAATACGTTGGTACGATGAGCCTCACCACGACGATTTACATATATAAACCGCCGGAATAATATGTGTGATCTGGAGAAGTGCATGAAATTTGGTTCCATATCTCAGATGGATCGTCTGGGGTGTGTTTTGTCTGTGTTGTTCCTCTTTGTGATTCTTGCTTTACCCTCAAGGGGACAGGACGAACAGCAAAGGGCCCGAATATCCGATCTTGAAAGTTATCAGGATCTGCCCGTTCAGGATGGATCTCAGGAGGAACACTGGTATCAAGTCAAACATGGGGATCAATGGATCGGTTGGGCACGCATGAAGTCGGCTGTGCTTGAAACGTTCCAGGAAGATGGCTCGCAACCGATGAATATCTTACGGTATCAGCACTCCGCGCAGGTATCTCCTCACCTGGTACGGGAGCAACTCAAGGAGAAGATGCGAAAGCAGATCAGGGAGGAGAAAAAAGAGAAGACGCTCACTCGAACCGAGCTGGACAAGCTGGTAAAGAACCGGGTGAACAACCGTATGGAGCAGTTGCAATCCGTGGTCGAGCGCAGAAGTTTTTCCTCCACGATTTACCGCAACCAGAACCGTACACTGCGAGAGGCCAAATACGGGTATTCATCGGATAACCAGGATGACTTCACACTTTATCTTGAACCCACACGCCTGGGTTCCGGACGGTACACAATTCTTATCCCGGGAAAGGTGCCGAAGGAGGTGACGGTCTCACGCGAGCGGCCCATCACCAATCACCACCTCGCCGCACAGTTGATGGCCGGGGATTCCTTCGAAAGTGAAAGTTATCAGTTCTTTCTTTTGATTGGTACGGGGGAGGAACCGCTGGTGCGTGCGAACGCCAACCTGGACTCAAATCAAACGGAAACACTCGAAATTGCGGACCGCTCCTATGAGACGAGAAAAGCGCGGGTGATTCTGAATTACGCCGGTGGTAAAACAGTCGAAGAGAACTGGTGGGTTGATCAGGGCGGGGTGATTCGAAAAATTGTGCAGCTTCCGGCCGAGGAAGGCGGGACGTCCGTTTCTTACATCTATTCGTCTCGCGAAGAGGCGAGAAAAGGGTACGAATTTGTGTTCGCCCGAAACGGTCGCAGAAATCCGTTCAAGCCGGTCTGGTTGAGCCAGAAAAAGGAGGAGGCCCCGGAGGAGGACGGGGCGTGTAGTGATTACAATGAGGAGGTGGTTCTCAACCAGGCGAAGGAACTGGTATTTGAACGGGCCGGATCATTAGAGCAAATTCAGAACAGACCTTCCCGCATACAGATTCAGCGAACTCTGATCCAGAAATTCAATCAGTTGAAGGGGCAGGTGATGTCCTGTGGTGATGAGTCCGCGCAGGAACAAATCAACAAATACGAGCAAGAATTGCAGAACGTGATTGACATCAGTTCGATGGTACTTTCCATTGCGAAGGATAAGCTTGATGCTGCAAAGCTGGCGTTCAAACGACGGGCGTTTGACGAGGTGAACTCCCTGGCGGAGGAGATATCAGGCTGGAAGAATGAGCTTCCCTCCGAGCCTCCCGAATCGGTTTCCGAAGAGTTCGAAGGAATCGTCAATGCCGCGAATCGTCTTGCTGAACGCGCACAGATCCGGAAGCAGTTTCTGAATGAGGCGCCGGAAGTGCGGGGGGTTGTGGCCTCTCGAAACGAACATCAGCGTAACGTCAAAATGGGGATCGAGGTGTTCGGTGACGGAATGTCGACCGACATGAAGGTGAACATTCCCGACGTGCGGTCGGTGGCGATCATTGAGTCCCAGCAGGATGGTGGACGGGACCGTGCGAAGCAACCGGGTGAGTCCATGGACATTCAGGGGCTGGGCGAAGTGACCATCGAAGCCGTTCACAAAGATGGTGTAATCTTTAAATATAAAGGTGAATCGATTAAGGTGCCCCTGCTCAAGGTTGAAGAAGCCATTGGCCAGGGGTAACTTTCGAACGAAATCGGGTTATTTGGCCCGGTTTAGTGCTGTTTTCGTTCCATGTCAATTTGGGTTTTTCTGGAATTTACAGGGTTGACGCATGACAGATCATACGGTGTTTCAACGCTTGAGCACCCTTGCATTCGCTGTTTTGCTTGTCGTCGGAGCAACAACGCTTTCCGTAGCGCAGAATAAAAAGGCGTCGGAGGGAAACAAAAAGGAAGAAAGTACCGCACAGATGCTTTCCCCCTCCGGTGAAATGGTCAAGCCGGACTGGGAAGGGAAGCCTCTGAAACAGGTCATTGAGGAACTGTCCGTACTCAGCAACACCAACATCGAAATCGATGAAAGCGTCGACCCGGACCTGCCCATCACGTTCACCTCTCCTGTGCCGATTTATTGGCGGGACGTTCTGAACAAGGTGCTCGAAAAACATAACCTCCTGTCCCGCCGAACGGGACCGCGCCAACTGGAGGTGATCCGTCCGAAACGAGTCGATATGGAGATACGGAACTCGCAGTTCACCAGCATCGTCGATACGCTGGCCAAACTGGCGGGTGTAAGCATCATTGTTTCTCCGGCCGTCGCATCGAAAGGGGTTACGATTCCGCAGCTTACCCTCAATGACATCCCCTGGCAGTCGGCGTTGAATACGGTGGTGAAGACCGCAGGATTCGCCACGGTTCGTGAAGATTACGGGGTCATCCGGGTGATCACCACTGATGAGCTTCGCGATCAGCTTGAGACCCGGACGTTTCAGCTTCGGTATCTCCGACCCCCCGGTGAGAACGAAGGACAAATTAATTCCACGTATCTGAACCAGGAAGAACAAGATCAGAACATCACGGAAGGACCGTATAACTGGGGGTTGATGAACCTCATCTCGGCCTTCATGACCAAGAGCGGGGATCAGCCCATCGGATCGCTGCAATACGAGTCCAAGCGGAATATTCTTGTGGTGAAGGACACACCCGATGTCCTCCGTCGAATCGAAAACATGTTAAATGTGCTGGACAACGAGCCTCCCCAGGTGTTGATCCAGGTGCGTTTTGTCTCGACGAGCAACCAGTATCTTCGTGATCTCGGCTTGCAGCTGAACACGGCCGGGTCCTCCAGCCTGACAGGAGCCCAGGTGGGGACGGAGGTCGCATCGTCGTCCGCACCCCCTCCTAACAACAGTGAAACGACACAGTTTCCCTTCAGTTTCGGGGATGATATCGCGGGGGGTTCGATCGGGCCGTACCTGACCAATTATTCACTGGACTGGACGCTTCGCCTGTTTCAGCGTGATACGCAGACCCGGGTCTTGCAGGCTCCGCGAATGGTGGTTGTCGACGGGCAGAAGGCCACGGTGTTTGTCGGTGAGGAAATCCATTACGGCACCATTGAAACGGAAACCGCCACCGCTGGAAGTACGACGACAACGCAGTCCATTGAAGAAGCCGAGTTCTCGCCGGTGGAAAGCGGGTTTCAACTGTATGTGGTGCCACATGTGGTCCGTGGAACGGATCGAATTATGCTCTCGGTGGTGCCCAAGAACAATAGTGTGTCGTTTCCGGCTCAGAACACGATTACGATTAACAGCACGTCGAATAGTCCGGGTACCTCCGTTCGGTTTCCAACGATTCAGACGTCCACCGTCGTG
>CAZQNZ010000105.1:0-8499 GCA_964594615.1 uncultured Planctomycetia bacterium
TCCGCCACCCAGGCACAGGTGACGGCTTTAAGATCACACGATTCGGAAATGCGTTCATCGTAATGGAACTGAAATTTGGACTTCATTTCGATGTTCTGCGCTGTGAGAGAACCGAAGAAATCTCCTTTGGGATACAGTCGGGCCGTTTGTACATTTGGCGCATAAAGGACACCCATCCAGTCGGACTTCGGTTTAATGCGGAGCTCCGAACCATTTGAACTTTCCAGAACAGACCCATCGGTCGCCGAAATCCAGTTTCCTCCCACCAAAACGGAAAAATCCGTGGTGTTCCCGGAAACGACATTTACCTCGGATTTCGAACCAAGGTCAAATTCATCAACGACATGCATCTCGACCCGCCCGTCGATGATGATGTTGGTCCGATTGTTGGTCTCAAACGTATCGGCAATGTAAATTTCCGTGGGGTCATCCGAGGAGGAAGCATCCGGACCATTGATCACAATATTCGTATCCGCTCCGTCGGTCCAGCTTTCTTCGATAAAAATACGTGAGCTTTTCCCGATCTCAACGGTCGCTCCATCTCCGGCGGAATGAATGGCTGCACTTCCGGACCCATTCTTCCCGAACGTGAGCGTGGACCCATCAGGAATGACGGCCGTAGCATTTTTCTCGACATTCAACCGTTTGTAGTTATTTGTGATGGTTTCCGTCGTCCCCTGCGAAACCGTTTCCGTATCCGACGGATGGACGAAATCACGGGTCAGCGTCCAGAGTTTGTTGTCATGATCATCAATGGAAGACGATATTTCGCCGTGAATGGTCCCATTGTTGTCAAGTGTTCCTCCATACTTGCCGTCCCCGTAAACATCCGCATTTTTTTTCAGGGTCATATCCCCTTCTGAACCGATGTTCCCATCCTCTGAGACGTTGGCACCGCCGTACGGACCGATCGAACTATCATAACTGTCAACATACGTCTTACTTTTCAGTTCAAGATTTCCCTCGGAGTACATGCCGAATTTGTCATCCGAGGTCTGGTTCGCATTCGTAAACGCCCGCATTTCAATGGTGTAATTTCCATAGGAGGCTTCCACAACGATGGTAAATTGACGGGAATCGTCGGTGGTATACGCATTGACCTCCCCCGGTTCATCTACGGTGCCATCTCCATCATCATCGATGTCCTCCGCCCCGATTTTTTTTCCGAAGTCTTGCATGACCCACTCACGCACCTGCACCCTGTAAATGCCCCCTTTGTAGTAGCCGTCACCATCCACTTCGTCATCCGCAGGATCCACGAGTTCATTATCGGAAGGGGCATCCGAAAGATCTCCATCCCCATCGTTATCGATTTGATCATATTTGGGATGCCCGCGGAGGTTCGCCCCAAACACCTCCATCGGTTCATGGTCATCGTCACCGGAGTGAATGATAAATGGATCATCCGAACTGTCTTTCGTCATCGTACCGGGATCCGGATAAGCGGTGGTGGTCAACCAGTCGTTGTTCATTTTGGCAATCATCATGGACATGGCCGCATCCGCGACGTAATCCGCCTGCACCTCGCGTCGATCCTGACGGTACCTGATGATGTTGTTCTCTGATCCCTGCAGCAAAACGAGACTAATCCCCGCTACGACAACAATCACCGAGACGGTTGCGATCAAAATGGAACCGCGCTGATTCACCGATGTGCAGCCTTGTTCTTTCATGTAATACGCCCTCAAAATTCGAAGAAGATTGTCTATATGCTTTAAATATACGACATAAATGATTTATTGGCAAATTTGATGCCCTTACGTATCACCCCGTCCCGGGCCGTTCGGTCCCTTGATTGAGATCGTCCCATACACGTTGAAAACGATCGTAATGTTCTGATAAAAGTCGGAGATTGTGTCGGATCCGCGCTTGTTTACTATCCTCCGTCATCGATCCGGTACCTTCTTCACTGGTGAGCTGTCTCCGTTTTCGATTTGACTGAAGGTTCTGCAGAGGAGACGCAAGCGCAATTTCGTGGGTCAGTGATCGATACTCCTCGAAGGAGATCAGTTCGTCCTCACATATTTCTGTTATTGCGCTTTGCAGTTCCACCCGTTCTCCGAGGGCCGTGTAATAGGTAAACAGAGTTCCACCGGGGTTCATCGACTGCTCCAGCGCCTCCCGCCGCTCGACAAGCTGTTCCGTCACCTGGAACCATTCGGTCAGTTTTTTCTCCTGAATCCGTTCGATATCACCACCCGGAATGTCATACGTCGGCCGGTTCGATTGACCGGACGCAAACACCAGAAGCACAAAAAACACGAGAACGAAAGATGAAAAACCAAGAAGCAGTCGCTGATTGTTCTGAAACCAGGACAGGGCCTCACCAACTGGATTCCGTCCAGCCTCCGCCTGATCCCGATCTCCGCCTGAAGAGGAAGAATCGGAAGCGGATCGAAACTTCCACCCCGAATTGTCCGTTTGATCGTTCTGAGCCATCAGTCTAAACCACCCTATGGAACAAGAGGTACCATCGTTTCCTGACGAAAGGAGGGAAAGTGATATTGACCGTTGATCAACGTTTTTTCATCCATGATGATGCCGATTCGAACGGAATTCTGGGACTTATCGATTCCCGAAGGAAGACCGTAAATCGTCGGATAATCATCATTCCCATCATTATCCTGATCTTCGTCGTAACTCTCACCCGGATATGTTCGAGACGTCGAAAAATCCAGACCGATGAAATTTCGTCCAAATTCGGTGTATGGAATGTAAAAATGTGACCGGAAGGAGGAGTCCATCGCCCCATGAGGCTCTCGGATGAAGGAAGCGTTAATCGAGTACCAGTCGTTGCCGGTATTTGCAGCATCCCAGCTGCAGTAGTAATAGAATCGGGTCCAGCCCGTCGCTAGATCAATGAAGTAATATACCTCCATTTCATAATATTTATTCGCGCCCTCCGACGTACGCAGGTTCTTATCGCTGTATTTATGGTACACCAGAGCGTTTACACCGTTGATGTCGGAGGTACTGCTCCAGTCGGCAAAGCGGGACGTATTCACCGTGGAAGTGGATGGATAAAGCCGGAACTGCTCAATGGTGGATTCCGTCTCCGGACGGGTGGAACCATAGGTAATTTTGTCATTTCCGTCGGCGTCCACGTCCGTTTCAATCAGGTTGTTCCCGTTGAAATCAAACAGATGCATCAGCGTGGGCTTTGCACCCGGCCAGTCCGGCGGTGTATCACCGGTGGTCCCATCCTCTTCCATTTGATTGTATGTCCCATAATCCGTGATATAGTCATCGGTTTGAATGGGCACGGCCGAATCGGCCGCATCGATGACGTCTCCATCAACGGAATCGATAGAATTGACCGGGGATTGATAGTTCGGACCGCTATTGCCATTCCAGGGAAATGTACTGAACAGATCGCGTACAAACAACGAAAACCGACGAATTTCCAGCCGTTTCTGGTGTCGATCGTAGTAGGGAGCGTAAATCAGCCATCCCTGAAAGTCAGGTCCTCGCCCCTTGCCCTCATTGGTAATATATTCATCCTTCACACTTCGCGGCGTTGGAAATTGCAGCACGTCCAGTTGCACGAAAGGACTGAGTCGAGCTCCGCTTCCTTTTATGCATTGAGCCGTCGTATGATCATAACCACTTGCAAATGGATTGAACCCGTTGCTCGTGTGTTCGTTCGGGTCAAAGAGATTGTTATAAATCCGGCCGGACCGGGAAAACCCCTTCATGAGAGCCAGATTGGACGAGTCGTATAAATTGTAATTGAACAGGGGGCTTCCGCTGCCGTCCTGATAATTAAAGTTGACGTTGAATTTCTCGTATTTCCGATTGTAATTGGCCCCATCCCAGACCCATCCACAAACTCGCTCCGGACATTGTACGAGCGCCGGGTAATAATCGCTGGAGGAATTGGGTTTCCGGGTGTACACCCAGGTGTGAAATTTATCGTACGTTTCCCACTCATCCTGAAAGTGCCACCGCATACGCGTATCAACTTCATTGGTGGACAGGTTCGCTTCACTGAGGTGTTTCTTGATGTCATTCAGAATCTGACGGGAACTCGTCTGCATCGCCGTCTGTTGTTGCTGGGACTGCTGTATCGTCGACGACGAGTTCAAGGTCATCAACGTCGCCGTCATGATGGTGGAGAACAGAGCCAGCACAATAATGACTTCAAGCAATGTAAAACCGGTTTTCCGTAAGCACGTTATGCGGTTCATTCAGGATTTGTCATACGTATAAAAGTTTCCGGTAATGGCTACATCCTGCTGACCCATCTGGTCATTCCATCGGACGATGATATCCACCCGGACGTATCCACCTTTGTCTTCGTAGAACACCTCGCCTTCAGCGGTGACATCCGGCTCCAGGCCGGACACGTCAAACTCATTCTTGCTGTCGGTCGGATCATCGTCAATATTTTCAATAAACTCCTTAAGCAGTTTTCCATTATTTCTGCGTGGCTGGGCCTTGACCTGCGACATCATACTTTGAGCACCCTGGAGAGCAATACTTCTGTTCTTGAAGGAGTTATCAAGCTGTATGGATCGATAAAGAGTCGTCACCAGCCCGGTGAGGGCAATCGAAAGAACGGCCACGGATATGACCAATTCGATCAGTGTAAATCCGTCCTGATTCATCCACTCGCTATTAGGTGTGGAGCGATTATGATGCATGCAATAGTTTAAGTAGGAACGATTTCTCTTCAGAATCTTTACATTACCACATTCGTAATAATTATCAAGCAAATCCTTTCCGATCCGGCTTCCTGTTACGCATCTCCCTTTATGTGGAGGCTGGCTATTGAAGACCGATCCGGAATGTATGATATCTGAAATATACTGCTTGGTAGAGGCCTCTGGACATCAACCCCTTGCAAGATTCCAGGGATTACTCAGGTTGTTTCTGATCTGTCGGAAATGCCAGATACGGGGGCTGACCTCTCTGGATTAATCCAGCATTTGAGGAATGTCGACATCTTCACCCGCCTCTTGGGCAGTCTCAAGACGTGCACGCGCGCGGAGGAGCGCACTCTCCGCCCGTTCCCGATCCGTATCTTCAGCTTCTTCCCCGGCATGTAACCGGTTAAATGCACGGATATACGCCTCCCGAGCCCGATCAAGATCGATCTCTTCCGGTCGTTCACAGGCATCGGCGAGGACGATGGTCTGTTCCGGCCCCACGTCAAGAAATCCTCCTGTGATGGAAAAATACTCCCAGCGATCGGAGCCTTCTGAACGTCGAACCCAAACGATCCCGGGCTTCAATGACGCGAGAAGAGGGGCGTGACCGGGTAACACACCGAGGTCACCATCGTGGGCAGGGACACGAAGGGAATAGATGGTACTGGAGAAGATTTCTTCCTCGGGCGTGATGATTTCCAGTTGAAATTTATTCTCATCCATCAGTCCATTTCCTCAGCTTTTTTCAATGCGTCCTCGATGTTGCCGACCATGTAGAATGCATCCTCGGGGACATCGTCATGCTCACCATTTACGATCTGCTTGAAGCCTTTGACCGTTTCATCCACTTCCGTAAATGCCCCTGGCGTGCCCGTGAACTTCTCCGCCACGTGGAACGGCTGGGTTAAGAAGTTCTGAATTCGGCGTGCGCGCTGTACGGTCCGACGGTCTTCCTCGGAAAGCTCCGACATCCCCAGAATGGCGATGATGTCCTGTAGATCTTCGTAACGCTGCAGAATCTCACGAACTTCCTGAGCAACTTCCACATGTTCATCACCAAGCACCCGTGGATCAAGTAATTTCGAATTCGATCGGAGCGGGTTCACCGCTGGATACAGGGCTTTTTCCGCCATGTCCCGTTCCAGAACAACGGTTGCATCAAGGTGAGCAAACGTTGTTGCAGGTGCCGGATCGGTAATGTCGTCAGCGGGCACATAAATCGCCTGGATCGACGTAATCGAACCTTTTTTGGTGCTGGTAATTCGTTCCTGAAGATTGGCCATGTCCTCCGCGAGTGTCGGCTGATATCCCACGGCGGAGGGCATGCGGCCGAGGAGAGCGGAGACCTCCTGACCGGCCTGAACGAATCGGAACACGTTGTCCATAAAAAACAGGACGTCCTGTCCTTCCATCTCACGGAAGTACTCGGCGATTGTCACACCGGTCAACCCGATCCGGAAACGACATCCCGGGGGTTCATTCATCTGACCAAAGCATAGCGCCGTTTTGTCCAGAATACCATGTTCTTGCATTTCCAGCCAGAGGTCGTTTCCCTCCCGGGTTCGCTCACCAACACCCGAGAAGACCGAAAACCCACCGTGCTCAATGGCAATATTTCGTATAAGTTCATAGACCAGCACCGTCTTTCCGACGCCTGCACCACCGAACAGACCAATTTTCCCACCCTTTGGAAACGGTGTCAGCAGGTCGAAGACCTTGATACCGGTCACAAACTGATTCGGGGTCGGCTCCTGTTCTTCCAGAGTCGGGAAGTCCCGGTGAATCGGATAGTGCGTATCGGCGTCAATCGGACCGGCATTGTCGATCGGTTGGCCGGTGACATCGAGCAAGCGTCCGAGCGTCTCACGTCCAACCGGGATTTGAATCGGTTCACCGGTGTTTTCAACCTCCATACCACGAACAAGGCCATCGGTATAATCCAGACCGATCGCCCGTACGGTGCGATCTCCGATGTGCTGTTCAACCTCAAGCTCCAGATCAAAGCCTTTCTCTTCGTCTGTAATCGTGAGACAATCGTAGATCTCAGGAAGGTCATCCTCCGTCTCAAACTGAACGTCTACGACGTTACCGAGAACCTGAACGACCTTCCCGACGGATTCCGGTTCGCCCTCGTGCTGATCTTTCGGCTCATCTGTCTCTGTCAGGGTTTGTTCGTCTGTCATGTTTACTTCCCGTTGAATGTATAAGCTACAAAGTTTTACGTCCAATACGTATCGAGTTTCGTCATAAACGAAGAATTTCTTCCCATCAATATAGCCCCCACCATTCAAGAATGTATGAGGGATACGACAGGCTCATCGTTCTTCACCTTCAAGTGCATTTACGGCACCGACAATGTCGAGCAGCTCCCGCGTGATGGTTTCCTGACGGGCCTGATTATACGTGTGAGTGAGGTCGTCAATCTTCTCTTCCGCGTTGTCCGTGGCATCTCTCATGGCAACCATCCGGGCCCCGTGTTCGCTGGACAGCGATTCGAGGAGTATTGTATAGAAAAGCATGTTCACATACTTCGGGAGGAACACGTCAAGTAGCGCGTCCGGGTCCGGCTCGAAGATATACTCGTCGACCTCCTCGTCCGCCTCCTTTCCTTGATCGGTATCGAGAAGCTCCTCCGGCCGCACGGGAAGAAACTGAAATGTTTCAGGATGTTGATTCATGGCATTCTCGAATTCGGTATAAACCACGTGGACTTCGTCAAAAGTACCATCCCGGAATCGAGTCTCCGCAAGCTCGGAAATGCCACGTGCGAGTTCAAAAGACGGTTCCGTTGGGAGGTCCGTCCGAGTGTCATATACGGGATATGGGCGATCTCTCAACCATTTCTTAGTTTTCTTCCCGATGGCGATAAACCCCTTTTCGACATCATCAGAAAACGAATCCAGGAACTCTTGAGTCCGTGAGAAGACATCGTCATTGTAGTTTCCACAGAGCCCTTTCTCCCCGGCAATGACAATCAGACCGACGCGTTCAATCTCATCTCGTTCCCTCAAAAGATCACTTTCGGGGTCATCAAGGACATCAATCAAACGTCCAAAGATCTCTCGGACGCGATCCCAATAGGGACGTATCGAATCCAGTTTTTGCTCCACCCGCTTTAACTTGGCCGCAGATACCATCTCCATGGCGTGGGTGATCTGCTTGACGTTCTTAACGCCTTTGATCTGTCGTTGAATCTGTCGCGTGGTCTGTCCCATTTTTACGTCCCTGTTCTGGAGTACTGTTGATAAGTCGAGCGGAAAACAAGAGGAACCGAACCTTGTTTATGCTTCCACAAGCTCTTCGTCCTCTTCCGTTTCTTCCTCTTCCGTCGCCTCCTGCTGCACCTGCGCGAGACGCCGAGCCTCCTCGATTTCTTCATCCGGGACTTCCTCAAGGAAGGAGGACTTGATGGATTCAATCGCGTCGTCGAGCTGTTCCTCAATGGAATCGGTCAGTTCCTGCTCTTCCTTAATTTCCTTGAGAATACCCGGATAATCCTCATGTATGTGCTCAAGATACGTCTCTTCAAACTCGATAACCCGATCCACCGGAACGTCCGCAAGAAAACCACCGGTGGCGGCATAAATGACCACAACCTGTTCCTCCACCGTCATTGGATCATTTTCATCCTGCTTTAGCGTCTCCACCATTTTCTGCCCACGCTGGAGTTTGGCACGAGTCGCCTCGTCCAGTTCGGACTCAAACTGTGAGAACGCCTCAAGCTCCCGGAACTGAGCAAGTTCCAGTCGTAGATCACCGGCAACGTCCTTCATGGCCCCAATCTGAGCGTCTCCACCCACTCGGCTCACGGACAAGCCTACATTAATGGCCGGACGTACGCCCTCGTTAA
>CAZQNZ010000106.1:0-8455 GCA_964594615.1 uncultured Planctomycetia bacterium
ACCCGTCCTGACGGAACCCTACATCAAGGAACCCGTTGCCATCGAATTCGACGCCAATGGACGCATGTACGTGGCGGAGATGCGGACCTACATGCAGAATATCGATGGCAAGAACCAGGACAAACCCGTTAGCCGGGTTTCCGTCCATATCGATTCCAACAACGACGGGAAATACGATAAACATACGGTGTTCGCGGATCATCTGAAACTACCACGCATGCTCCTTGCCCTCCGCGAAGGGGAACTGCTTATCTCCGAGACCTGGGATGATAAAGTCTACCTATACAAAGACACGGACGGAGATTTTCAGGCGGATGAAAAAACGGTATATTTCAAAGGGACTAATGACGGGGGAAACCTGGAACATCAATCCAGCGGTCCCCTCTGGTCCATGGACAACTGGCTTTACACCACGTACGATGGGTTCAGAGTACACTGGGATGGATCGAAAAAAGGTCAACGTGCAGGCAGTCACGGTCAGTGGGGACTGACCCAGGATCAATATGGAAAGCCATGGTTCGTCAATGCCGGTCGTGAGCAGGGACCAGTTCATTTTCAGCAACCGATTGCATATGGATCGTTCAGCATCGACGGAGAAACCGGGAAAAACTGGAAAACCGTGTATCCACTTGTGGCCATCCCGGACGTTCAAGGGGCTCAGGGTCGGTTTCGAAAGAAGAATAAAACACTCAACCACTTTACCGCCACCTGCGGCCAGGAAATTGTCCGAGGCCACAGATTGCCGGGACAGCTTAAAGGCGATCTGCTGTTCGCCGAACCGGTGGGACGCCTGATCCGCCGGGGAAAAGTGAGCAAAAAAGAAGGGGTCACCTATCTGAATAATCCCTATGAAAAAGCGGAATTTATCCGATCCACGGATCCGTTGTTTCGTCCGGTCAACATCAAAACCGCCCCGGACGGAACCACGTATATCGTCGACATGTACCGGGGCATTATCCAGGAAGGAAACTGGGTGGGAAAAGGTTCCTATCTGAGGAAGGTGGTCAAAAAATACAAGCTTCACAAAGTGATTGGACATGGACGAATCTGGCGCCTTTCACACCAGAAGTTCCAATCAGACCGTCCGACACCGCCAAAAATGTATGATCAACCCTCCTCGAAACTTGTCCAGAACCTTGCCCACCCTAATGGATGGTACCGGAACATGGCTCAGCGACAGATCATTCTCCGTCAGGACAAGTCCGTCGCCAACAAACTGCGGAACATGGTCGCCTCCCATCAAAACCACCTGGGCCGTATTCATGCACTATGGACCCTCGAGGGGCTCAAGGCACTGAACGAAACGCTTATTGCCGGAGCCCTTCAGGATTCTCACCCCTACGTTCGAAAAACGGCCATCCGAGCTTCGGAAAGCCTTTTTCAGGACGGACAGGATAGAAAACAATTGCGCAACCGCATCCTTCAGCAGTTCAAGAAGGATCGCCATCCTCAGGTCCGTATCCAGGTGATGTTAACGGCCAAACTTCTGGACTGGGACGAACTGGACAAGCTGCTCGATATTGTGGACAACGCGGAAGGCTTGTCTAAAGGAGTTCGAAACATCGCCAGCAAGATCCGGTAACCGTCCCACAGCAATATTCAACTGCCCTTCCTTTTCCCCCGGTGCGCAGGTATCTCCGTGCATGAACGGGGTGTACTGGCTCCGTGCCTCTCCAATAAACGTAGAAGGACGTTTATTCGACGTTTATTCGAAGTAAAGCAGTCCATACAAAACGGGCCAGAGCAAACACACGAAGAACCAGTAATTCCTGCATATGACGAGTCGCTGAATGTCTTCTTCACGGTCGTGTCTCCCGGACAGGACCTGTTGGGTACAAAACAGAAGAAACAACACCCCTCCCAGCACATGAATTCCATGTGCACCGATGATCGTGTAGAACAGAGCAGCGAAGATTGCCCCTTCTCCAGGATCAACCGTCAATCCATATGCCAGCATGCTACTCCACTCATATCCCTGTACGAGTACGAATGCCACTCCCATTGCGGCCGTGATTCGCAACCAGCGCGTCACCTGATCTAAGTGATGTTCCCTCGCGACCTGTACCGCCCGATACATAAAATACGAAGAGAGCAACAAAACCCCCGTGTTCATCGCTGTAATTATCACCGGAAGCTTCAACCCCTCCGGTAACCAGTAATTCTGATCCGGAGGGGTTCGACCTACGGATCCGCACAACCAGACGAGTGTATTCTGTTGAAGAGCCTGCGGACTCGGGGCGGTGTGAATAGCTTTTAGAAGGAGATACGACATGATCAAACCGAGGAAAAACATTCCTTCAACGGTGATGAATAAACCCATTCCCAATCGCTTGCCATCACGACGCAGATCCCGGTAGTATGCTTTATGAGACGGTGTGTCCTCTCCATGATCGCTTTCTTTATGGGCCATGGTTCTTCGTTCCGGAAAGTTTCTTCAGATAGGCAATCAGACGCTTGACCTTCTGCTCCGACAGATGATCATAAGAAGGCATATTATCGGGATACCCCTCGACGATTCGCCGCTCCGGATGACGGATTGACGTTCGCATGTACGGTTCATCAACCTGGACCGTGGATCCATCACGCATTCGCTGCACGGAACCGAACAGATCCCGCATCGTTGGGCCTGTATTCGGTGACCCATCTACGGAATGACATGCGTTACATCCCTGTTCCTGAAACACCCGCCGACCGGGATGCTCGTTGTCTTCGGAGACTCGATCACGAGGTGCTTCCTCCCCGTTCCATGCAATAAAAAGGAAAATGGCTGTCAGCAATAGACCGGAAAGCAATAACAAACATTGATCCACCCGGTTCATGAACATTCCCCTGAAAGTAACCGTCCATTCAACAATCCCCCGTTCCGTCTTTTTCGATCACGGAAAGGGACCGGTCGATGAATTGAACCAGCACCCCACTGAAACCGGCTGGTCGTTGAACATCAGACGATTACTCGTCTTGAATCAGTGCCTTTTTCACATCGTCCACGGACCATCTGCTTCCCTTCCAGGCATATCGAATGTTTAATTTGCGGTCCAGAATGTATGTTCGCATGTTATGAATGATCGTATCTTTTTCGGAATTCGCCTTCGTCGTCACCTCGAACCGATCCATCAATGCCTGGATCGTGTTTGACGGTCCGGTCCAGAATGACCAGTTCTCAAGATTCACGTTCTTTTGGGTAGCATAATGCTTTAGCGTTCGGGGCGTATCCGTCTCCGGATCAAACGTCACTGAAACAAACTGAATCTGGTCCCGATATGGTTCTCCCGTCTCGTTCTGAATCTCCTTCATCTTCTCTGTAATGAGCGGACACATCTTTGCATCCGGACAGCTGGTGTAGATAAAACTGATCAAGGTTCGCTTCCCTTTCAGATCAGCAATTTTAACGGATGCCCCCTCCTGATCCACAAGTCCCTGATCCGGAAACCCGGACACATCGGTCCCGAGAATCGGTGCTTTCACGAGCTGGTTCCCATCAAGCTCTATCAAGGCCTTCTGCTTCGTCTCGTTCTTCCCTGTGGTGTACATCAGACCGTACCCCGCGAAGACGACCAGAATGGTTCCAAACAGAATACCAACTGTACGCATTTGACCCGGTGAGCGCAATAGGAAGAAAATAAGGCCGAAGAGCAACAACTGTTTACTTGTCCTTCTGCCTTTCCTCAGGATGGTGTGGAATGAACCGACCCGGATACGTCAATATTGCTGTTACTGCACGTTTTAGAATCAACCCCGCTATCTAGCTGTCCCCATTTGACCCGGTTAGCATATTGCCCCTTGCCAGTAAGGTCCTACAAACGGCAGGTAACATAGAATTCAACTACGATCCATGATCTGCCGACGAGTTCGGAGACGTTTCTGAAGCAGCTGCTGCACTTGTTTTGAGACGAACCTGATCTTGCAGCCGTTCAATTTCCTGCTGTGCTTTTTTTCGTTGCCCGGACAGAGTGCTTACTTCAGTTCGAAGCGATTGATTACGACGTTTTAAGATTCGAATCCGGCTCAGCAACTTTTCCCGCTCTTCCTGAAACTCGGACGAACCCGAACGATTTGATGATGACGATTGGTCGACGGTCCGATCCGTTGCATGCTGATCCGATGCGCGATCCGCCGAAAACGATTGTTTGCTCTTCGGCCCTCGTTCACGATCCATCTTTCGCAACTTCGCCAGCAACCGAGCATTCTTCTGATAAACTTGTGATAACTTTTGTTCTAACTCCTTCTTTTGCTGTTTGAGTGACGCCACTTCCCTCTCGGTTTTTGACAGGCGTTGTGTCAATTCAGTATTTTTCTCCTTGATGGAGGCGTGCTTATTTTGCATGGACTGATGCTCACGAAGTAACTGCTCGTGTCGTGACAGTAAGGTGGTGTACTTCTGTTGCAGTGTGGATGGATCTAGATCTGCGGACGGCTGAAACTCCGGTAATAGACCGGTCTGTTTCTCCTCCTGAACCCCGTCATCCCGCTCCTCCTTCAGTTCCGCGTTCCGTTCCTCCGGGGACATCTTCATTAACTCCCGGGATCGGTTCCGAACTCGATGAAGGAGATCATTTCGTTTTCCCGTCACGTCTTCGTACCGTTCCACACCACGAATGGCATTTCGGTAATCATGCGCTTCGTAGTAATTGATGGCAAGATGCTTGAGCACCTCTGCCTGATCATAAGCCGTCATCGGATTGGTTTTCAGCCCCTTCTCAAAATATCGCGTGGCTTCCGTCGGCTGATCATTTTTATGAGCTTGTCCGCCCAGTATGAGGAACTGCAGTTGTTTTTTCGTTAAAGCATTTCGTCGAATGACATCAATGTGACGAACCTCAATCCAGGGATGGGATTCGAAGGCACTCTTTACAGTTCCTTTGATCCGTAGAAGATCGTACTTGTTCGCTGAAAGCAACTCATCGACCGACCCCGCTTCATTTCGAATGTAGAGGAATGGAAAATCCTGAACCATGTGCTCTTTTTTCCAGAGATGTTTCTCAGCACTCCATCCCGAGAAGTTAACGTAGTTTCCGTCGGCAAACGGGGAGAAAAACGGAGACCACACGTTGTCGATTTGATGAAAATATATCTTGAACTGCACTTCGGTGTTTTTGTACGTCTGGGGCTGCTTTTTGAGCTCTCCCAGTTCCACTTCATGATATTCACGCAGGGAGTCATAATCCTGCGCCACGACGGTGGCAGAAATTAGCGCGACCATCACCAGAGATAATAAAGCCAACCATCGACGGAACATTCGTGAACCCTCCTGAGTATAAGTAATGACAACCCTTCCAGTTAATAAGCTGAAACGCAAACCCGGTTTCATCATGAACAGTACGGATTTTTACCCTACACGATGAGGGGCATTATGTCAATTTGCAGCACACGATTTCTGCATCCAGCGGTGAAAATCCAGAACCGATCACCAGCCCAAATATGGTGAGGCTGGACGGACTCACCGGTTCACTTTTCGGATAGAAGACGAAAGAACCATCCGCTGTCCTGCTGAACGAGCTCGAGTTTACGGGTGGATCCCTGGTGTTTGAAATTGACGATCCGCTGGCCTTCGACGTCCGTTTCCTGGTAGTTCTCAGCGATGCCGAGCTCGGCCGTGTAACCAAATCGCTGGAAAAGCTTCTTCATTGTTTTCTTATTTCGCTGCTCGACCTCAAGTAAGTTCATGACATCCTGCCAGTTCTGATTGTTCCAGGCGGAGCGAACGGATTGAAACAGGTCCTGTGGAGATTCCTTGCCCGTCTGATTGGATCGTTTTTTCAGCACGATGTAACGTGGCTCGGGGTAAGAGTAAAACAGATCCGAATCGGTCCCGATGGGCTCTGTCTTTTCCAGGATGTACAACAGATCATGCTTATTCTGCGACCACCAACGATTCCATTTTTTCAGCGCCTCTCGATTTTCTGACCGACTGGTGGCCGGGTTATAACCAAAATCCTGACCCGTTAAGTCCCGTAACGTTGAAAGCGCCACACTCTTCATGGTGTGACCTTTGGAACCCGATTCCGACGCTTCACCCGGATCGGTTCCAAGTAAATCGATGAGTGAACGAAGTGTTTCCCGAGTCGCCACCGGTCCGAATCGTTCCTGCTTCATCTCGCGGTGAACGAAATCCGGGGCTTGATTGGGTTTCGCATTCGCCGGTATGTTCCAGTCCCAATTGAGATAAAGCGTGTGAGGTTCCAGCCGGAACTTACGCGGATTTTGCACGTCAAACTGTTGAACACGAACAATGGGATCGATTAAATTCCCTACCTTCAAGGTCAGTTCTCGTGTGTTGAGATCCACTCCCTTGAACAGAAGTAACCCGGTCACTTCTGCCGGGTGCTCCGTCAGGCGACGATTGTATGGTTCCCCATTTCGATCGGCCGGGCCCGGTTTGATATACACCTGATACGGAATACGTCCGTCGGAGTTTTCCTGGGTTTCAAACGATCGAATCCTCAGAGGCGCGATATCGAATTCACTCGTCCCCTCCCCCAGTTGATGTCGCAGATAGAACCCCCGACTGATATCATCCACGCTCAGGTATCGTCCGTCCTGTTTCAGATTCTTCACCTTGATCCGTTGGACCCCCTCCGAGAATCCTCGCAGGTTCGCCTCCTGCTTGATAATCCCATGCTCTACCTCCGGGTTTGCACTGGCCGGGTAAAACGTGTCGTGATCCGTTTCGAGAATAAAATGAGGCTCCAGAGGAACTGCTCTGCCAAAATTATTGCGTATTCTATACGTGACATAAAGATATGTGGTGCGATTCCCACGGGCGTCCTTGTGCACGTATAGCTGTGGTGCATCCGCTGTAAATTCCAGCGACCAGGACTGACGGGTCTGTGCCTTCGTTTCGAACTCCTGCCCTTTCACTGTACCGGACGCCAGAAGCAAGATCATGTTGAACAGCATGATGGTCGCACAGATTTGTTTCTTCATGATTCGGACAAACCCGTTAATTTGAGAGCATTCAAAAACAACTCAAAATGTTTTTTTCCATCATAAATAAACCTCTCCATCGTTTCCACCATTATGAAACCCCCTTCCTGAAGCGGTCTGCCATTCGGTTGAACCTCTCCGATATGGACCCTTATGACGGCGTGGCGGAGGGGATCAATAAAAAAAAGCGAGCCGATTCACATCGGCTCGCTGTCTGTTCAACCTTCTTTACCAGAGTCCCGGATCAACCAATGGGTTCCCTATGGATGAAGATCTATACAATTGACCTATCCGGATTGCTCATCATTGCTGTTCGACTCGCTTTTCGACTGAGCCGGCGGAGGACAGTTCATGTTCCCCGTGTCCGCTCCACCAACCATGTTCTGCTTCATCGTCTTATCAAAGAGATCCATGCCTTTCTTAGCACGCTTCACACTGCTGTTCTTCAGGAGAACGTTGATACCCGTTTCCTCCGTAGGACCGTGGTTCGATACCTTCTGGTTCGACTTCACACAGTCCGCTATCAGCGGCAGATCCGAAGGAGCCGCACTTGAAAGCGCGCTCATCCCCTCACTCGTGACGTTGTACATAAAATCACCGTCGTCAGCCGAGAGGTCCATCTCTTTACTGACTCGAGCCATCACAGGACAGAAAAACACCTCATTATTCAACCCTCCGGAACCTTTATCATTATCCTTGAGAAACATGGCCCAGTTCGTGGCTTCCTGACCGCCGAGCGCAGGGGGACTTGACTGGTTGCTGGCCCGATAGCTCTGGATATTGGTGTAAATCTCTCCCATCCGTTCCCCACACTGCATCAGTCGTGCATTTTTCCGACCGCTAATCAGGGACGGCATGACAATGGCTGCTAGGATTCCAATGATGGTGATGACCACCAGAAGCTCGACGAGCGTAAACGCACCTTCTCGTTGATTCATGGCAGTTTCAGTAACAATTCTTCACTTCGGGAGCGAAGTCTTATGATATACCACCCCTGCACAGGTTGCAAGGTTTCTATGAACAAATCGTTCAACGATCCTACGTGCCTTCACCCGCCTGGTTCAGGTACTCTTCCTGGCGATCGGTCAGCTGATCGATGTCGACGTCAAGCGTGCCGAGTTTCAGCGATGCCACTTCCTTTTCGACATGTTCGGGCACCGGATACACGTCCGGCTCCTCGTCAAATCCGCTTTCGATCACGTGCAGGCAGGTAAGAGATTGCGTGGCAAAACTCATGTCCATCACCGAGGCCGGGTGACCGTCGGCGCAGGACAGGTTGACCAGACGACCTTCCCCGAGCACGTACAAGGTCCGGTCGTCGAGTTCGTAGGCGTCGACGTGTTCACGAACGCCTTCCTCAACGTTGTTCGCCATATCCTCGAGGTCCTCCAGGTCGATTTCGACGTTGAAGTGGCCACCGTTACACAGAATGGCGCCGTCTTTCATCTGTTCGAAATGTTCCCGGCGCACCACGGCGGTGTTTCCGGTGAACGTGGCAAACAGGTCGCCTTCCGGCGCCGCTTCTTCCATG